>DASYCK010000269.1:0-8747 GCA_036500205.1 Polyangia bacterium | reverse complement strand
GGTACAGGCGGCAGCGCGGTGGGGAGCGGGGGAGCGCAGGGCACGGGGGGCAGCGCGGCGGGGAGCGGGGGAGCGCAGAGCACGGGCGGTGCGACGGGAGTTGGCGCGGCTGGAATGGGCGGTAACGGCGCGGGCGGGCGCGCTGGGGGCGCCGGAATGGATGGCAAGGGCGGGACGGGTATGGGCGGCCGCACCGGCGCGGGCGGCACGGACGCGACAATCGTCCCCGATCCGTCGTGGACCTGCGGGATGCCCGATGGTATCCCGCCCCCCACGGCCGGCACCCTCGTGTTCACGGTGACACTCACGCTCGGTGGCACGCACGACGTCGGACAGACCCAGTTCGGCCATCGTCGCCAGCTCGACGTGAAGGGCGGCCAGATCACCGGCGATCGCCTGCAGGGCACGGTTCTCGTGGGTGGCCTCGACTACGAACTGACGCTGTCGACCGGCGCCATGGAGCTCGAAGAGATCAACATCCTCAAGGCGAGCGACAACACCACCATCCTGATGCGGAACTGCGGGGTCGCGGCAGCCGGGGACGCGGCCGTCCGCATCGTCCCCGACATCGAGGTCTCGACCTCGAACGCCGCGAACTCCTGGCTCAACAGCGCCAAGCTCGTCGGCACGCGGGTCGTCGGCGCCGACAGCATCCGGCTCGACATCTACGACGTGTCAAAGGTGGCCGCCGGCGGAGCCGTCGTGAAGCTCACGGATCCGGTCGGCGTGCCCAACGTGTCGTGGGACTGCGTGAGCGGAAGCGGCAGCAAGGGCAACAGCGTGTTCACAGAGAACGTCACGCTCGGCTCCACCGTCTCGGTCAGCGGCGGAAAGCGAGGCAGCCGCAACATCATTCCGATCACCGGGGGGACGACGACCGGAAAGGTCTCGGGGGCGATTCTCGGCGGTGGCGCGGACTACCAGCTCGCTGCGTCGGCGGGAACCACGCTGGACGCCCGTTACACGCTGGCGCCGAGCGACGGCGAGCTCATCATCGTGCGCAACTGCGGACCGGCGAGCGGTCTGGTCCCGGCGTTCGAGGCCCGCGCGGACGGACCCTACGGGTTCCTCAACGATGGCAAGTTCCTCAGCTCCTCGCCGGGCGGGGGCACGGGCGGCGTGAGCATCACCTTTTACGAGCGGAAGTAGCACGCTCGGCTCAGGCATGGCACAGGGGCCTTACGGGGACGCCGGCCGCGCCGCGCCAGCTCCGCGTCGAGGGATGGCCCAGCGCGATCTTTGAAATTGCCGTCACACGGATCGCGACCCATCGACAGCTTCCCATCGGGTTCGTTCAGCCAGCGGCGTAAAAGAATGGACCATTTCGGTGGTCCCCTGCGACTGCGTGAGAGCCGCGCTCTGTATCGCGCCGACGATGTCACTTCGACCTTCACACACGTCAATCTCCCTCGTGCCGGGGCCGGACTGTCGCGCCATAAGTGATGGGGATCTGGCGAGGGCCCTGAAGGACGGCTACGCCTGGGCGCTCCACGAAACCTGGCGTCGTTTCGCGCCGATGGTCAGCGTGATGGCCGCCCGGGCCATGGGTTCGAATACCGAGTCCGAGGACCTGACCCAAGAGGTGTTCTACCGCGTCTTCCGCAAGACCAAGACAATCCGGGAGCCAGACAGCCTTCGCAGCTTCGTCTACTCGTTCGCCATTCGGGTCCTGAAGACCGAGCTTCGACGCAAGCGGACGCGCGGATGGCTTTCGTTCCACCGTTCGGAGACGCTGGAGGACATCGGCCATGCAACCGTCGATGTCGAATCGCGCGATCTCCTGCGCCGGTTCTACGGGCTGCTCGATCGCCTGACGACGCGCGATCGGCTGGTCTTCGTGCTGCGCCACCTCGAGCGCATGACGGTCGAAGAGATCGCCGCTCGGATGGACATCTCCCTTTCGACGGTCAAGCGGTCGTTGCTCCACGCCAACGACAAGCTGGCCCGCTGGGTCGAGACCGACCTCGGTCTGCCTGGTTTTCTGGGGGCTGATCCATGACCCCCTCGACGGGAGGGCCCCGGGGAAGGCGGGTGGTCGTCGCGCTGTCCGAACTGGCCCGCGACGCCGCGCGATCACCGACGGCCGGTCAGCTCGACCAGGGTCTACGGACCGTGACCGCTCGCCTGTCGGGCACGAAGGCCCGCCGCGGAGCCCTGATGCGCTGGTCCTTGATCGCGGCCGGGGCGGCGGTGGCGATTCTCGCCATCGGCCGAGCTTTCCTGGCGCCGGGGGGCACGAACCTGCCGGCGTTGGCCTATCGCGTGGAGGGGGGCAGCGTCATCGACGGGGGCTACCTGCGCGAGTGGGGGGGCGCCGGGATGAAGCTGTTCTTCACCGGGGGTACCGAGTTCGTGTTGATGCCCGGAAGTCGCGGTCGCATCCGAACCCTCGACGACTCGGGCGCCCGTATCGCCATCGAGCACGGGACGGCTTCCTTCGAGGTTGTCCCGCACGCGGGACGAAAGTGGCTGGTGGACGTCGGACCATTCCTGGTCACCGTCAAGGGGACGGCTTTCACCGTCTCGTGGGACGTGGCGACCGAACGGTTCGAGTTGCAGCTACGGCATGGTCGCGTGACCGTCAGTGGTCCGATCTCGGGCGGCGACATTACCCTGCTGGCCGGTCACCGACTCATCGTGGACTTGCCCAACGCGGAGACGATGATCACGGCGCTGAAGCCGGAGGAGGCACGGAGCGACGCGGTACCTTCTCCCCAGTTCGTCTCCCCAGCCTTGGTCGGCCGGGCGCCGGTCGTTCCGCCGACGCGCGCCCCAGGTCCGCCAGGTGAGCGACCGTCGTCGCCAGCGTCTTCGGAGCGGCCTGGCGTTCCGGGACTGACGACGGGCGTTGTCCTGGGGGCCAGGGAGAGCAGGCGTCACTGGGCCGAGGCCCTGGCGGCGGGGCGTCTCGGCGAGATACTCGGAGACGTCGAGCGGGCGGGCTTGAAGAAGACCCTGGAGGGGGCGTCGAACGAGGAGCTGTTCGCGCTGGCCGACGCCGCCCGCTACCGACGTCGAATGGAACTGGCGCGCGAGGCTCTGCTGGCGGCGCGCCGGCGCTTTCCGGCCTCCACCCGCTCGCTCGACGCCGCGTTCCTCCTCGGGCGCGTGGAGGAATCGATCGAGCATGGGACCGCGAAGGCGCTGCGGTGGTATGAGGAGTATCTGGCTCGTGCGCCGGAGGGGACGTATGCCGCGGAGGCGCTCGGCAGAGAGATGATCTTGACGCGCGACATGGGGGGCGCGTCCCAGGCAGCGCCGATGGCCGAGGAGTACCTGCGGCGGTTCCCGACAGGCACCTATGCGGGAACGGCGCGCGCCCTTCGACACGTCCCCTGAACGTGCTTTCGACGTGGCGCTGCTCCGCATAAGTTTCATCATCGTCCCATCCTCGGCGGTTCCGTTGATCGCCTTGCTGGCGCACGCCGCGACGGTGGCGGTCGTACGGCCGGCGACCTCACCGCCCGCCGTCGTCGAGATGCTGGTGCGTCTTCAGGGCGAGTTGACCTCTGTCGGTTTCGAGAGCCAGATCATCGACACGCCAGCCTCGGACAGCCGGGCTGGCCCAGGCGGCGCCTCCGACTCCTGGCGGGACGGCCTGACGACCCGCCCCGACGTCGATGCCGTGATCGCCATCGGCCCCGTCCTGGGCGACGAGGTGCCAGCGTCGATCGAGGTCCACGTCGTCGACAAGGTGACAGGACGATGGCTGGTGAAGAGACTATCCCGCGAACCGCAGTCCCAGCGACCGCCCGACACACTGGCCATTCGAGCCGTCGAGTTGCTGCGGTCCACCCTCCTCGAGATGGCACTGGCCGCGTCGGCACGCCGCGCCGCTTCGGCCGTGGCGCCACCCGACACGGTCGTTCATGTCGTGGAACCAGGGCCATTGGCCGGGTGGCCCGAGCGCTTCGAGGTCGAGGCTGGCGCCGCCGCCACGGCCACCCTCGACGGTGTTGGGCCCGCGCTCTCGCCGCTCGGGCGTGTCACATGGGCGCTGGACCAGCGGTGGGCCGCGCAACTCACGGCGGCTGGCCTCGGGACGCATCCTACCGTCGATGGCACGATCGGCAGCGCTCGGGTCATTCAGGACTACGGAATCGTCGGCGCTCGCTATCGCTTCCGTTCCCACCAGCGGTTGCGACCGCTGGTCGCGCTTTCCGCCGGCGCGCTCCACACGGCGGTCGACGGTCAGGCCCAATCACCAAACCAGGGGCGCCATGCCGAGCGGTGGTCGCTCTTGCTCGATGCATCCCTGGGGGCGCAGCTTCGCATCGCCCAACGCTTCTTCTTCACGGCGGCTGCGCACCTCCAGATTGCCGAGCCCTATCTCGCCGTACGCTTCGCCGATCGGGTGGTGGCGACCTCCGGCCGGCCCAATGTGCTCTTGACGCTGACGATCGGAGCGTGGATGTGAGGCCCGTCGCGCGCATGGCGTTCATCGGTTTGCTGGGTCCGATCCTGGTCGCCTCCGGCTGCACGCGGGCCGATCTGGATGCCATCACCGGGGGGGCCGGCAGCGACGGTGGCAGCGGCAGCGACACGAACGCGGTCTGTCCGATGTTGGCGCTGAGTCCCGGCGACACCAACGAGACGGTGCAGGTCGGCGCGGTGACGCGTAGCTACGTCTTGCACGTCCCGGCGGCTTACGACGGGCAAAGCCCCGTCCCTCTGGTCGTCGATTTTCACGCGGTCACCGGAACGGGAGCTCGCGAAAGAGCCTCCTCGCCTTACCCGGCGCAGACCGACCCTGAAGGCGTCATCATGGCATTTCCAGACGGGTTGTCGGGGCCCTCGGGCACGGCCTGGAACATTGGTCCTTGCTGCGTCGCGAACGTCGATGACGTCGGGTTCGCCAGAGCCTTGGTGGCTCAGGTGCAGAAGACGGCTTGCCTCGATCCAAGCCGCATTTATGCGGTCGGGGTCTCGATGGGTGGTGGGATGGCGCACTACCTCGCGTGTCAGGCGGCCGAGGTATTCGCGGCGGTCGCGCCCGCCGCCTTCGACCTCCTCGAAGAGAACGTGAACGACTGCCAGCCTCCTCGCCCCATCACGGTCATCTCGTTTCGCGGCAGCGCGGACACCCTGGTCCCGTACGCCGGGGGATCGTCTTCCGTCATACCGGGAATGCCGGTCACGTTCCTCGGCGCGCAGGCGACATTTCAGAAGTGGGCGCAGATCGACGCCTGCACCGACGCACCGTCGGCCGCGGACGCCAACGGTTGCTCGACGTACGCCGCGTGCCAGGGCGGGGTTCAGGTGGTCCTCTGCACCAAGGCCGGAGGCGGTCAGGAGGCCGGCAACGCCAGCATCGCCTGGCCCGTCCTCAAGGCCCACCCGCTGTGAGGATTCCGCTACACGAACCCCCGCCTGCGGACAATAGCCATCATGCACGGGACACGACCGCGGTGGGCTGAGACAACCGTTCAGATTGCGGGGCGGACGCGTCGTGCGGCGAGCAGGCCCCGCTGGCTGGCCATCCCGGTCATGTGGGTCCTGGGGATGGCCAGCACCGTCGGGCACGCAGCCACCCCGTTGACGGTAGATCTGGCGGCGAAGCTCGGCCCGGTCACCCATGTCGCGAGCGGGTCGCTCTACGGCGTGCTCGAGAAGCAGCCCGCTGACGTCACGGCCTTGCTCGCTCCCCTGCGCCCCAACATGTTCAACAGCCCTGCCGCCGACGTGCAGCAACCGATCGGCGATGCGATCGTCGTCGCGGGTCGCGTGGCGGCGCTCGGCGCAAGGGTCACCATCCGCCTGGCCGACTGGTTCCCGAGTTGGCCCTATGCGTTCACGAACGTCAGCGATTGGTTTGGCAAGCTGGAACAGACGGTGTCGCGCCGGCAGACCGCGAACCTCACCAACATCTATGCGTACGAGATCTGGAACGAGCCCGACGGGACCTGGAAGAACGCAAGCCTCGCGTTCAACGACTTCTGGAAGCAGACATATGACGAGCTACGCCACCTGGATCCGACAATCAAGATCACGGGGCCCTCGACGTCCTACTTCAATCAATCATATCTCCAGAGTTTCCTGTCGTTCTGCAAGACGAACAATTGCCTTCCCGACATCATCGGCTGGCACGAGCTGAGCGGCGGAAACGTCACAGGGAACGTCCAGTCCTATCGCAGTCTGGAAAAGCAGCTGGGCATCGGTCCGTTACCCATCAGCATCAACGAATACAGCGGCAGGGCCGATCTGACCGTCGAAGGGCAGCCGGGAGCGTCGGCGTCCCTGATCGCCAAGTTCGAGCGACTGGGTGTCGACAGCGCGTGCATCTCGTTCTGGGACGTCGGTCACCCAGGTCGATTGGGCAGCCTGCTGGCGACCAACACCGACCCCAACGGTGGCTGGTGGTTCTACAAGTGGTATGGCGACATGGCTGGCGACATGATCTCCACAACCCCAGCGAACGCGGGAGACAGCGCCGCGCTGGACGGCTTCGCCAATCTGGACGGCGTCGCCAGGAGCGCCAGCGTGCTGTTCGGGGGCGTCAACGACGGCTCCGTCCAGGTTGTCGTCAAGGGCTTCGGCGGTGCGGGGATCTTCGGCAGCACGGTCCACCTCGTGGTCGAACACACGCCGTTCGTCAACCGGACGACGGTGGTGAAAGCCACGAGCGTCGTGCAAACGACGGACGTCACCATCGTCAACGATCAGATCGTAATCTCGGTCCCCGGCACCAACAATACCGATGGGTATCGCGTCAGCTTGACGCCACTCGGTGGCGGTGGAGGCGGCACGGGCGGAATTTCCGGCGGGGACGGTGGGGGCGCCGCTGGTGGCGGGGGCGGCGGCGCCAGCGGTGGGAAGAATGGCGGCGCTGGGGGGACCGGTCCGGCAACCGGTTCGGGCGGCGCCGGAGTCACGAGGGGGAGCGGAGGATCGGCCGGCTCTCCGGTACGGAACGGGGGAAGTACCGGAACGGGCGCGAGCAACGGCGCGGGCGGAAACACGGCCTCGGGCGGCGCTTCGGCCACGGGGGGACGTTCGGGGAGCGGCGGCACATCGTCGGCGTCAGGGGGGGCGCCTGCCGGCTCGGGCACGGGAGGGAGCGCGCCTGGCTCGGGAGGAAGCCCCGGGAGCGGCGGCAACGCGCCGGCTGGTACCGGTGGCGCGGGTGGCTCACGGTCGACGGAGATAGGCGGTGGCCAGGCAGGCTGCGCCTGCGATCTCGAGTCCTCGGCGTCGCCAAGCGGAACGCTGAGCGGGGTGGGGCTCGTGCTGCTGGCCGTAGCCATGCGGCGCCGCCGAGGCGAAGTTGCCAGGCCCACACCGTGATGACGTGGTCGCAACCGTCGCACGCCTCGTAGCCATCGTCGGCACGGGGCGTGTCGAGGCCGCACAACGGCTGGAGCCGTAGGCGCGCGCGGACCCAGACGGGTTCACCTCGGGACTTCCGGACGACGCCGCCACGACCGGGAACCACCCCTGATCGGAGTCCCAGTCGTTGCAGGGGAAGCCGTTGGCGCTCGTGACACGGGCCGACAGATTTCGTTGCACAAAACGACCGGACTCCGACAGCTACCACCGAGAGAAGCAATTACGCCGGACGTCGGTCGGGAATGCGCGACCGAGGGGCCAAGAAGTCCCGTCGGGGCTCAATATCTTATCGCAGGGACAGTTTACCGGTCGTCGGTCGTGGGAGGGTCGGGGGGCCCTCCCGCGACCGGCGGATCAGGTCAGCCCCGCGGGCACCTGATCCGGTTCGTCGCTCTCGTACCCATCCTCTTCCGGATACGGCGTTGCGTGCCGTGAGCCGTCATCGAGGCGGCTCACGCCAGGCTCGCCATCATGGCGCTTGCGTCATGATGGTGACCGCGCCGGAGGTCAAGGAGCCCGAGGTCGCCTTCACGGTCACGGCGCCGGCCGTCGTGGTGGATTGAATGATGGCCATCAGCTTGCCGTTGAAGGCGGCGTGCGAGGTGCCTTTGTACGAATCGTGGTTGGTCGAATCGCCGGCGTCGAGACCGACCAGCGCGCCCGGACCGCTGACGCTCACGCTGATCGTGTCGTTGGCTTTCGGGATGACCACACCCTGCGCGTCGGCTATGTCCACCTCGACATAAGCCAGGTCGCGTCCGTCGGCCGCCATCGAAGCCCGGTCGGGGTCGAGCGCCAACTTCGCCGCCGCGCCGGCGGTCTTCACGGTGTCGGTCGCGACGATCGAACCTCCCTTCGAGGCCTTTGCTTGCAGGGTTCCCGTCGCGAAGCTGACCGACCACTGCAGGTGCGCGGTCGTCGCGCTCGTCGTCTTCGAGCCGAGCGAGGTGCCGTTCAGGAACAGCTCGACGCTGTCCGCGTTCGAGTAGACGAGCACCGTGACCGACTGGCCGGCCGTCCAGTTGGTCCAATCCATGGGCACGATGTGGACCATGGCCGGTCCGGCGGCGTTCCACTTGCTCTGGTAGAAGTAGAAGATGTCCTTCGGAAAGCCCGCGGTGTCGATCGCGCCGAAGTACGAGCTCTTCGACGGCCAGCCATAAGGCGTCGGCTCGCCGATGTAGTCGAAGCCGGTCCAGATGAACTCGCCGGCGATGAAGGCGCGGCTGTTGACGGACGACCAAGAGCCCTCCGCGCTGGTTCCCCAGGAGACCACGCTGTTGTCGTACGACGAGCACTGGTTGTCGCTCGACGTCAGGATGTTCGTCGTGGCCGGCGTCTTGTAGACGTCACGACTCCTGACCGCCGAGGACGACTCGCTGGCAAAAAACTTCCAGCTGGGATTGCTGGAGCGCAAAGAG
>DASYCK010000268.1:0-9365 GCA_036500205.1 Polyangia bacterium | reverse complement strand
GACGGCGCCATGTCCGGCGGCGGCGGCGACGGGTAGAGGCAGCGGTAGCAGGGTCCCTGGTTCGGGATGAACGCGGTGACCTGACCCTCGAAGCGATAGATGCTGGCGTGAATCACCGGCTTGCCCAGCTTCAGCGCGGCGTCGTTCAGCAGGTAACGCGAGGGGAAGTTGTCCGCGCCGTCGATGATGACGTCGTAGTCCTTGATGATGTCGAGGACGTTCTCCGATGACAGGCGCGTGGCGTGCGCCACCACCTTCACGTCGGGGTTCAGGCTGTTGATGGCCTTGCGCGCCGACTCGACCTTCGGGGTGCCGATGCGATCGGTGGCGTGCAGGATCTGCCGCTGCAGGTTGGAAGCGTCGACCACGTCGTCATCTATGAAGCCCAGGGTGCCGATGCCCGCCGCGCCCAGGTAGATGCCGGCCGACGAGCCCAGCGCGCCGGCGCCCAGGCACAGCACCTTCGCCTTCAACAGCTTCACCTGACCGGCCTCGCCGATCTCGGGCAGCATGGTGTGCCGCGCGTAGCGCAGGTTCTGGTCGGGCGTCATGACGAACGGCTTGTCGTAGGGGTGCAACGCCCGCTTCCAGGCCGTGAAGCCGCCCGCCATCGATTTGACGTTGGTGTAGCCGAGCTCGGACAGCGCGTGCGCCGCCAGCGCCGACCGGGTTCCGCCCGCGCAGTACAGGATGATCTCGGAGGAGCGCTCGGGGACCTGGTCCTCGATGCGTAGCTCGAGGAAACCGCGCGGAATCCAACGCGATCCCGGGATGTAGCCCTCCGTCCACTCGTCCTTCTCCCGAACGTCGATGACGATGGGACCGGCCCCGTTGCCGTCCCCCGACTTGCCGCCGCGGGCCGCCAGCGACTGGCTGACCGTCTCGACATCCACTTCGCGAATCTTCGACTTTACGTCCTTCAGCAATGCGCCAAAACTCATGTGTGGTCTCCTACCGCGAACAACTTGGATGATCAAACTAGACAAAGGTGACGTGATTCGCGGGCTATCCGGGTTAAGGTAACAGACGATTCCCATGCAGATGGACGGCACGGCACAGAACAGCGGCTTCCTGGTCACCCGGGTCGAGGACGTCCTCAACTGGGCGCGCAAGAACTCCGCCTGGTACCTGCTGTTCGGCACCGCCTGCTGCGCCATCGAGCTGATGCAGACGGGGGGGCCACGCACCGATCTCGAGCGATTCGGGATGGCGCCGCGCGCCTCGCCGCGCCAGGCCGACTTGATCATCGTGGCCGGCACCGTCACGTACAAGATGGCCACCCGCATCAAGATGCTCTACGACCAGATGCCCGAGCCCAAGTACGTGATCTCGATGGGTAGCTGCTCGAACTGCGGCGGGCTGTTCCAGCTCGCCTACAGCGTCTTGAAGGGGATCGACCAGGTCATCCCGGTCGACATCTATGTGCCGGGGTGCCCCCCGCGCCCCGAAGCTCTGCTAGAAGGGATCCTGGCCGTGCAGAAACGAATGCAGCAGGAGCACGGCTGGCTGCGCCGGCTGTGGAACCGCAAGGGAGCAGCAGGCATCAAAGGGCCTCGAACGGCCGAATAACAGACGGCCACACCTCTTTTCCAACGCGGGTCCTGCCCCGAGTGGCACCCTCGACCTCGCGCACCTATACTCACCCTCCAAGGAGATCCCATGTCGCTAGGCGCTACCGAAGAACTTTCCAAGTCAGTCTCTCCCGTGATCGAGCCGGCGGTCGAAGCCGAGCCCGCGCTGGTGCTGCTGTCCGACAAGGCCGCCGAAAAGATCAACGAGATCCGCGGCGAAGAGAACATCGAGGACACCTACGCGCTGCGCCTGAAGGTGCAAGGCGGCGGATGCTCGGGCTTCTCCTACGATCTGTACTTCGACCAGTCGCAGGACATGGATCGCAGCTTCGAGGTCAAGGGCGTCAAGCTGATCTGCGACCAGATGAGCCTGATGTACCTGGTCGGCACCGAGGTCGACTACGTCGAGGGTCTGCATGGCGCCGGGTTCAAGTTCATCAACCCGAACGTCAAATCGACCTGCGGCTGCGGCAGCTCGTTCAGCGTCTAGCGTCGTAGGGGGGACTACGTCCCCCCTACGAGACCCCCCTTTTTCTGAGGTGAGCCGGGGCGGCGAAGCCGCGCCTCCCAGGGGAAGACTCGCGCCTGACGGCGCTCTGACGGTCCGGCAAAAAGTAAGGCTGACCAGGAGAATGAGCTGATGGGCGTTGATGTTTATCAGCTCATGACGCGGGAATTGGGGGCGGGGCGGGTTGTTCAGGGGGAGGAGCTGGAGGTTTACGCGACGGACGAGTCTCGGTTGGGGCGGTTCTTGCCCGAGGCGGCGGTGCTGGCGCGGTCTCGGGAGGAGATCGAGATCGTCCTGAAGTTGGCGGCCGAGCATGGAGTGCCGGTGACGCCGCGGGGCGCGGGGAGTGGGATGACGGGGGGCGCGCTGGCCGTGCGCGGGGGGCTGGTGCTTTCCACGGAGGCGATGAAAGGGATCAAGGTCATCGATCCCGATGATCGGATCGCCGTCGTCGAGCCGGGCGTCATAAACGGCGACCTGCAGGCGGCGGTCGAGGCCCAGGGGCTGTTCTACGCGCCCGATCCGGCCAGCCTGGCGTTCTGCTCGATGGGGGGCAACGTCGCCGAGAATGCCGGCGGGCCGCGCGCCTTCAAGTACGGGGTGACCCGCGACTGGACCCTGGGCATGACGGTGACGCTGATGGGCGGGGAGACGTTGAAGCTGGGCCGCAAGACGCCGAAGGGCGTGACCGGCTACGACCTGGTGGCGATGTTCGTGGGCAGCGAGGGGACGTTCGGCGTCACCAGCGAGATCACGGTTCGCCTCGTGGGCAAGCCCGAGGCGGCCGCCGCGTTGATCGCGGTGATGCCCGATCCCGTCGCCGCCGGGCGCGCCGTCAGCAGCATCATTCGCCGCGGCTTCCGCCCGCGCGCGCTCGAGCTGATGGACAAGTCCTCGCTCGATCACGTCCGGCCGCGCGCCCCGTTCAGCTTCCCGGCGGGCGCGGGCAGCATCGTCCTCATCGAGCTCGACGGCGAGGCCGACGCGCTGGAGTCGGCCATCCTGCGCTGCGGAAGCCTGTGCGAGGACGTGGGCGCGCAGGAGGTGATCGTGGCCCGCGACGAGGCGGACCGCGAGCGGCTGTGGCAGACGCGGCGGCTGTGCTCGGTCGCGCTGCGCGAGGCCCACCGCTACAAGCAGTCCGAGGACGTGGTGGTCCCCACCGGCTCGATCGCCGAGCTACTCCGCCGGGTCGACGAGATCTCGGGTCGGTACAAGCTACCCACGGCGACGTTCGGCCACGCCGGCGACGGCAACCTGCACGTGAACGTGCTCTCCGACGAAGATCCCAAGGACGCGGGCGTCGCCAAGCGCATCGAGGCCGCCCTCGCTGACCTGTTCCGCGCCACCTTGGATCTGGGCGGGACGCTGTCGGGCGAGCACGGCATCGGCATCGCCAAGGCGAAGTACATGGCCTGGGAGCAGTCGGCCGAGGTGATCGACTGGCAGAAGCGCCTGAAGCGACTGTGGGATCCGGCTGGGCTGTTGAATCCGGGCAAAATCTTCACCACCTGAATCTCCCTGCGATATTCTCGGCGCCATGGAGCGGCGTCACGGGTTCAGGGTAGGAGCGGCCATCGCGGCCGTCTGCTTGGTTGGGTGCGGTGGGGGCGGCAGCGGTGGGGGAGGTGCGAAGGCGCAGCTCACGGGCGTGGGCTCGATCGACGGAACGCCCGCCGTCTATCACGTGGGGGCGCTGCCGGTGCCGCACGGAGCGTTGACTGTCTCGGTGCCGTCGGCCCGCGACGTGATCAACGGCGGCTCGACGCAGATCACGATCACGGCGTCGGACGACATCGTCGAGATCTACGTGGGGGTGGTGGGCAGCGACGGCTACTACGCGCTGACGGTGCCGGCGGGCAGCTCGATCGCGGATGTGTTGCTGACCTTGGCGCAGCTGCTCCCCAGCGAGCTGTCGCTGATCTTCGAAGCGGTGGACGCCGCCGGCGACGTCAGCGAGCCCGCCACCTTGCAGGCCAACGTCACCTCCGTGGGGACGGGCGACCTGCAGATCAGCGTGTCGTGGAACGTCGACAACGACATCGACCTGCACGTCATCGATCCCAACAACTTCGAGATCTACTACGAGGACGACGTCTCTCCCGAGGGGGGCCGGCTGGATCTCGACTCGAACGCCGGGTGCGTCATCGACGGCGTCGACAACGAGAACGTCCGCTGGTTGAGCGGCACCGCCCCCCACGGCTCGTATCAGGTGCTCATCGACAACTACGAGGCTTGCACGCCCGCGGCGGTCACCTACGTCGTGACGGTGCAGAAGGCGGGAAAGCCCCCGCAGACCTTCACCGGAAGCTTCTCGGCGGACGATCCGGGGGACGGCGGAGACATCGGCGCCGGCAAGCTGGTCACCAAGTTCCCGTATCCGTAGCGAACGCGACGCTCAGCGAACGACGACGCCGTCCTCCTCTTTCATCCGGTCGATCTTCGTCTGACACTGGGCGCGGATGGTCCGGCGCATCTGCTGACTGTCGTCCTCGACCGACTCCTTCGCGATGGCGTCGTACATCCGGCAGCTGATGCCGGCCTTGCCTTCGCTCTTGCAGAAGTGGTCGCGCACCCGGTCACAGGGGTTGCGGCGGCTGTCGATCATGATCATCACCAGCCAGACCAGGCCGGCGCCGGCGGCGCCCAGCCCGATCGCCTTCAGCGCCCGAAATCGCTTCTGGTACTGATGGATGTCGATCGCCGCCGCCTCGGCGCGAATGGTCTCCAGCTCTTCGGGGGTCTCGTCCATGGGCTCTCGCGTTCCGGCCCCGGTGTTATAACCCCGCGGGCATGAGGCGCCGAGTTTCCGCCAAGCCGAAGGCCGTCACCAAGGCGACGCGCCGCCCGGCCAAGGGCAAGTGGCCCCCCCAGCCGGCCCGCGTCCAGTCGATCCTCGACGGCCTCGAGGACCTCTATCCCGAGGTCGACTGCGAGCTGGATCGCGACACGCCGTTTCAGCTGCTGTGCGCGACGATCCTGTCGGCCCAGTGCACCGACGAGCGGGTGAACCGGGTGACGCCGGCGCTGTTCCGCCGCTTCCCCGACGCCACCGCCATGGCCGAGGCCGAGCTTCCCGAGCTGGAAGAGCTGATCCGGACGACCGGTTTCTTCCGCCAGAAGGCCAAGAACCTGAAAGCGACCGCCCGGGCGCTGCGGGCCGACCACGCCGGGGAAATTCCCCGCACCCTCGCGGCGCTGATCCTGTTTCCGGGCGTCGCGCGCAAGACGGCCAGCGTGGTCCTGGGGACTGCGTTCGGGCTCGCCGAGGGGATCGTCGTCGACACGCACGTGCAACGGCTGGCGATGCGCCTCGGCCTCACCCGCGCCACCGACGTGAAGAAGATCGAAGAGGATCTGATGCGCGTCATCCCGCACGAGCGGTGGATCCGCTTTTCACATCAGATCATCTGGCACGGCCGTCGGGTCTGCTTCGCGCGCAAGCCGGACTGCGCCAGCTGTTCGCTCGCCCCGTTCTGCCCCAGCGCGGGGACTGAGTCCTAACTGGCGCTGTCGCCGAAGTAGACCTCGTCGTAGCGGCAGGTGGCGTCTTTCTCGTGGGGCTGGGGGTAGTCGACCAGGCGCCCCTCGTAGTTGCGCAGGGTCCACTTGTCGGCACCGCGCGCCACCACGTAGTCGGGACCGATGTTGACCTTGCCCATGCCGCCCGGTGTGTCGATCACCAGGTGCGGAATCGCCAGCCCCGAGATCCAGCCGCGCAGGTTCTGCATGATCTCGATGCCGGTCTCGACCGACGTCCGCAGGTGCGACGTCCCCGCCGCGACGTCCCCCTGGAACAGGTAGTACGGACGCACGCGCACCTTCAGCAGCTCGGTGAACAGCTTCCGGATCACCCGGGTCGACGAGTTCACCCCCCGCAGCAGCACCGTCTGGTTCCCCAGCGGAATCCCCGCGTCGGCCAGCCGCTCGCAGGCAGCGCGGGCGAGGGGGGTCAGCTCCTTGGGGTGGTTGAAGTGGGTGTTGATGTAGAGCGGGTGATACTTGCGCAGCATCGCGCACAGGTCGTCGTCGATGCGCATGGGAAGGACGACGGGGACCCGCGTCCCGATGCGGATGATCTCGACGTGCGGGATGGCGCGCACCCGGGCCACGATGTCCTCCAGCCGATCGGTCGACAGGGTCAGCGGATCGCCGCCCGAGATCAGCACGTCGCGAATGGCGGGGGTGCGGCGGATGTACCCGATCGCCTCGTCCAGATCGCGCCGTGAGATCGGCGACTCCTCCTGCCCCACCAGCCGGCGCCGGTTGCAGTGCCGGCAGTAGATCGCGCACCGGTCGACCGCCAGCAGCAGGCAGCGGTCGGGGTAGCGATGGAAGATTCCGGTCGCCGGTGAGTGAGCGTCCTCCCCCAGCGGGTCGACCAGATCCCCCTCCTCGACCACCAGCTCGCGCGAACGCGGAACGACCTGCATGCGAACGGGGCAATCGGGATGGCCGCGATCGACGAGCGAAAAGTAGTAGGGGGTGATGCCGACCCGAAACAGCCCCGGCGCCGCGTCCATGGCGGCGTCTTCGTCGGCGGTCAGCGACAGCAGCTCGGCGAGCTCCGCCTTCGTCGACAGCCGGTTGCGGAGCTGCCAGCGCCAGTCGGAAAAGTCGGTCAGCTCGGCCCGGGTCGGATCTGGGATCCGGACCGCGACAGGCTGATTCGACAACACGGGCAGGGCAATCGTCATGGCGGGAAGAATGGCCTAGGAAACGGCCAGGGGAAAACGCAATCGCGTCAGGAGCTGCCGCCCTGACCGCCCGCGCCACCGCCGTCGCCGCCGGCCGCTCCACCGGTTTCTCCCGGCGCGCCGCCGCCCCCCGCCGCCGAGCCCCCGGCGCCGGCGCCTCCGCTGGTGCCACCCGTGGCCGTGACCCCGCCGCTTCCCGTGATGCCACCCGTTCCCACCACGCCCCCCGTGCCGGCGCCACCGGTGCCGTTCATGCCGCCCGTGCCGACCACGCCGCCCGTGCCGGCGCCGCCCGTGCCGGGCGCGCCGCCTCCCGCACTGCCCCCGTGTCCCGCGCCTCCAGCGCCGCCCCGGCCCGCCACGGCGCCCGCCCCGCCCCGTCCGCCCGCGCCGCCGGTGCCGGCACCGCCCGTGCCGAGGGTGCCCCCGACGCCGCCCGACGAGACGCCACCTCCGCCGATACCGCCCGTTCCGAGGGCTCCGCCCGTTCCCACCACGCCCCCCGTGCCGGCGGCGTCAGGCGCCCCATCGTCCATCCCGCCGTCGGTCGCGACGGCCGGCGCCAGATCGATGGTGACCTGATTCTCCTCGCCGACCTTTATCGCGGACAGCACGTGGGTTCCGGTGGCGACGTGGTTCGACGAGGCGTCGAGCGCCTCGATGACGATGGTGAGATCCCCCGAGAACGAGCGCGCGAGCTGAAGCGTGAAGCTGGTCGGCAGGGCGATCGTCCCCGGCTGCGCTGGGATGTCCTTGGTGTGCGTCTGTCCGCCGATGGTCAGCGTCGCGTGTAGGCGAGCGACTGGATCGATCGGCATGGTGGCGATCACCCGGACCAGGACGACCGTGTCGGACTGCGAGCAGTTCACCACCAGCGCCGCTGCTCCCGCGAGCATCAGCCCCACGCGCAAGGAAATGAGCCCTTCGAAAAATCTTCGCATGATCAGAATTTGTAGTTCCCCAGCGCGCTCGAGGGGATGTTGGTGCTGTCTCGGCTGAGCAACACGAAGGTCCCCACCCCCGCCGCCACCACGACGGCCGCGATGGTGATCCAGAACCAGGGCCGGGTGGCGATGCCGCCGTCCTGCGACGACGACGTGTCGGCCGGGGTCGTCAACACCAGGGCGGGATTCGGCGCCGAGTCGGCGGTGGCCCGCGCCGCCTCGGCGGCCGGCGGCACCGAAACCTCGTGGGGCGCGACGGCCGCCTCGACCGGCGCTCGCGGGGCGGGCGGCGCCGGTTCCGTCTTTTCCACCCTCGGGAGCGGAGCGGCCACGACCGCCGCGGGCGGCGGCGCCTTTTCCTTTTGCGACAGCTCGGCGATCCGCTTCTCGACCTCACCGCGGTTCGGTGCCTTCGGCAGATCCGACAGGAACTGCCGGTAGTCCTCCAGCGCCGCGTCGACGTCGCCCAGCTTGCGATGGCACTCGGCCCTGTTGAAGAGCAGCGCCGGATCGCGAAGGATCGCCATCGCCTTGTCGAGCTCGGCCACCGCCTGCCGGCACTTTCCCGAGGCGGCGAGGTTGCTGGCCCGCTGGGCGTGGCGCCGGGCGTCCGCCGCGTCATCCCCGCGCGCCTGCACCGTCAGCGCGGCGAACAGCGGCAGAAGCAACGCCAGCGCGAAGGCGACGCGCAACCCGCCGCGCGAGCCATGTCCATGTCCATGTCCATGTCCGCCTGCCCCAACGCGAATCCTGAGCGGCACGGCCGAGATTCTGTGCGATCCCGGGCCACTCGCGCAAGCGCCGAGTGCGCCGGCGCCGCTTCACGACGCCGCGAAACCGGCAAGATCGCGGCGCTACGGCGCGCGCTGTGGCTGTCTTCCCAGCCGCCGCACATAGCCCGACATCGCCTGGATCTTGGGCATCGACAGCATGCCGCCGAACGCGGGCATCTGGTTTTTCCCGGCCATTATGGTGCGGCCGATCTCGTCGGTGGTGGCGCGCGCCTGGAACTGGGGATCCGAGAAGTCACGCACTGGCAGCGTCTTCTTGATCTCGGGATCGCCGCGCCCGTCGCCACCGTGGCAGCGGGCACACATCTGCGCGTAGATCTGCGCCGGATCGACGGGAATGGGTGGCCCCGGATCGTCACCCGGCGTCGTGCAGCCCGAAGACAGCCCGGCCAGGCAGACGGCGAGCGCCAGCCCCCCGCGCCCCAACGACCGAGCAGAAGGCGGGAGGGTCATCCGAGCGAGACGTCCGGATCGGAGCTGGCAACCGGCGCGTAGAGGTTCTCTCCCGCCCGCTTGAACTCGGCCGCCTTCGCGGCCAGCCCTGCCTCGATGGCCTTCCCCTCGTCGACGCCGGTGGAGGCGGCGTACTTGCGGACGTCCTCGGTGATCTTCATCGAGCAAAAGTGCGGTCCACACATCGAGCAGAAGTGCGCGCCCTTGGCCGCCGGCGCCGGCAGCGATTCGTCGTGATACGCCTGCGCCGTCTCGGGATCGAACGACAGGTTGAACTGATCCTGCCAGCGGAACTCGAAGCGCGCCTTCGACAGCGCATCGTCGCGGTCACGGGCGCCGGGGTGCCCCTTGGCAAGGTCGGCGGCATGCGCGGCAATCTTGTACGCGATCACGCCCTGCTT
>DASYCK010000267.1:0-9254 GCA_036500205.1 Polyangia bacterium | reverse complement strand
AGGTATGACCGGACCAGCTCCTCCTTGCTGCCGAAGGTGCTGTAAAGAGACGCTTTTGCGACGCCCGCCCGCTCGATGACCCGGTCGATGCCGACCGCCCGCACCCCTTCCTCGTAGAACAGCTCGTTCGCCGCGGAGAGCAGGCGGTCCCGCGGCGATCCGCCGGTCGTTGAAGCTTTCGTCGACATGGCGCTTGACGTTAACAGACAGGTCTGTCTATATCAAGGCACTACTTAGACAGACCTGTCTGTTTCGTTGGTACGGACTGGCATTCCGCCGGTCGCGGCCCCAGGAAGAAGGAGCTCACGATGACATCCGCGCAATCACTCCCGGTCGACGCTTCGGCGGCACGGGCCCGGCTCTCCGACGCTGCTGCGTTTTATCTTCAGGCGTCGATCATCGTGTCGTTCCTGGCCGGCTCGATCGCGCCCACGCCTCTCTATTCCGTCTATCAGGCGGCGTGGGGCTTCTCGCCCATCACCATCACGGTGATCTTCGGCATCTATGCCGTCGCCGTGCTTTCGGCGCTGCTGGTCGCCGGGTCGCTATCGGACCACGTGGGACGCCGGCCGGTGTTGCTCGTGGCCACCCTGACGCAGGCGGCGACGATGCTGCTGTTCGCTGCCGCGGGCGGCGTGACCACCCTGATCGCCGCGCGCATCATTCAAGGCCTGGCGACGGGGGCGGCGGTGGGCGCCGTGGGCGCGGGGTTGCTCGATCTCGATCGGACGAAGGGGACGGTGGCGAACGCCGTGGGACCGATGACCGGGACGGCGACCGGCGGGCTGCTCTCGGGGCTGATGATTCAATACCTGCCTGCGCCCACCCATCTCGTGTACCTGGTGCTGTTCGTGGTGTTCGTAGGGCAGGGGATCGGCGTGTCGCTGATGGCCGAGTCAGCCACGCCCCGTCCGGGCGCGCTGGCGTCGCTCAAGCCGCACATCCGGGTCCCCGTCGCCTTGCGCCGCCCCATGTTGCTGGCGATCCCGGCGCTGGTGGCCACCTGGGCGCTGGCCGGTTTCTATGGTTCGCTGGGACCGACGTTGGTGCGCAAGATCCTCGGTTCGCGCTCGCTGGCGATCGGTGGCCTCGCCGTCTTCGTGCTGGCGGGAAGCGGGGCGCTGACCGTGCTGCTGGTCCGGACGCGCCCGGCGCGCGTGGTGATGTCGCTGGGCGCCGTCGCGCTGGCGGTCGGCGTGGCGTTGACCCTCGCGGCCATCCCCTTGCAATCGGGGTGGGTGTTCTTCGCGGGCGCGACGATCGCCGGCGCTGGTTTCGGCGGCGGCTTTCAGGGGGCCATTCGCACCGTGGTGCCGCTGGCCCGACCGGAGGAACGGGCCGGCGTGCTGTCGGCGCTGTACATCGTGTCGTACCTGGCGATGGGGCTGCCGGCGGTGCTGGGCGGGCTGCGCGTGGTCCACGGCGGTGGACTGTTGACGACCGCGCGCGAGTACGGCATCGGCGTCATCCTCTTGGCCGTGCTGGCGCTGCTGGGCGGGGTGCTGGGGCGCGCGCCCGCCCCCCGCCGCTAGTTGGAGATCGAGGCGGACGGGTACGCGACTTCGTCGACGCCCACGTCGTCCACGGAACTGGTCTCGAAAGACCAGCTCCCGCCCGGCGGAATGTCGGTCGTCGCGCTGGCGGTCGCCGCGCCCAGTGGCCGGCCCACGCGATTCACCGGAGAGATCGTGACGCTCGGTCCGGTCACCATCACGTCCAGCCCGTTGGCGAGCGCTCCCGCGTACGCGGTCCCGGCGACCTTCGCCACGGCTTTCACGCCGCTGACCGCGAAGGCGGCGATGGGGGTGATGCCGCCGACGCCGAAGGTCGGGAAGTTGTACGTCAAGCTTCCCAGGTCGCCTGGCACGACCTCGGCGGGGAGGTCGGTGGCGGCGACCATGCCGATCTGGCCCAGATCGATGCAGCCCAGGATGACGTTGGCCTCGAGCTGATAGAACTGCTTGCTCAGCAAGGGGCTGCCCACGGACGCCACCGTCTGCCCCGATTTGTCGATGAAGTCGGTCATCATGCCGGCGTTGCACGAGGGGGCGTCGCCGTCGTTCTCGACCGCGGCATAAAAGGCCGGACCGGTCGTTCCTTCGAGCAGCGTGAAGGCCACCAGGTTCAACGTCACCCCCACCTCCCCCGCGCGGGGCATGTGGGAAAGGTCCTCCGGCACGAACGACCGGCCGTCACCTTGCGCTCCGGCCACGCCGCCGGACCCGCCGCCGCCCGCGGTCCCACCGCTGCCGGCTGGGTGGGCGGGGCTGTTCCCGGAACAGCCGAAGCAGGCCAGGAGCGTGGACAGTCCCGCGACGAGCCCGCCCTTCGATTTCATCGCGTGCCTCACGCGGCCGCAGTCTACTTCGCGGTCACGCGCAAGGCAGTTCGCCGGTTCTGCGCCTTGCAGTCTTCCGTGTCGTTCTTGGGGCACACCGGGTGCGTGGGACCAAAGCCCTGGGCCGTCAGTCGAGGCGCCGCGACACCCTTCGCGACGAGCAGCTCCGTGAGCGTCTTCGCGCGCGCGGCCGACAGCTCCTTGGCGGCGGCGGGGGGCGCGCTGTCGTCGGTGTAGACGCCGATCTCGACCTTCACCCGCGGGAAGGCTTTCAAGATCGCCACCACGTTGTCGATCTGCTCCCGTGATTTCTCGATGTCGAGCTGCGCGTCGGCGGCGTCGAACGACACGTGATCGAAGGTGAACGACGTCTTCTTGTCGGCCTTCTTCTTCCCGTTGTCGATGAAGTCGAGGAGCTGCTTCTCGAGGCTGTCCTTCGAGGCCGTGATCTCGTCGCCCGTCGGAAGGACCCGGGTGAAGATGGCCCCGGAGGCGATCAGGGCGCGATACTGGTCGGCCCGGCGCTCGAACGACATCAGCTGATGGGTCAGCTCGAGGATGTCCTTGCCGAAGCCGTTGCTCCCTCTGTCGGCGCCATTGATCATCTCCGAAACCTTCGCGACCTGCTCGGGGTTTCCGGCGGCGACCGCCTTGTTCAGCTCGCCCGTGAGCCACTGTGCCCGGGCGGCCTCGACGCCCAGCACCTCGTCGACCGAGAACAGCTTGGAACGAACGGGCTCGGTGCCAGGCATGTCACCGGGCAGGGCGTTGACCCGAGTCCGGAGGTCCGCCATCACCTCGCGGAGCTTGCCGATTCGCGTCTTGATCTCCTCGAGCGACTTGTTCGCCGCGGCCGTCGTCGCCGGATCGACCTGAGCCGCCTCCGACTCTTTCTTCGTGGCGCAGCCGGAGAGCGACATCGCCCCGGCGGAGAGGGACAAGAAAAAGAGCACGACTCGCGAACGGGACACACCGCGCATGGTTCCTCCGTCGATCGATCTGGGGGGCGAACACCGAGGGGACGGCCTTCCCTAACACGGCTCGGCGTCAGGAGAAGCCGCGATCACGGTCGATGGCCCACCGCTTCGCAGGGGGAGATGTACGGCTTGGACGCCGACCACCCGAAATGTCGGTTTATTTTCAAAGATTGGGCTTGGCGTAACTCACGCAAACAGGTAACTTGCGGCGGAATGATGTCTGGTGAGCGTAGCGGTTCGAGTGGCGGGAGGGGCTGGCGATTCGCGGGAGCCAAGCCCCTCGGGCGTCCCATGCTCGGTCATGATCGTGACGCCACTCACGACATCGGGCTCCTGGCGGTCGCTGTCTTCCTGATGGGGCTCGCCTCCTTCAGCGGTTGCCGCTCCGTCGACGCCGAGGGGTTTCCCTGCTCGACGGCAAAGGGCTGTCCGAGCGGGTTTCAGTGCGGGACCGACGAACTCTGCCACGCGCCCGGCCACCTTCCGACGGCCGACGCCGCCTGCGAGGGCGGGGATTGCAGCGACACTCAGCCGGCCGTAGGCGGGCAGGGGGGGATCCCGGGTTCGGGGACGGGCGGCACCGTCGCCGGAGGGGCTGGCGGTCACGCCATCGGCAGCGGAGGGGCGGGGGGGAGCGCAATCGACGGAGGAACCTGCGTCTCCGGAGATCTCTGCTCGCTTTCCAACGCGGTCTGCCACGTGGGCCGAATCGCTTGCGACACGGGCGCGCCCATGTGCCACGACACGATGTCGTTCCAGTCGGACGGAAGCCCGTGCGGCAGCGGAATGGTTTGCTCGAACGGCGTCTGCTCGTCCTGCGCGGACGGCGCCTCGTGTGATCGGGGGCAAGCGTGCAAGCTCGGTCAGACGAGCTGCGCCACCGGCTCGCCGGTCTGCAAGGAGGCGGGCGACGCCGACGACGGTACCCCCTGTGGCACCGGGATGGTATGCGCGGCGGGGAGCTGCGTGGCCTGCAGCCAGGGAGCGACCTGCGTCCCCACCGCGAGCCCATGTCACCACGGGACGCTCTCCTGCGCGGGCGGTACGGCGTCGTGCGCGGACGCCCTGACGCCTCTCGACGATGGAACGACGTGCGGGACCAGCAAGGTGTGCTCGCTCGGCGCCTGCGTCGACTGTCGCGCCGGTGCCGCGTGCGACATTCCGGGGCTTCCGTGCCGGGTCGGACAGACCTCCTGCAACACGGGTCAGGCCACCTGCATCGAGACCGGCAACGCGACGAACGGGCTCGCCTGTGGCAGCGCCATGGTGTGCAGCAGCGGCGAGTGCAAGGCCTGCATGACGGGCGCCTCCTGCGTGCCGACGAACGCCTGTCACGCCGGTGCGCTCGACTGCTCGGCGGGGACCGCGACCTGCACCGACACGACCACCGCGCTGACGGACGGAGCGTCCTGCGGCACCAATAAAGTCTGCTCGGGCGGAAGCTGTCTCGCCTGCACCGAGGGGCTCGACTGTGTTCCCCTCGGGACGACGTGCAAGGTGGGCAAGACGTCGTGCGGCTCGGGCATGTCGGCCTGCATGCAGACCGGCAACTCCTCGGACGGTTCCGCCTGTGGCACGAACCAGGTCTGTGGCGCGGGCGCGTGTGTCGCTTGCGCCAGCGGCTCGACGTGCCCGCCCGCGGCCGCCCCCTGTCACAACGGGACGCTCGACTGCAGCGGGGGCACCCCCGTTTGCAAGGATCAGGGGACGAACCTGGCGAACGGAGCCAACTGTGGGACGAACCTGGTCTGCAGCGGCGGCAGCTGCAAGGCGTGCAAGATCGGCGATGTCTGCACGCCGAACGGCAACCTGTGCCAGACGGGCGCCACCGACTGCTCTACGGGCACGTCCGTGTGCATGAAGACCGCGAACGTCAAGGACGGGTCCACCTGCGGCGCCAGCATGGTGTGCAGCGGCGGCGCCTGTACCCAGTGCACCGAGAACACCGCCTGCACGCCGGCGAGCGCGCCCTGCCATACCGGGAAGCAGTCCTGCGCGACGGGCTCGATGATGTGCGTCGACACGGGCACCAACGCGGCGAACGGCACGTCGTGCGGGACGAACCTCGCTTGCTCGGCGGGGGCTTGCTCCTGCACGCAAGGCACCACCTGTGACGTCCCGTCGATGCCGTGCAAGACCGGGACGACCAGCTGCTCCACCGGCACCTCGGTGTGCGGTGCGACCGGCAACAAGGCCGACTCGACCCCATGCGCCGCCGGAAAGACCTGTTCCGCGGGCACCTGCACGACGATGACGGGCTGTGGGACGACCCCCACGCTCGGCTGCCCGTGCACGTCGAGCGGCATGCTGGCGTGCAACGGCGCCCGGCAGAAGGTTCAGCTCGTGTGCGCGGCGCCGTCCAGCGGGCTGCCGGGCTTCGCCTGGCAGCTGAACGGCACCTGCGCGTCGACCGAGAACTGCGATCAGACGGACGGCTCGTGCAAGACGATCATCCCCCAGTGCGTCGGCAAGAACCCGGGCGACGCATTCTGCGACGCCCAGCCGGGGGCTCCGTCGCCCGCGCCGTACCTCGATGTTCGCAAGACCTGCGGGGCGGATCTGGTCACCACGACGTCGATGACCTGTTCGGGCGTGTGCGACGTCGTCAACGGTTGCCAGAACCCACGCTGCGGCGACGTGAAGGTCGAGACGGGCGAGGCGTGCGATGACGGCAACACGCTCCCCCTCGATGGGTGCGAGCCGGTGTCGGCCGGGGCGACCAACGCCTGTCAGAAGTCCGCGATCACCAGCGTGTCGGCTGGCTACGGTCACACCTGCGGCCTCTTCAAGGGCGGCTACGTCCGCTGCTGGGGCGCCAACGACAACAACCAGCTCGGGCTGGGTCACGCGCAGTTCATGGCCGATCACAAGCCGTACGAGCTGGACGTGATGGATTCGTCCGGGGGCTTCACGAAGCCGGCGGGCGCCCTCGACTTCGGGGCCAGCGTCACCGCCACCCAGGTGTCCGCGGGCCTCGACTTCTCGTGCGCGTTGCTCAGCGATCAGACCGTTCACTGCTGGGGCGTCAACGCCAGCGGCCAGCTCGGGCTCGGCAACACCAACCCGTTCCTCAGCGGTACGCCGAACACCATCGGCAAGGTGGCGCTGGGGGGCAACGCCACGGCGATCGCGGTGGCGGGCAGCACCGCCTGCGCGACCTTGACCGACGGGACGGTCCGCTGCTGGGGCTCGAACGCCGGGGCGATCCTGGGCGTGGGCGCCACCGTCGATCTGTCGACGTCGACGCCGGTGCAGACCGCCGCGATGTATTCGGGGTGGGTGTCGCTCGGCGCCACCGCCACGGCCATCGACGTCGGTTCGAGCACCGCCTGCGCGCTGTTGACGGGGGGCTCGATTCGCTGCTGGGGCTCGAACGGCTCGGGTCAGCTGGGGACCGGAATGAGCACGCAGTTCTCTCGCACGATGGTTCCATCGGCCTACAGCGCCGTGCTGCTTCCTTCCGGGAAGACCGCCACGTCCATCTCGGTCGGCGCCGGCACGGTGTGCACGCGGCTCAGCGATTCCACCGCGCAGTGCTGGGGCGACAACAGCGCTGGCCAGATCGGCAACGGCACGACGGCGTCGGTCGGGGCCTTCTCGTCACCGGCCACCGACGGGTTGGTGCTGACCCCCGCCGCGGGCGTCGTCAGCATCACGGCCGGGAAGGGGAACTCGACCTGCGCCTTTTACTCGAACGGGGGCGGTGTCCACTGCTGGGGCGACAACTCGAAAGGGCAGCTCGGCTACGGTGACGTGACGAACCGAGGCAACACCCAGCAGACCTTGCCCAGCAGCGCCACCGCCTGTCCCCCGTTGAGCTTCGGGTCGGGCGTCACCGCGGCGACGATCGCGGTCGGCTCGGGACACATGTGCGCGATCTTGAGCACCGGGCAGCTGCGCTGCTGGGGCTGGAACCTGTATGGCCAGCTCGGGCTCGGGTACACCTCGCCCGCGCCGACCGACTACGTGGGCGGTACCGCCTCGACGACACCGAGCAGCTCGAGCACGCTCGTTCCCCTGTTCCCGCCGTAGGCCGACGTGAAAAATCCAAGGACGTTGTTGTGGGCCGCGGTGGTGCTCGCCGCGGGATGTGGTGGCGCGAATGGCGGCGGTGATGGGGCTCCGGGAGGCGCGACCTCCGGGACCGGGGCGATGGGCATCGACGCCTCGGCCGGAGGCGGCGGCATGGGCAGCGGCGGCCACGCCCCTGGCACGGGTGGTCGGGCCGATAGCTCCGGCGGAGCTGCGGGCGGCGGCGGCGCCGCCCAAGGTGGCAAGGGTGGTGGCATGGGCGGCGGCGGTGGTGTCGGGACGGGAGGCGCCGCGGGAGGAGGTCATTCGGGTGGCGGCATGACGGGAGGCGGCGGCACCGGAGACGGCGGCGCGGGAAACGGTGGCGCTGGCAGCGGCGGGGCCGGGGGCGCGTCACCGACGGTCGGCGGCGGTTGCCCGATGTCTGGCCAGCTGGCCTGTCAGGGGCACGCTCAGCAGGTGGCGCTCATCTGCCTGTCGGGCGCCTGGAGCCAACGCGAGCTGTGTGCCGACGGCACGCACTGCGATTCGACGTCCGGCGTGTGCGCGCCCATCGCCGCGATCTGCAGCGGGCATCCCCCGAACCAACCGTTCTGCGTGGCGGGCACGGCGGTGACCTGCGGGCCGGATCTGACGGACTCCACGCAGATGGTGTGCCCGGGCGCGTGCGTCGAAGGCGCCTGCGTGTCGCCGGGATGTGGCGACAAGGTCGTGGGGGCCGGCGAGGAGTGCGACGACGGGAACGCCACGCCAGGCGACGGATGCGAGGCCGACTGCAAGCTGTCCCGGATCACGCAGCTCGTGGCGGGGCGGGGGCACACCTGCGCTCTGGTGAGCGGGGGCGCCGTCCGTTGCTGGGGCGCCAACGGCGACGGTCAGCTCGGCCTCGGCAACAAGACCGCCCGGGGCGCTCACATGCCGTACGAGAATGCCTTGGTGCCGCTCGGTATGCCGGCCGTCGCGCTGGCGGCGGGGGGCGACCACACCTGCGCGTTGATGGCCGACGGGACCGTTCGCTGCTGGGGGCGCAATCAATCCGGCCAGCTCGGGCTGGGGCATACGCTGTCGATCGGCGACGACGAGCTCCCGGACGCGGCCAACGCCACCGTCGGGCTCGGCGCGGTCGCCGTCGCCGTCGCGGCGGGCGGCAACGTGACCTGCGCCGTGCTCACGGGCGGCGAGCTGCGCTGCTGGGGACAGAACAACTTCGGCCAGCTCGGCCTGGGGAACGCCAACGCCATCGGCGACAACGAGCTGCCGACGGCGACCTTCGCCCGCGTCGACCTGGGCGAGACGGTGCGCGCCGTCGCGTCGGAAGGGGACAGCACCTGCGCGCTCCTCGACAGCAACAACACGCGCTGCTGGGGACGAAACGATCTCAATCAGCTCGGCCTCGGCACGCTGTCCGATCCCATCGGGGACGACGAGCTGCCCACCAGCGTGGCGGCCACGGTGTGGACTGGCTACGGCCGCTTCGCCGAGATCGCCGCCGGCCTCACGCGCGCGAGCATGTTCCCCGACGGCGGCAGCGCGGTCGTGCAGTGGGGCGACAACAGCGACGGTGGTCTGGGGTACGGCGCCGCCGGGCAGCTGCTGGTGCCGGCCCCGCAGCTCGGCGCCTATTCGTTCGACAGCCTGGTGAGCGGCATGGCGGTCGGCGGATACCACCTTTGCATGTGGCTGCAGAACCGCGAGCTGTGGTGCACGGGCATCAACGTCAAGGCTCAGCTGGGTCACGACAACACGAACAACGTCGGCGACACGGATCGCATCACGCGCGCCGAGGCGATCGTCGATCTGGGCGTCGACGCTCAGGCCCGGGCCGCGTATCCGACGCTGATGGCCGCTGGATGGCAGCACACCTGCGCGCTCCTCGACACGGGAGCCCTGCGCTGCTGGGGCGAGAA
>DASYCK010000266.1:0-10741 GCA_036500205.1 Polyangia bacterium | reverse complement strand
TCCGATCAGGATCCTTGGCGAACTGGTCGTCAGAGCGAGCGGAGCGAGCAGGTCCAAGCACAGGGAGGCTCGGCTTCGCCGAGCCGGCCCCGGCGGCCTACAGCCCGATGAGCCCGTGAAAGGGATCCATGAGCATCCCCGCCATCTTCCGGGTTTTCGGGGAGCTCATGAGGGGGCGAGCCCCCTCATGCTCCGTGCCCCCTCATGCAGGCGCGTTAGCGCCTGTATACGATGACGTTGTGGTAGCGGGCCTCGGGAGCGGCGGGGTTTTCGTAGACGTGGGGCTGGTCGGCCGGGAAGACGAGGGAATCGCCGACGCCGAGGACATAGGTCTCGGGGCCGACGGTCATGCGCAGCGAGCCGGAGAGGACGACGATGAGCTCGCGGGTGCCTGCTCCGTGGGCGTCGGCGGCGTGGCTGGCGTGGCCCGCCAGGCGTAGCTCGTAGACCTCGACGCCAGGGCCGGCGCCGGCGCGGGCCAGCGGGCGGCTCTCGAACTTTCCGTCGGGCGAGCGCAGCGTGTCGCTCTCGCTCCGCCGCAGCAGCGACGCGGCGTCGCGGGCGTGTCCCATCAGCTCGGAGAAGGGGATACCCAGGCCGACGGCGACCTTCCACAGGACGTTCAACGACGGGTTCGTCTTGCAGGTCTCGATCTGGGACAGCGCCGCGCGGCTGACGCCCGACGAGCGGGCCAGATCGTCGAGCGACAATCCCAGCACCCGGCGCCGCTCCTTGAGATTTTCGGCGATCCGTTTGCCCATCTCCGCAGCTCCGGCTTCATCGCCGGGGGCGGAGGTCGGTCGACGGGGACGAGAGACGACGGGGGAAGCGGAAACGGCGCGCGCCATGGCGGACCAGACAGTAGCACGATCGATCGCGGCCCCGACATGCGTCCTATTTAAAAATAGACGCGTGTCCTTTTTAGCTGACGCGCCGACAAAGCGCGCGAACTTTCTTCATCAAGGACGAGACGGTCCTCACCGTCTGGGCGGACGGAGCATGGGAGACAGGGAGACGGGGTTTCGGGAGCAGGGGGTCGCGCCGGGGGCGGGCGCGGCCCCGCTTCCGAAACGAGGGGCCGCTCAGGTGCGGCCGAGCGCCTTCAGAAGCTGGGCGCGAGCGGTGAACAGCTGATATTCTGCCTGGACCCGCTGCACCGCCGCCGCCGTCTGCGCCACCTGCGCGTCGCCCAGCTCGATGATGCTCCCCACGCCGGTCTGATAGCGCCCCTCGGCCAGGCGCAGCCGATCGCGCGTGTTCGCCACCGCATCGTCGGCCGCCTCGATCAGCGCCTTCGCGGCCCGAATGTTCAAGCGCGCCTGCTCGACGTCGAGGCGCACCTGCTGCCGCTGCCCGTCTAGCTGCGCCCGCACGCCGATGAGCTGCGCCTCCGACTGGCGCACCTGGGCGTTGATGTTGCCGCCCTGAAAGATCGGGACGGTCAACGTGAGCGCGCCGCTCCAGTTCCACACCAGCTGATCCAGCGCGGTGCCGTTGTCGGTCAGGCCGGTCGTGAAGCCCAGCGCCGGGAAGTGCTCGTCGCGCGTCGATTTGAGGCTGAGCTCGCGCCCCGTCAGCAACAGCTGAAGGTTCGCCATCTCCGGCCTCGCCTTCACCGCCTCGTCGACGAGCGACGTCGGATCGGCGTCCTCGCCGTCGACGCCGGTCAGGCCATCGTCGGACAGCTGGTAATCGACCGACCGCTCGACCCCCATGGCCAGGTTCAGCTGCGCCCGCGAGACGTCGTAGGTGTTCTCGGCGTTGATGAGCGCCACCCGGGCGGTGGCCCGATCGGCGCGCGCTTGCGTCAGATCGATCTCGGGGTTCCTGCCCAGCTGCACGAAGCCCTGGATCTGCCCCAGGTGCTTCTCCTGATTCGCGAGGGTCGCCTTCGCCACGTCGACCATGTCCTTGGCGGCGCGGGCAGTGAAGAACGCCACGCGCACGTTGTAGGCGACCTGCATCTCGGTGACCCGCACGCTCTGCGCCTGCGCGTCGGAGATCGTCTTGGCCGCTTTCCAGCCGTTGAGCGTCTCGCCGAAGTCCCAGATCAGCTGCGATGCCGTCACGCCGAAGCGAAAGAACGGCTCGGTCCGGAACGAGGTGACGGTCTGGGCCGCCACGACGGTGTTGTCGGGCAAGGTCCCCGCCGGCGCGACGAAGTTAGCCGTGCCGCGCGAGTAGGCGGCCGAGCCGTTGATCTGGGGCAGCAACGAGGCCCGGACCGAGTCGGCCTGCGCCGCCGCCAGCAGCCGCGCGCTCTGCGCTTGATGCAGCGTCGGCTGCTCGGCGCGCGCCGTTCGCAGCGCCTCCGCCAGGGTCAACGAGGGGAGGTTCGAGGGTGCCGTCGACGTCGACAGCGAGGACGGCGTCAACGTCGGCGCGAGCGACGTGTCGGCGCGCGTCGGTCCGACCGCCGTCACCGCGAGCAACACACAAGTCGCCGCAATCATCGTCGCATTTCCTGGCCTGGGCCGTTTCATCATCACCGGATCACTCGTAGCGAAGGGCGTCGATGGGATCCAGCCGCGACGCCTTCTGCGCCGGATAGAGACCGAACACCACCCCCACCAGCGCGCTGAACCCCACCGAGATCACGACGATGTCGGGCCGGATCAGCATGGGCCAGCCGAACCGCGACGCGAGCTGCCCCGCCGAGAATACCCCTATCAGCACCCCGACGATTCCCCCCGCCACCGCCAGGGTCAGCGCCTCGACCAGGAACTGCAGCATGATGTTGAACGGCGTGGCGCCCACCGCCATGCGCACGCCGATCTCCCGCGTTCGTTCGGTGACGCTGACCAGCATGATGTTCATGATGCCGATGCCGCCGACCAACAAAGACACGGCGGCGATGCTGGCCAGCAACGTGGTCAAGGTGCGCGTCCCCTCCTGCTGGGCGTTCGCCATCTCGGTCAGGTTGCGCACCGAGAAATCGTCGTCGACGCTGCCGCCGATGCGGTGGCGATCACGCAGCAGCGACGAGATCTGCTCCTCGGCGCGCGCCGTGGCGTCGGTCGACGTCGCCCCGATGAAGATCGTCCCCGACAGATACTTCTGCAGCCCCCCCTGGATCTTCGACTGGTAGGTGGTCTGGGGCACGAAGACGCCGTCGTCGTAGTCCTGCCCCATGGGGGACTGCCCCTTCTTCTCCAGCACGCCGATGACCTCGAAGGGGATGTTCTTGATGCGGACGATCTGCCCGACCGCGTCCGCCGAGGCGCCGAACAGCTTGTCGACCACCGTCTGCCCCAGCACCACCACCTTCGCCGACGTGTCGATGTCGGAGTCGAGCAGGGCCCGGCCGCTCGACGCCTTCCAGTTGCGAATCTGGAAGTACTCCGGCGACGTGCCGATCACCGAGGTGCTCCAGTTCTGATCCTCGCTGCTGAGCTGGGCGTTCGTGCGCAGCTGCGCCGCCGCGTAGCGCACCGACGACACCTCCGAACGGATCGCCCGCAGATCGTCCCAGGTCAAGGTCGGCATCGACCCGAAGCCCCCCCGCGCGCCGCTGGCGTTGGTGCTGCCCGGCATGACGATGAGCAGGTTCGAGCCCATCGACGCGAACGACTCCTCGACCCGCGCCTTGGCCCCCTCGCCGATCGCCACCATCGCGATGACCGCACCCACGCCGATGATGATGCCGAGCACGGTGAGGAACGACCGCATCTTGTTGCGCAGCAGCGCCCGCAGAGCCACCCGGAGGGTCTCGAAGGGATTCATGGCGTATGCGCCGCCTCGCCCGCGGTCTCGCTGCCGAACGTCCCCGACGCCAGATCTTGCGCGGCGTTGCGGGGCGTCTGCCGGGTGTCGGTCTTCACCCGCCCGTCGCGCATCACCACCACGCGCGACGCGTAGGCGGCGATGTCGGGCTCGTGGGTGACCAGCAGGACGGTGATCCCGGCGGCGCCCAGCTCCTGAAACAGCGCCATGATCTCGACGCTGGTCTGCGAGTCGAGGTTCCCCGTCGGCTCGTCGGCCAGGATCAACCGCGGCTCGGCCACCAGCGCGCGCGCGATGGCGACCCGCTGCTGTTGCCCGCCCGACATCTGGTTGGGGTAGTGCCCCATGCGCTGCCCCAGCCCCACGCGCCCCAGCGCCTTGGTGGCGCGGCGGTGCCGCTCCCGCCCCTTGATCCCCGCGTAGACGAGCGGCAGCTCGACGTTCTCGAGCGCGCTGGTGCGCGACAGCAGGTTGAAGCTCTGAAACACGAAGCCCAGGGTCCGGTTGCGGGTGTGCGCCAGCTCGCTGCGATCGAGGCGCGACACTTCCTGGCCGTCGAGGTGATACGACCCGTCGGTGGGGCGATCGAGGCAGCCGATGATGTTCATCAGCGTCGACTTCCCCGAGCCCGACGACCCCATGACGGCCACGAAGTCGCGCGCCTCCACGGCGAACGACACCTCGCGCAGTGCATGCACCTCGACATCCCCCATCCGGTACACCTTCGAGACCGCCTTGAGATCGATGAGCGGCATGACCGGCTAGAAGAGGCGGCGACCGCCACCGGAGGGCGCGCCCGAAGACGAAGAGCTGGCCGCGCCGTCCGCGGTCGCGTCGATGATCACCAGATCTCCGGGCTGCAGTCCGCCCGAAACCATCTCCGTCAACGACCCGTCGGTGATCCCCGTCTGCACCGGGACCGATTCCAGGTGACCGCCCCGGTTCATCCATACCGTTCGCTTGTCGTTCGCTTCGTCGCCGCCGCGCGGGCGCCCGGCGCCACCGGCCCCGGCTCCCGAGCCACCGCCACGACGACCACCGCCGGGCGGCCCTCCGCCCCCGAGCGCGGGCATCAGGGCGGCCACGCCCTGGGGACGGGCCGGCTTCGCGGTCACGTTCGCCGGCGGGGTCTGCCCCAGCGCCGCGAAGATCTCTGTCGCCGGCTTGAAGCGCAGCGCCGCGTTGGGGACCCGCACCGCATCGTCCTTCTGAGCCCAGATGAAGGTCACGTTCGCCGTCATGCCGGGCCGCAGCTTCAGCTCGTCATTGTCGACGTCGATGACGGCGTCGTAGGTGACCACGTTCTGCACGGTGGTGGCGGCGTTGCGGATCTGCCGCACCTTGCCGCGGAACTTCTCGCCCGGGAATGCGTCGACCGTGAACGTGGCCGACATGGTCGGCTTCAGCTTGCCGATGTCCGCCTCGGCCACCGACGTGTCGACCTGCATCTTGCTCAGGTCCTGCGCGATCACGAACAGCGTGGGCGCCGACAGCGATGCCGCCACCGTCTGCCCCACGTCGACGCTGCGTGAGATGACGACGCCGTCGGTGGGGGAGACGATGCGCGTGTACTGGAAGTTGACCTCGGCCTGCTGCAACGACGCCTTCGCCTGCGCGATCGAGCCCTTCGCCATGGCCACGTTGGCGTTCGCCACGTCCAGGTTGGCTTCCGCCGTGTCGTAGTCGGCCTGAGCGATCAGCTTGCGTTCGAGCAGCCCCTTCGCGCGATCGAACTGCCGTTTCGCGTCGCGGGCCTGGGCGTCCGCCTTCGTCTGTCCCCCGACCGAGGCGACGTAGTTGGCGCGCGCCTGATCGACGGAGGCCTGGAACAGCTGCGGATCGATGCGCGCGATGAGCTGTCCCGCCTTGACCGGCGAGTTGAAGTCGACGAACAGCTTCTGGATGCGGCCGGAGACCTGGCTGCCCACCTGCACCGTCACCAGCGCCGACAGGGTCCCGGTCGCCGTCACGCGGGAGACGATGCGCCCTTTGTCGATCTTGGCCGTCTCGAACTCCACCGCTGGCTTGGCGTGGGCCTTCCGCCACCGCGTGACGGCAAACCCACCCCCACCGAGGGCGGCTAGCCCCAGCACGACAACGACGACACTACGTGGTCGAATGGCCATCTGTGGAAAGTCCGCGCGGAAGAATGCGACGTTTCGCGCGACGGTCAAGCGGCAACATCGGCCCCCTCCCGTCGGGAACGTCCGCCCCATGCCCCCCGTCACGAAGAACGACGAACGAACGACACTCAAGTCTTGACAGTCCCGTTCGTCATACGCATCATCACGCACCTTTCGGAAAGCAGGGGCGCCCGTAGCTCAACTGGATAGAGCATCGGCCTTCGAAGCCGAGGGTTAGGTGTTCGACTCACCTCGGGCGCACGGTACGGGAGACCTCAGGAACAGACACAGACCACGCTTCACAAAACTTCTCACGACACTTCGGGCGCATAGCTCAACTGGTAGAGCAGCGGACTCTTAATCCGTTTGTTGAAAGTTCGATTCTTTCTGCGCCCACTTCCTTTTTGAAAAGGACCCTTAGAGGGTCCTTTATATCCCCCGCGATGAGAGTCGCTGGGCGAAGACCATCGACTCTCGGCGCGATTGAAGGCCCCTTGTGCGTGACCCCAAGGACGCCGGAGCGACTCGCGTACCTCGCGCGATAGTCTGGACATCTGGGTACGATCGCGGGAGCGTGGGCTTCTTTTTCTGTCTGGCGGAACATCTTGCGGAACATCTTGTAGATGGTTCGCGCTTGGCTTGCTGGAAGAGGGCTCACGGAATCTTCTGCCCCGAAATTCCCCGGGGCGGGGCGAAATGCCCCGGTGGGTGGGCTGAGAAAAACGCGACTTTCGCAGCAATTCAGCTCGATTCGGCTCTAGTCACACTGGCACCGCTCGTGCTAAGTCACCTCTCCACGAGTCCGATACGGGGCAATTTGCCTGGGCGCCGCGAGACATTTTTTCAGGCAAGTTCGACCAAGCTCCCGATCGTTTCCCGGACACACGCAAGGAGGAGGACCGGATGACCATCCTGAAGATGCTGGCCGATGCGTTTCACGAGGGGGGATGGGGGATGTGGCCCATTTTGTTCATTCTGATGCTGACGACGTCGATCGTCATCGAGCGCGCCGTGTACCTGCGCCGCGCCGTCATCGACAAGGAGAAGCTCGTGGGACTGCTTCGTTCGCAGATCTCGGCGGGCAACATCCAGGGCGCGATCAAGGTCTGCGCCGGCAACTCGACGCCGCTGACCCGCATCGTGCAGTCCGGCCTGATGCGCGCCAACCGCACCGATGAAGAGATCAACGCCGCCATGGAAGAGTCGGGCCTGCGCGAGCTGCCCGCCCTCGAGAAGCGGACCAGCTATCTCGCCATGCTCGGCAACCTGGCGACCCTCGCCGGCTTGCTCGGCACCATCACCGGTCTCATCAAGTCGTTCGCCGGCGTCGCCGGCGTCGATCCGTCGCAGAAGGCGACCCTGCTGTCGAAGGGCATCTCCGAGGCGATGAACTGCACCGCGTTCGGTCTGCTCACCGGCATCATCGGCCTGGCGACGTTCGCCTGGCTGAACGGCAAGACGCAGAACGCTCTCGACGACATCGCCGAGGTCAAGAAGAACGTGGCCAACATGCTGTTCCAGGCGAAGGCCGCCCTTCACGGGTAACCACGCCTCCCTCACTTTCAACCCTTTCTCGATACCGAAGATAAAAGGAGACAACCATGTTTCTGATGGAGCACTTTCAAGAGGGTGGCTGGGGCATGTACCCCATTTTGCTGCTGTTCGGAATGGTCGTGTTTTTCACGTTCGATCGCTTCCTGTACATCTCGAAGTCGAAGGTCGACACCGATAAGCTCATGTCGCTTTTGAAGTCGCAGATCGTCTCGGGCAACATCCAGGGCGCGCTGAACACCTGTCAGGCCAGCCCCTCGCCGGTCACCAAGATCGTCGCCGCCGGTCTGCGCCGCGCCGGTGGCAGTGACCACGACGTGCAGCAGGGCATGGACGAAGAGGCCCTCCGCGAGCTGCCCAAGATCGAGAAGCGCACGGGCTACCTGGCCATGCTGGGGAACCTGGCGACCCTCGCCGGCCTGCTCGGAACCATCACCGGTCTCATCAAGTCGTTCGCCGGCGTCGCCGGTGTCGATCCTTCGATGAAGGCGACGATGCTCTCCAAGGGTATCTCGGAGGCCATGAACTGCACGGCGTTCGGCCTCGGCACCGGTATCTTGGGCCTGGCCACGTTCGCCTGGTTGAACGGCATGACCCAGGGCATCCTCGACGGCATCAATCAGGTCAGCGTCGAGACGCTGAACCTGGTGGTCGCCGGTCAGCAGCAGCAGGGCGGCCACGGCCAGCCGGGCCAGTACTAAGTTCAATCGTTTACTCAGGACCCCTGAGGACAAACAACCATGAGCGTTTCAGTAGATTCCGGCGGTAAAGGCGGAAAGAAGTCCGTCAACGCCGATCTCAACCTGGTTCCGTACATCGACCTGCTCACGTGCATGGTCTCCTTCTTGTTGATCACGGCGGTGTGGTCGCAGCTCGCGCGCCTCGAGGCCCATCAAAAGGGTCAAGGGCAGGCGGGCGAAGACACGCCTCCTGAGAAGCAATTCAAGCTGGTGGTCGTGGTCAATGACGAAGGCTTCAACGTCGTCGCCGATCAGGATCAGCAGCCCATCCCGAAGAAGGGGACGGAGTACGACTACGAAAAGCTCGGCACCGAGCTGAAGAAGCTGAAGGACTCTCACCCGGACAAGGGCGACGTTCAGGTCGCGTCTGAAGACCAGATCAAGTTCGAAATCCTGGTGAAGACGATGGACACCGCGCTGACAGCGCGATTCCCCGACATCTCCCTGATAGACGCCGGCGGCGCCGGTATCTAGCGGGAAAAAGGAAAAGGGAAAAACCATGCCCATCCACGCACCACATAGCCACCTCTACAATTCGGTCACGCTGGAGGTCGCGAAGGCGAAGCTCACGCACGCCGGACGGAAGAGCCTGGACGCGCCGCTGAACCTGGTGGCGTACATCGACATGATGACGATGTTGGTCATCTTCCTGCTGATGTCCTTCTCGGCGACGGGCGAGATCCTTTTCGTCCAGAAGAACATCGTGCTGCCGAACGCGCAGAACTGGGCCGAGCTCGAGCGCGCCCCGGTCATCGGCGTCAGCAAGGACGTCGTCACCCTGGACGGTAGCCAGGTCGCGACGGCGGACGATCTCATGAAGGACTCGAACACGGGCGACTTCAAGATCACCGAGCTGCACGACAAGCTGGTGACGCTGAAGAACAACTACAAGCTCCTTCACCCGGGCGAAGAGTTCAACGGCATCGCCATCATCCAGTCCGACAAGAACGTCGAGTTCAAGGTCTTGAAGAAGATCATGTACTCGTGCGCGGTCGCCGGTTACCAGAACGTCAACTTCGCGGTCGTCCCGAAGACGAAGGCGGCCGGTCCAGAGTAGACAGCAGCACCCCGCTTCAAATCACGGCCGGTCCCGCCTCGCGCGAGACCGGCCGTTTTCCTTTTTGACCGTCTTTGGTCTCCTGCGGCGCACTCATCGGTGGTGGGCTACCGGACATTGCTGTCGCGATCGGGTCGCGTGGCGCCCTTCGTCGGCGTTGATTCCACGAGCGGAGACATTCGGCCTTCGACTTGCACCGGGGCGAGCGGGTGCGACGTGAGATGAAGAGGGGCCGAGCGAAGGGCGCAAAGCGGCTCGAGCGGCCACTGGGTGCGAAGGTGGGGGCGGCGTTGCGGGCCGGGCTCCCACGCGTGGAGATCTCGCTGTGGTCGACGTTGAAGGAAGATCCGCTCTTGCGGTGGACGGCGCTGGGACTGCTGATCGCGGCGTGGGTACCGCTGTTCCTGACCCCGTTCCTGCCCTTCGCGGATCAAGGTATCAACACGGCCTGCGCTGACATGCTCTGGGATACGGCGCGCGGGCATTTCCCCGCTGCGCATTTTCACCGGATCCAGTGGGCGCCCCTCCCCTACTGGACGGTCTACGCGCTCGCCAGCGCGTTCGGGCTGCTGTTCGGTCCGCTGGTCGCGGGGAAGCTGGTGACGGCGATCGTGATGGCGACGATCCCCTTCGGGATCATGCGCCTGCTGCTCACCTTGAAGCGCGATCCGCGGCTGGCGTTGTGGGCGTTCGCGCTGGGGTGGGAGCACAACCTGTATGCGGGCTGGCTGTCGATGATGCAAGGCATCGGCCTCGCCTGCTTCGTCCTGGCCTGGACCCTCGAGGCAAAGACGGTCGAGGACGGTCTGCGGGTCGCCCCCTTCGCGGCGCTGCTCGCGCTCACCCACGTCCAGGCCACCTGGCTGTTCGGGGCGGCAGCCGTGGCCTTGACGTTCACGCGAGGCCCGATCCGGCAGCGGCTCCCCGTTCACGCGGCCGCCCTCGTGGGCAGCGCCATCATGCTGCTTCCCTGGCTGGTGTCCCACCTGCGGGGGCCAGGGGGCACGGCGGCCCTAACCGGCTTCTCCTTCGAATGGCACCCGCCGGCGGTGAAGCTGACGCAGTTCTTCACGTACACGCTCGACGTCTTCGCGCAACGATCGGGCGAGCGCGTCGCGGCGATCACCTTCGCGCTGCTGATCGCCGGTCCGGTCGCGTTCGGCCTGCTGCCCCAGCGGGAGGGGGGCGACCGATGGTCGCCGCTGGTGATGCTCGGGGTGGTGACGGCCCTCTATGCGTTCTTGCCGTTCGCCATCGAGGGGCCGGGACAGCTCTCGATCTGGTACGCCTATCCGCGCTTCGCGACGGTCGTCTTGCTGTGGCTCTTGCTGGTCCCGCGCCCGGCCTTGCGGGGAGTCGCCGCGATCGCGCTCGTGCCGGGCGTGCTCGCGGCGCTCTTGCTCGACGTCAACGTCTGCCGGCAGTTCGCCTCGTTCGGGCGGCGGACCCGACCCTTTCTGGAGATCGTCCAGGCCGTCCCTCGCGCGGCGTCGGTCATCTCGCTGGTCCTCGACGACGACGACACGGATCCGGACATGAAGGTGTGG
>DASYCK010000265.1:0-50079 GCA_036500205.1 Polyangia bacterium | reverse complement strand
CCGTACTTCTGGATGAAGTACTGGATCACGTCCTCGCGTGACTGCCCCTGACCGAGCAAGCCATGAATCTCGATGCGATCCTGCGCGGCGTGACCGCAGTTCTCCGACGCGCACTCGAGCAGGTTGTGCCGGCAGCTGCCGCACTGGCAGATGATGTTGCGCACCAGCCAGTTCTCATCCACCCCTTGCGGCGCCGGTGGCTCGCCGGGTGCCACGGCCATGTCGTCGGCGCGGGCCACCGTGCTGGCCCCCAGCAGCAACCCCAGCCCCGCGATCAACGCCAGCGCGGCCGGACCAGCGGCGCGCGCGCCGGCGCGCTGAGGCGCGCTGACCGTCATCTTCTCGAGCAGCGACTCCGGCAGCAGGGCGATGCCGGTTCCGAACGCCAGCATCATGAAGCCGCACCAGATCCAGTCGACCAGCGGATTGACGACCAGCTTCAAGGTGACGTTGCCGTCGGCCAGATCGTAGTTGCCGAGCGTCAGATAGAGGTCCTCGCTCGGCGCGCGGTGCATGGCCACCTCGGTGGTCGGCTCGCTCTCGTGGCCGTGGAAGAACCAGCGGGCCGGGCGGAGACGATCGAGGAGCTTGCCGTCGACGAATACCGAGACCTCCCCGGTGACCATCTCCTTCTGGCGATCTTCCTCGTGGGCCAGCCGATCGAAGTGCAGGCGGTACTTCCCGATCACCTTCTCGCCGCCTGGCTCGAGGCGCGCCTCGTCCTCCCGCTTGTAGGCCGTCCCGGCGAAGCCCAGGAACATCAGGGTGATGCCCAGGTGGACGACGTAGCCGCCGTAACGGCGCCGGTTTCGCAGCACCATGCCGATGGCGGAGGACAACGCATCGCCCCCGGTGTTCTTCTTCCGGATGGCCAGGTTGCGAAAGAACTCCTGGCCGATGGTGGTGGTCACCATCGCGCACAGCGCGAAGTTGAGCACGGCCGCCCAGGACGTCCCCAGGCCCACGGCGAAGCAGATGCCTCCCGTCAAGACCGCCATCCCCACCGGGAGCGCGAACTGGTAGCGCAGGTGGCTGGCGGTCGCCTTGCGCCAGGCCATCAGCGGGCCGACCCCGGTCAGGAACAGCAGCATCAGGCCGATGGGCACCATCCACTTGTTGAAGAACGGGGGTCCGACGGTGATGCGCTCGCCCATCACCGCCTCGGAGATGGAGGGGAACATGGTGGCGAAGAGGATGAAGAACGCCGAGAACAACAGGATCCAGTTGTTCAAGGTGAACGCCGCTTCCCGCGACAGCCACGATTCGAACGTGGCGCGCGAGCGCAGCTCGGGGATGCGCTTGATCACGAAGCCGAAGCTGACGATCAGGATGAGCGCCATGAAGATGGTGAAGATCCAGGCGAGCTGCGTGTCTTGACCGAACGCGTGCACCGACTGCACCACGCCCGAGCGGGTCATGAAGGTGCCGAAGATGGTGAGGAAGAACGTCAGGATGATGAGCGTGACGTTCCAGATCTTCAGCATCCCGCGCCGTTCCTGGATCATGATCGAGTGCAGGAAGGCCGTGGCGGTCAGCCAGGGGACGAAGCCGGCGTTCTCGACGGGGTCCCAGCCCCAGAATCCCCCCCAGCCCAGCTCTTCGTAGGCCCACAGCATCCCCAGCGTCAGCCCCATCGACAGGAAGAACCAGGCCCCCAGCGTCCAGCGGCGCACCGAGGCGATCCAGGCGTCGTCGAGCTGCCCCGAGATGAGGGCGCCCATCCCGAACGCGAACGGGATGCTCATGCCGACGAAGCCGGTGTAGAGCGACGGCGGGTGGGTCACCATGTAGGCGTTCTGCAGCAGCGGGTTCAGCCCCTTGCCGGTGGTGGGGATCTCCCCCAGGTACTGCGAGAACGGGTTCTTGTGGAAGATGATGACGTAGAGGAAGAAGTCCGCGATCGTCATCAGCACGGTGATGGCGTAGGGGAGCAGCTCGCGGTGGCGGTTGCGGTTCGTGTACACGGCGATGGCCGAGAACACCGACAGCAAGAAGACCCACCACAGGATCGACCCGTCGAGCCCGCCCCAGTAGGCGGTGATCTGATAGAACAGCGGCGAGGCCGCGTCCGAGTAGCGGTGGACGTACTTGATCGAGTAGTCGTGGGTGAGGAACGCGTACCAGATGGCGACCGACGACAGGCCCAGCACCGCGGCCAGCGCGTAGACGGCGCTTCGCCCCGATTCGATCAGGCGCCGGCTGCCGCGGCGGATGCCGACCAACGAGGCCGTGCCCGCGTACGTCGCGACGACGAGGGCGATGAGAAGTGTCAGTGTCCCGAATGCCGCCATGATTGCACTCTCGCTTGGACGGGGAGTCCGACGGAAAGTTTCCCGAAAACGTCGGCCCGTCCGACGAGATGAACGGAGGCGCGGGGGGCCGAAACCCGCGGCGTCACCTTAGCATACCGCCCGCGCGTCATTGAGGACGGCACGGGCCGCTCAGGCTGACCGTCCGCCCTTTTTGGGAGGCGGCGGAGGCGGAGGGGGCGGCGGGCTGCCAGCGAGGGGGAGCGTCTTCAACTTCGCCTTCAGCAGCACCTTGAAGTCGGCCGCGCCGTGGCCGTCGAGCGGCAGGTCGAGCCACACCAGCGACGGGCTCCCGGAGGCGAACCGCCGCGCCTGCTCGCCCACCTCGGACAGCGCGGTGAAGTCGACCTCGCCCTGGGCGGCGGCGTCGAGGGCGACGATGCCCATCAGGCGATCGCTGTGAATCATCACGGTGGCCAGTGAATGGGCGCCTCGCCGGTAGCGAAAGGCCCAGCCGGTCTTGGGGCCGTAGAAGTACAGGTCCTCGACGACGCCGGTCTGCTTCTTCAGGAAAGTCCGCACCACCTCGAACTTCTTCCCCACGGGAAGGGCCAGGCGCGCCAGGAACTCTGCCTCGGTGGGGGGATGGTTCTTCTTGGGGAAGGGGACCTTGGCCTTGGTGGCCTTGGCGGGCTTCGCGGAAGGTGCCCGCTTCGCGGCGGGCTTCTTCGCGGCGGGCTTGACCGGCTTGGCGGGCCTGGACGGTTTCGCCGCCATCACGCGGCGACCGCCGGGCCTTTGTCTTTCTTGCGGTTGGAGAGCCAGCCAATCGCGGCCGGAATCAGCGACACGGCGATGATCACGATGATCACCTTGTCGATCTGCTTGGTGATGGGGGGATAGATCTTGCCCATGGTGAAGCCGAGCAGGGTCATCGACAGCGTCCAGGCGATCCCCCCCACGACGTTGAAGGAGACGAAGCGGCGGTAGTTCATGCGACCGATGCCGGCGACGACGGGGGCGAAGGTGCGCACGAACGGCATGAAGCGGGCCATGATGATGGTCTTGCCGCCGTGGCGATCGTAGAACTCCTTGGTCCGCAGCAGGTGCTTCTTCGAGAACAGCAGCGACTGCTCGCGCGTGAACAGGCGGGGGCCCGACTTGACGCCGATCCAGTAGCCGACGGTGTCGCCCACGATGGCCGCCGCCATCACCGCCAGATTGACGGTGACGATGTTCAGCAGCGGGGCCTCGCCGGGGATGGCGGTGGTGCAGAACAGGCCGGCCGTCACCAGCAGCGAGTCGCCGGGCAGGAAGAATCCCACCAGCAGGCCGGTCTCGGAGAAGATGATCGCGACCAGCGCGAACAGCCCGCCCCAGCGGACGATGCCCTGGACGTCATAGATGCGGTGAAAGAGATCGATGAGCTGATGCATGGTGTTTTCCCTGAGAGGGGAGGCGACTTTGGAGCAAGTGCGGCGGTTTGTCACGTCCCCGGCGCGGCGGCGCCGCCACCGTCGTCGTCGTGTCGCTGTTCATGGGACGTCGATGGTCAGCGTGCTCGCGTCGTCGGTCAGCCGCGCCTGACACGACAGCCGCTGCTTGGTGATGAAGTACACGTTGCCGAGGTGGCGGCGTTCGAGCGGCCCCATCGGCGTCAGCCCGTCCTCGCCGGCGACGATCACCACGCGGCACAGGCCACAGCTCGCCTTGCCGTTGCAAGAGGTGCTGATGGGAACACCCGAGCGGCGGCCGATCTCGAACAGCGACTCGCCCGGCTGGCCGGTCGCCACGACCCCGGACGGCAGGTAGGTCACGGCGGCCATCAGCCGGCCTCGGTCGCGTCGGGATAGTGCGAGAGGCCCAGGCGATTCCCCTCGGGGTCGCAGAAGTAGATCGTGAAGGCGGTGCGATGGGTGACGGCGACGCCGGCGGTGGCCAGGCGCGCCTCCCAGCCGGTGCGGGCGTCGCGGCCGATCGACAGCGCCAGCAGATGGTGCCCAGGGCGGTCACCGCGGGTGGGATCGGCGGTGGCGATCGGTTGGTCGCCCGTCACCACCTCGAGCGCGATGAAGGTCCTCGTCGCCTCGCCCGTGGCCAGCCACAGCGCGCGCTCGCCGCCGCCGGGGGCTGGCCAGCGCCGCACCACCTCGAGGCCCAGCACCCCGACATAGAAGCGCTCGGCGGCCACGAGATCCCGCACCTGAATCGCGACGTGATGGACGCCCCCGATCATGTCATTCCGTCGCTGTCGGTCACGCCCGCCGGCGGCCGAGGGCCACGATGGCCTTCCACTCGGTGGCCGTCACCGGCTGAACGGACAGGCGCGAGCCCCGGCGCAGCAGCACCATGTCGTCGAGGGCCGGCACCTCGCGCAGCCGATCGAGCGGCAGCGGGGTGGCGAACGTCTCCTTGTACTTGATGTCGACCATGAACCAGCGCGGCTTGTCGGGGGTGGCGTCGGGATCGTAGTAGTCCGACTTGGGATCGAACTGGGTGGCGTCCGGGTAGCCGGCGCGCACCACCTCGGCCAGGCCGACCGCGGCGGCCGGGTCGGCGTTCGAGTGATAGAAGATGACGCCGTCGCCGACCTGCAGGTCGTCACGGAGCAGGTTGCGCGCCTGATAGTTGCGCACGCCGTTCCAGAACGTGGTCTGCTTGGGCGCGCGCGCCAGATCGTCGATCGAAAAACTCTCGGGCTCGCTCTTCAAGAGCCAGTGCCTGGTGGCCATCGGGCGCAGCATATCGCAACGCGCGCGGGACGGCCCGGCTCAGGCGACGTCGAACAGCAGCAGCTCGCTGTCGGCGGCGCTGGCGCGCAGGGCGATGTCGGTGACGGCGCTGATGGCGGCGCCGTCGCCCTCGGTCAGCGCTTCCCCGTTCACGGTGACGGCGCCGCGCGCGATCTGCACCCAGGCCGATCGGCCAGCGGGCAGGGCAAAGTGAAGCTCATCGCCTGCGTCCAGCGTCGCGACCTGGATGGTGACGTCCTGGTGGACGGTGACGGAGCCCTCTCGGCCGTCGCGGGACGCCACCAGCCGCAGCTTCCCCTGTCGCTCGGCCTGGGAGAACGTCTTCTGCTCGTAGCCAGCCGGGAGCCCCGCGCGCTCGGGCAGGATCCAGATCTGCAGGAACCGCACGGGCGCCGTCTTCGAGGCGTTGAACTCGCTGTGGCGCACGCCGGTGCCGGCGCTCATGCGCTGCACGTCGCCGGGGCGAATGACCGAGCCGGTGCCCAGGCTGTCGCGGTGCTCGAGCGCGCCGTCGAGGACGTAGCTGACGATCTCCATGTCGCGGTGGGCGTGGGTGGGGAAGCCGGCGCCGGCGACCACGCGATCGTCGTTGAGCACGCGAATGGTGCGAAATCCCATCGCCGCGGGGTCGTGGTAATCGCCGAACGAGAAGGTGTGCCGGCTGTCCAGCCAGCCGATGTCGGTGTGCCCGCGCTGCGACCCTTTCCGGATGACCATCATGAAGGCAGCATAGCGCGCGTCAGCGTATGGCAGCGGAGGACGGCACGGGATATCCTTCGGTTGCCATGACGTCGCCGGCGAACGAGATGAAGACCCTGGGTACCACGACCTCCACCTCCGGGCCCGCCGGGGTAGGTGCCAAGGCCCGCCTGGCGATTCGCACCGAGCTGACGGTGTCCCGCAAGCCCCGGCCGGAGGACCGCGATCTGGTGTTCGGGCGCGTCTTCACCGACCACATGGCGGTGGCCGACTGGACCGAGGAGGGCGGCTGGAGCGATCCGCGCGTGGTGCCTTACGGGAACTTCTCGATGGATCCCGCGTCAGCGGTCTTTCACTACGGCCAGGAGATCTTCGACGGGTTGAAGGCGTATCGTGCCTCCGACGGTCGCGTGCAGCTGTTCCGCGCCGATCGTCACAGCCGGCGGTTGGCCGAGGGGGCGCCGCGGCTGTGCATGACGGCGCCCGATCCCGCGCTGACGTTGGAGCTGTTGATCGGGCTGGTGAGCGCCGACCGTGACTGGGTCCCCGCGTCTCCCGGGACGTCGCTCTACATTCGCCCGACGCTGATCGCCACGGAGCCGTTCCTGGGCGTGCGTCCCTCGAAGAAGTACATGTTCTTCATCATCGCGTCGCCCGTGGGCGCCTACCACAGCGGCTCGAACGTGTTCAGCCCGGCGCGGATCTGGGTCGAGGACCGTTTCGTGCGCGCCGCCGCGGGAGGCCTGGGCGCCGTGAAGGCGGGGGCGAACTACGCCGCCAGCCTGCTGGCCGCCGAGGAGGCGAAGAAGCGTGGCTACGATCAGGTGCTGTGGACCGACGCCAGCGAGCATCGCCACCTCGAGGAGGTGGGGACGATGAACCTGGTCGCCGTCATCGGCGACGAGCTGATCACGCCAGCGCTCGACGGAACGATCCTGGGCGGCGTCACGCGCGACTCGGTGCTGACGCTGTGCAAGGAGTGGGGCGTGAAGACCAGCGAGCGGCAGCTGACCATCGACGAGCTGCTGGCCGCCCAGCGCGACGGCAGCCTGCGCGAAGTCTTCGGCTGCGGCACGGCCGCCGTCATTACACCGGTGGGCGAGCTCGGCTGGAAGGGCGAGAAGATCCTCATCAACGGGGGCCAACCCGGCGAGCTGGCGCAGCGCCTGTACACGACGATCACCGACGTGCAGTACGGCCGCGTGCCCGACACGCACGGCTGGATGACGCTGGTTCCGTAGCGGCGGCGCCGAGGTTCACGACGGTTCGCGTCCTGGAAACGCGGCGCGCAGAAGGCGCATGGCGCGACGGCGCTCGTCGGCCTTCAGGCTCTCCACGAATGTCGACACCCGCTCGACGGCCGGCTCGCGCATCTGCGGTCGCGGCCCGTCGAGGGGGGGATATCCTGGAAACGGGGTCGTCACCGCCAACGCCTGCGCCGCGAAGAACAGCTCGGGGGCGACCCCCAGGGCGCGCGCGACGGCCAGCAACGTCGCCACCCCCATGTGGGCGCCCTGTTCGATCCGGTAGACGTGGCTCTCGGACAGCCGCGCCTTGCGCGCCAAGGCCTTCTGGGTCAGCCCCCGGGCGTGGCGGAACTCGACCACGCGTCGGCCGATCTGGCGGAGCCACTCTTCGTCGGAAGCCATGCGGAGGTGATCCCGTTACCTCACGCAGCGCACGTCTCATATGGTCAAATATGCCTATCTTGCGCGACTAGGCTTTTGTGACTAGTGTGAACGCCTCGACGGAGGGGACCATTTCTCGCGATCTGCAGCAGCTCGCCCGCGCCTGTCACGTGCTGATGCGTCTCGCTGGATTCGGGAGCGAGGCCTACTGGACGGACCGCGGGCCGACGAAGCGCGCGAGCTGGCTGAAAGGCTATCTGAGGCGAGCGCCGTCGCGACGAGGGACTTCACTTTCCGACGGGCACACGACAGTATCCTGGCGCGGGCGAACCCCGAGCGAGCAGGACCTGTCGCGACCGGAGAAGATCGTGTTGCTGGTGGCGTTCGACGTCTGGAACGGGTCGGGTGGGGTCGCGTTCGGCGATGTCCTGAACCTGCCAGCCCCTCTGGTGACCGCCATCGCCGCGCTGATGGTGGCGCACGGCGCGGAGTCATCGGAGCCGTTGGTCGAATGGATCGGGCGCTTTTCGGCTGACGTTCGCCGGTGAGTGCGTCGTCGAGGCGAGGATGCGACGGTGTCCGCGGCTGGTCAAAAAAAAAGGCCGGGCCAATGGCCCGACCCTTCTTTTAGCTCAGACGGTCTATCTGGTTACTGGCATCGCTGAGTCGAGCCGTTGCAACTGAGAGTGTTGTTACACATCGAGCTGACACAGCAGGGCTGCCCAACTCCTCCGCACGACAGACAATTTCCTGGGTCACCCGCAGCACCCGCACCACCCGCACCACCCGCACCTGTCGTACGGCCCGAGCAAATCGAAGTCGTGTCGCAGACGCCATCGCAGCAAATTTGGCCTGCTCCGCCGCACACGCGGCAGAATCCATTGCCGGAACTTCTGTCGCATACGAGGTTGCTGCCGCAAGCGTTCGAGTCGCAGCAGGGTTGGCCGACTCCGCCACAACTTTCACAAACGGTATTTGTATTGCAATGGACCGTGGGAGGAGAGCTCGAGGCATCCTGGCAATAATTCGTTCCCACGCAGCACATGTTGGTGGTGGTACCGCAAGTCGTGCAGGTACGAGTTCCATTTACGCTCTGGCAGCCGAGCCCGCTGTTGCAGCTGGGGTTCGAGACCGTTCCGCAGCAGGTCTGATTGGCTCCGCCGCATGTGCCGCCAGCGCCGCCCGCGCCTGCGTGGCCACCCGCGCCGCCGCCCGCGCCAGCGTGACCGCCCGCGCCGCCAGCCGCGCCAGCGTGGCCACCGGCTCCGCCGGCTGCGCCCGCACGGCCACCAGCCGCGCCACCGTTCGAACCGCCCGCCGCGCCACCGGCCGCGCCGCCGTTCGAACCGCCGGCTGCGCCGCCTGCCGCCCTGCCGCCTGCGCCGCCGCTGGCTGCCCTGCCGCCCGCACCACCTGCTGCCCTACCGCCGGCGCCGCCGGCCGCCCCGCCCGAGGACGTGCCGCCCGAGCCGACCGTCGCGCCGCCGCTGCCGCCAGCCGCGCCACCCGAGCCGACGGTCGCGCCGCCCGAGCCGACGGTCGTGCCGCCGCTGCCGACCTTGCCGCCCGAACCCTTGCCACCCGTGGCGGCCATGTCGGTGCTGGCGTCAGTCGGCGAGCCGCCGTCACTGCCGCAGGCCTGATAACCCATCATCAACGCGGCCACCGCGAGGGGCGCAAACAGAAGCTTGAATTTTCCAAGACGAGACTGGCTCGCTTCTTTTCCATGGTCGCGCATCGGTATTTTTCTCCAGATCAAGATGATTGGGGGGATTTCAATCGGTGAGCCGACCGCTCCCAGAGCGTCACATGCTAGCTACAGAGTCCACCTCACCGCCACTAACAGGTCAGTTTCTATCCCTGACCTGCCGACCCGTGCAACTGCTAACTTTTTCGTCGTCCCCGACGACTAGACGCGGGGCGTCTAACCAGGCGGAATCCGCAAGGTCCCCTGGATGACGAGCACGGCCTGGCCCGACAGGGAAACGCGGTCGCCGCGGAGCTCGCAGTCGATCTCGCCGCCGCGCGCGCTGACCTGGCGCGCTCGGAGCTGCGGGCGGCCGAGGCGCGCCGCCCAGTAAGGAGCCAGCGTGCAGTGCGCGGAGCCGGTGACGGGATCCTCGGGGACGCCCTGCCGGGGGGCGAAGAAGCGGGACACGCAATCGACGTCGGCATCGGCTCCGGTGCCGGGCGCGGTGACGATCACGCCGTAGGTGTCGAGGGCGGCGATCTTCGCGAAGTCGGGGCGCAGCCCGCGCACCGTCTCCGCGTCCTCGAAGACGGCCACGAACGAGCGCGCCGTCCAGACCGCCACCGGCGTTCGCCCCAGCCCCGCCGAGAGCGCCGGGAACGGTGTCGTCAACTGGGTCGCCGGCCGCGACGGGAAGTCCATCGTCAGCTTGTCGCCAGCCCGCTCGACCGTCAGCGGCCCGCTGCGCGTCGAGAAGACCACCCGCGTTCGCGCGGGCGAGAGCTCGGTCATCAAGACGAAGGCGCTGGCCAGCGTGGCGTGGCCGCACAGATCGACCTCCGTCGTCGGCGTGAACCAGCGCAGCGCGAAGCCGTCACCGTCGGGAATGAAGAACGCCGTCTCGGACAGGTTGTTCTCGGCGGCGATCTTTTGCATCAAGGGGACCGGCAACCACGCCTCGAGCGGACAGACGGCGGCCGGATTTCCCCGGAACGCCTCGCTGGTGAAGGCGTCGACCTGGTACAGCGGAATTTGAGCCGGTAGCGACATGAGGAGACCTCGAGGCGGATATAGTACCGCCATCTTGAGCAAGGGAGTCGAAGGGCGACACGTGGTGGTCACCGGCGGCGTGGGCGCGCTGGGGACGGCCGTCGTCGAAGCGTTCATGAGCGCGGGCGCGATCGTGCACGTTCCCGTGCGCGGAAAGGCGCCCGCCGCGTCGGTTCCCGGGGTGACCTATGTCGCTGGTGTCGACCTCACCGACGAGCCAGCGGTGGTGGCTTTCTATGCCGGGCTCCCGGCCGCTTTGTGGGCGTCCGTTCACGTGGCGGGCGGCTTCGCCATGGCGGGGATCACCGAGACGATGCTCGATGACCTTCGTTCGCAGCTCGACCTCAACCTTGTGACCGCCTTCCTTTGCTGTCGCGAGGCCGTGCGTCGCTTTCGCTTGCGACCGGGCGGTGGCGGCGGACGCATCGTCAACGTGGCTTCGCGGGCGGCCCTGCATCCCGAGGGGGGAAAGACGGCTTACACCCTGGCGAAGGCGGCGGTCGTCTCGATGACCATGGCCCTGGCGGACGAGCTGAAGACCGAAGGGATCCTGGTGAACGCCGTCGCGCCCGGCACCATCGACACGGCGGCCAACCGGGCGTCGATGGCCGATGCGGATCCGGCGCGGTTCGTGACCCCCGGAGAGATAGCCGCCGTGATCGTGTGGCTGGCATCCCTCGACAACCCGGTCGGCTCGGGCGCCGTCGTTCCGGTCTACGGGCGTTCCTAGCAGGCGGGAAAAACCCGAGTCTTCGCGGGGGCCTGGGCGTCGTGTGGGCAAGGGCCTACAAAGAATCACAACGAATGACAATTGGGTGACAATTGGCTTCGTAATCTGCAGGTCATGGAATTGTCGTCGCTCCTTGTCGGAACGTACCTGGCTGTTCTGCTGGTCCTCGCCTTCTACGGCTGTCACCGCTCCGTGCTGGTTTTTCTCTACTACAAGCACCGGAACAACAAGCCGAAGCCCGCCGGCACCTTCGCCGACCTGCCGGCGGTGACCGTCCAGCTTCCGCTGTTCAACGAGATGTACGTCGTCGAGCGGCTGCTCGACTCCGTGGCCCTGATTCGCTATCCGCGCGACCGCTTCCAGATCCAGGTGCTCGACGACTCCACGGACGAGACGCGCCAGATCTGTCAGCGCAAGATCGCCGAGCTGGCGGTGAAGTTCCCCGAGCTCGACATCGAGTACGTCCATCGCGTCGATCGCTCCGGCTTCAAGGCGGGCGCGCTCGACGCCGGCCTGCGCACCGCGAAGGGCGAGTTCGTGCTGATCTTCGACGCCGACTTTCTTCCCCAGGCCGACGTGCTCGAGCGGACCATCGATCACTTCTTCGATCCGAAGGTCGCCGTCGTGCAGTGCCGCTGGGATCACGTGAACCGGGATTTCTCGGCGCTGACCGAGGTGCAGGCGTTGATGCTGGACGGGCACTTCGTGATGGAACACGCCGGGCGTAACCGGTCGGGGCGGTTCTTCAACTTCAACGGCACGGCGGGGATCTGGCGCCGGTCGGCCATCGCCGACGCGGGCGGCTGGCAGCACGACACGCTGACCGAGGACATGGATCTGTCGTACCGGGCCCAGCTGCGCGGCTGGCGGTTCGTGTACCTGCCCGAGATCGCCGCGCCGGCCGAGCTGCCGGTCGAGATGGCGGCGTTCAAGTCCCAGCAGTTCCGCTGGGCCAAGGGCTCGATCCAGGTGGCCCGCAAGCTGTTGCCGACGATCCTGCGCTCCAACGCCACGTTCGCGCAGAAGAGCGAGGCGTTCTTTCACCTGACGAACAACCTGTCGTATCCGCTGCTGGTGGTGCTGTCGCTGCTGCTGTTGCCGAACCTGGCGTTCCGCACCCAGCACGGCATCCGAGAGGTGCTGACGATCGACCTGCCGCTGTTCTTCGGCACCACGCTCAGCATCGCGTCGTTCTATCTGGCGTCGGAGCGGGAGATCGAGAAGATGATGTACCCGGGGCGCCGTCGCCGCATCCAGTGGTCGGTGTGGAAGCGCCTGCCGCTGGTGTTGTCGGTGGGGATCGGCCTGTGCGTGAACCAGACGCGCGCCGTGATGGAAGCGCTGCTGGGCCGCGAGACGGAGTTCGTGCGCACGCCGAAGCACGGCATCCGCGGTCGGCTCGAGTCGTGGTCGGGTAAGAAGTACAAGTCGGCGCGCTCGCTGACGCCGTACCTCGAGATGGCGTTCGCGGGCTATTTCGTCGTCGCGATCGTGTATGCGTTCCGGAACGGCCACTACGTGTCGCTGCCGTTCCTGGCCCTGTTCATGTGCGGCTTCGCCTACGTCGGCTGGCTGTCGCTGTGGCAGGGGAACCTGGGTAATGCGCTGCGGGGACTGTTCACGCGCTCGGGACGCTCGACGGCGATCGTGCCGCCCCCGGCCTATCCGGTGCTCTCGCAGCCGCTCACCGCGTCCGTGCAGAGCCTGCGCGAGTCATCGCTGAGCAACCCGGTCCGCACCGAAGCGTAGGCCCCGCCTTTCGCGTGGAGACGCGGATCCGGATGTTCGCTGATTGAGCTCGCGTACGCCGGACCCTCACCCGCCCAGCCTACCGGCTGGGCGACCTCTCCCACTTCGTGGGCGAGGTTGGGATTGGGGGCGACCTCTTCCGCTTCGTGGGCGAGGTTGGGATTGGAGCGGCGAGCTCTTCCACTTCGTGGGCGAAGCCAAGACACCGAGCACCGCTTGAACCGCAACGCCACGGTTCCAGTCGACGTGTCAGGAGGGTCGCAGGGAGGACACAGTCCTCCCCGGCATCGGAGGTGGGCTCCGCCCACCGGAGAAAGTGCTCGTCGAGCAAATCCGGACCCGCCTCAGGTCCGGTCCGTCGGGGAGGGCTCGTGGGAGGGGCGAAGCCCCTTCCACGTTCCTACAGCGCTTTTTTGACGAGGTCTTCGATCTTCGCGCGCGGCACGGCGCCCACCAGCTGACCGACCACCTTGCCGTCCTTGAAGACGAGCAGGGTCGGGATGCTGCGGATGTCGTACTGCTGCGGGACGCCCTGGTTCGCGTCGATGTCGAACTTTCCCACGCGCAGCTTGCCGGTGTACTCGGTGGCGAGCGCCTCGACGTGCGGGGCGATGGCTCGGCAGGGGGCGCACCACGCCGCCCAGAAGTCGACGAGAACCGGTGTCGAGGACTTGAGGACCTCGGTCTCGAAATTCGTGTCGGTGACCTCGAGAATGTTCGCGCTGGCCATGATGGGGTCTGCTTAGCACGTGACCACCGTCGTGTCATGGCCCGCGCCCCGCGGGGCGAGCCGATTTCGAGTGATCGTGGTACATAAAGGCCTGTGGCCACGCTCACCGCGGTGGAGATTTTGGCCTACGCACTGGCGTCGGCGCTGTTTCTCGGACATCTGCTGACCAAGCGGCCGTCGGCGACCCGGGCCGCGCGCGCGTTCCTCGTGGTGGCGTTCGCCGTTCAGCTCATCGACATCGGTGCGCGCTGCGTGGCCGGCCAGAATCCGGTCTCCTCGACGCCCGAGGCGGTGGGCTTCGTCGGCTTCCTGATCGCGGGGGCGTTTCTGCTCGCCAGCCTTCGCTATCGGCTGTCGACCGCCGGGGCGTTCGCCGTGCCGGCGTCGCTGACCTTGCTGGTTCTGGCGCGCGTCGTGCCGGCCGAGCCGGGCGCGCCGCGCATGGGGGCGCTGGGGCTGACCCACGTGTTCCTCGCCACGCTGGGCGTGGCCGTGTTCGCGTTCGCCGCCGTGCTGGCCGTGCTGTACCTGCGCGAGGAGACGCGGCTGCGCCAGAAGCGCTTCGATCGGCTGACCGACGAGGCGCCGCTGGCCACGCTCGACGGTCTGGCGCTCCGCTGCGTCTCGGTCGGCTTCCCGGTCTTCACGCTCGCGCTCGTGACGGGCGCGGCCTGGATCGCGCGCCTGGGCGGCCTCTCCGCCGCGGAGGCGCGACGTCCCGAATATCTGATGGCGGTCCTGGCCTGGCTGGCCTTCGGGGTCCTGTTGCTGGCGCGGGTGGGCGCGGGGTGGCGGGGTCGCCGGGCCGCCTGGTTGACCCTGGGGGGATTCGCCGGTCTGTTCGGCGTCTTGATGTTGTACGTCCTGCGTTCGTTCAGCTGACCTCGACCATGCCAGGTGGAATCGACTTTCTGGTCCTCGGGCTGTCCCACAAGACGGCGCCGCTCGACGTGCGCGAACGGCTGGCGTCGCCGCCCGACCAGATCGGCGAGGCATTGCGGGCCTTCGCGCGGCTGGAGACCGTGCGCGAGGTGGCGCTGCTGTCGACCTGCAATCGCGTCGAGATCTATCTGGCCTCGCCCGATCCGGACGCCGCCATCGCCGCGCTTCGCCGCCACCTGGCCGAGCGGGCCGGGATCAGCGAGCTCGACATCGCGAAGCACCTGTACGCGCGGGTCGACGTGGACGCCGTCCATCACCTGTTTCGCGTGGCGGCCAGCCTCGACTCGCTGGTCATCGGCGAGCCCCAGATCCTCGGTCAGGTGAAGCAGGCGCACGACGACGCCGTGACCCATGAGACGGCGGGCGCGCTGCTGGGCGCCTGTTTCTCCGGGGCTTTCCGCATCGCGCGGCGGGTCAGGCGCGAGACGGAGATCGCGCGCAACCCGGTATCGATCAGCTCGGTCTCGATCGAGTTCGCGCGCAAGATCTTCGACGGCTTCGCCGGTCGCTCGGTGCTGCTGGTGGGGGCCGGCAAGATGGCCGACCTGGCGGCGCGGGCGCTGCGCGGTCACGGCGCCACCCTGCGGGTGACGAATCGCACCGCCGCGCGCGCCGACGAGCTGGCGGCGCGCATCGGCGGCGCCGAGACGCACCCCTTCGAAGATCTGCTGGGGGCACTGGTGCAGGCCGACATCGTCATCGCGTCGACCGGGGCGCAGCGTCCGGTGTTGACGCGGGCGCTGATCGAGGCGGCGCAGAAGAAACGCCGCGGCCGGTTGCTGTTTCTCATCGACATCGCCGTGCCGCGCGACGTGGAGCCGTCGGCGGCGCAGGTGGCGAACGTGTTCCTGGCCGACATCGACGATCTGCAGAAGCTGGCCGACGAGCATCGCGACGGTCGGCGCGGCCAGGCCGATCGCGCCGAGGCGATGGTCGAGCAGGAGGTGGCGCGCTTCCTGGAAGCGTTCCGCGGGCGGCGGGTCGGCCCCACCATCACCGCGCTTCGCGATCGCGTGCTCGAGACGGCGCGCGCCGAGGCCGAGCGCGCGGTGGCCGGGCTGTCCGGCCTGGGAGAGCGCGAGCAGCGCGCCATGTTCGAGCTGGCGGAGGCCATCGCGAAGAAGCTGCTTCATCGCCCGCAGGTCGCCTTGAAAAAAGGGGGCGGCGATCCGGTGGATGGCGCGGCGCTGGTGTCGGCGGCGCAGCGCCTGTTCGATCTGGAGGTCACCGACGATGGGGCGCCCGCCGCGCTGGGGTCTCGGGACGACGACGGCGATGACGGAGAGGCCGAACAATCGACGGCGCGTCTCTCGGGAAAGGCCGCAGGCCGGTGAGCACCATGCGTCGGATCGTCATCGGAACACGCGGCAGCGCGCTGGCGCGCTGGCAGGCCGATCACGTGATGGCCGAGCTGTCGCGGCTGTCGCCGGGCCTCGCGATCACGCAGCAGATCATCGTCACCGAGGGCGATCGTTTCCAGACCGGGCCGGTCATCGAGCGGGGCGGCAAGGGGGTGTGGGTGAAGGAGATCGAGGCAGCCCTGCTGGCGGGGACCATCGATCTGGCGGTGCACAGCCTGAAGGACGTGCCCGCCGCGCTGGCGCCGGGACTGCTGCTGGCGGCCATTCCGCCCCGCGCCGATCCGCGCGACGTCTTGATCAGCCGCGACGGGAAGCCACTGCGCGCGCTGGCGCCGGGCAGCCGGATTGGCACGTCCAGTCTTCGCCGCGTCTGCCAGGTGCGGGCGCTGCGCTCGGATCTGAGCATCGAGCTCTTGCGGGGGAACGTCGACACGCGCCTGCGCAAGGTCGCGGAAGGGGTGGTCGACGCCGCCATCCTGGCCGCCGCCGGCCTGGACCGGCTCGGCTTCGACGGGCGCATCACCGAGCGGCTATCGGTACGCGACATGCTGCCGGCCATCGGACAGGGGGCGCTGGCGATCGAGACGCGCGCCGACGATGAAGCGGTGCGCGCGCTCTGCCGGGGGCTCGCCGATCGCGGCGCCGAGGTGACGGTGGCGGCCGAGCGGGCGTTGCTGGTGGGCCTGGGCGCCGGCTGTCGCACGCCGGTGGCCGGTCATGCGACGATCGACGGCGACGTGGTCACCCTGCAAGGTCTGGTGGGGCGCCCCGACGCCAGCGAGATCTTGACCGACGAAGAGCGGGGACCGACGCGCGACGCGGCGGAGATCGGCGCCCGGCTGGCCGAGCGCCTGCTGGCGCGCGGCGCCGGGCGAATCCTGGCCGAGCTCGGCGATCTCTGAGCGGCGCGCTCAGCCGTCCTGTTCGCCGCCGATCCGCTTCGTCAGCGTCTGGCGCGTGATGCCGAGGTGCTGGGACGCCGCGGTGCGGTTGCCGCCGCACAGCTCCAGCACCCGGCGGATGTGCGCCAGCTCGACCTCCTCCAGCGACGGGATCGCGGCGGGGGCCGGCGCCGACGCGCGGGCGGGCGCGTTCAGCGCGTCGGCCACCAGCTGCGGGGGCAGGTGCGCGGGGCGAAGCAGCTCGTCGTCGTTCAGCAGCGCGGCGCGATCGATCACCGCCTTCAGCTCGCGCACGTTGCCGGGCCAGCGGTGGCGTTGCAGCAGCCCCAGGGTCTCCACGGTCAGCCCCTGGAAGCGGCGCCCCAGCTCCTGCGCGGCCCGGGCCAGGAAATGCTCCGCCAGCGGGCGAACGTCGTCGGCGCGCTCGCGCAGCGGCGGGAGATGGACCGTGATCGCATTCAGGCGATAGAACAGATCCTCGCGAAACTGTCGCTCCGCCACCAGCGCGGCCAGGGGGCGGTTGGTGGCCGCCACCACGCGCGCGTCGACCCGGCGTGTCGCCGTCGCCCCCACGCGACGAAACGTCCGCTGTTCGAGGAAGGTCAGCAGCTTCGCCTGCGCCGCCGCGCCCAGATCGCCCACCTCGTCGAGGAACAGGGTGCCGCCGTCGGCCAGCTCGACCAGACCCAGCTTGCGGTCGCGCGCGTCCGAGAAGGCGCCGCGCTCGTGGCCGAACAGCTCGCTCTCCACCAGGGTCTCGGGGATGGCGGAGGCGTTCAGCTCGATGAACGGGCCGCCGGCGCGCGGCGAGCCGTCGTGAAGCATGCGCGCCACCGCCTGCTTGCCCGTGCCGCTCTCGCCCGTCACCAGCACCGTGGGCACCGGGCTGGCGGCGATCACCTCCACCTCGCGCAGCAGATCGGTCATGCGCGCCGACGCGTGCACGAACGCCGTGCCGGCGTTTCGCTTCCGTTCTTGCGCCGACAGATAGGCGACCCGCCGTTCGAGCGAGCTGGTGCGGGCGGCGTTCCGCACGGCGGCCACGATCTCCTCGATCTCGAACGGCTTGCGTATGAAGTCGTAGCCGCCCAGCTTCATCGCCGTCACGGCGCTCTCGATCGAGCCGTGCGCGGAGATGAGGATCACCTTGCAGTCGGGCGTCAGGTGACGCATCCGCCGCAGCAACTCGAGGCCGTCGGCGTCCCCCAGCACCAGATCGAGGAGCACCACGTCGGGGCGTTCGTCCTGAAACAGCGTCCAGGCCTCGCTGCCCGAGCCGGCCGCGCTGACCTCGAACCCTTCCTGACGGAGGACCGTCTCGAGGGACTGCCGGATCAGCGGTTCATCGTCGGCGATCAGCACGTGCGTGGTCATGTTCGTCACCTCACCTTACGACGGGGAAGGCCAGCTCGAAGATGGCGCCGGCCCCTTCTTCCACCGGGCGATTGCGCCCCGCGATCCGGCCGCCGTGCTCGAGCAGGATGTTCTGGCTGACGGCCAGGCCCAGACCGTGCCCCTCGGGCTTGGTGGTGAAGAACGGCTTGAACAGCTCGCCCAAGGTCGCATCGCTGATGCCGGGGCCGCCGTCGGTGACCCGGATGAAGATCTCGTCGCGTCCCAGGTTCATGGCGCGACCTGCCTCGACGGTCACGGGGCCACCGTGGGGCGCCATCGCGTCGGCGGCGTTCGTCAGCAAGTTCGTCAGCACCTGCGCCAGCAGCTGGGGATCGGCCTCGACCGGCGGCAGCTCCGGCGGAGCCCGGCGGTCGACGGTGACGTTCGCGCGGGCGAGCGCGGGGCGCGCGGCGGCCACGCCGCCGTCGAGGATGGAGGCAACGGTGACGATCTGAACGCGCGGCGCGAGCGGGCGGGCGAAGCGCATCAACCGGCGCAACAGGCCGTCCACCCGCGTGATCTCGCGGCTGACGGCCTCGACCACCTCGGACACGCTCGCGCCGTCGCCGGCGGCGGACCGTTGCCGGGCCAGGACCTGAACGGCTGCCTTGATCCCCGCCAGCGGATTCAGCACCTCGTGCGCCAGCTTCGCGGCCAGCTCTCCGACGGCGGACAGCTTCTCGCTCTGCACCAGGCGCCGCCGGTGCTCGGCCAGCGCCGCGTCCGTCTGCTCCAGCTTCTCGACGAGCGCGTTCACCTGATCGCCCATCGCGTCGAGCCCGGCTCGTCCCGGCCCGACGGTGATGCGCGTCCGCTCGGCGGCGGACTCCACCTGCACCTGCAGCTCGTAGATCGGCTTCGTCACCCGCCGCGCCCACAGGAATCCGACCAGCAGGCTGGCCGCCGCGCCGGCGACGCTGGTGGCCACCAGGATGTGCGCCAGATGCCTGACCGCCCGCTCGGACGCCGCCAGCTTCCGCTCGGCATCCGCCCGCGCCAGGCGGCCCAGCTGATCGAACAGGCTGCGCAGCCGTTGGGCGTGCGGGCGGTTCGTGCCGAGCGCCACCTTCGCGTCGTCGAGCCGCCCGTCGTCGAACAGCGAGATCGCCCGCTTGCGTATGGCGTCGAACGACACGTACTCGGCCTGCACGTCGTCGAGCAGCTTTCTCGCTTCGTCGCCGCCGAGCTTGTCGTGGGCGTGCACCAGCCAGGATTCGAAGGCGGGGCGGCTGGTCTCGAGCTCGGCCAACCACTCGCGATCGCCGGTCAGCAGATACTCCGCCACGAAGCCCTTCTGATACAGGAACGCCCCCATGGCGGTGGCGTCGTCGGCGAGCTGCAGCTGGCGCGTCACCGCCACGTGCGCGACCGCCGCCGCGTCGCCCAGGGAGAACAGACCGACCGCGCACACGATGCCGACCGCCAGCGCCGTACCCACGGAGGCGAGCGCGAGCCGGCGGGACAGTCCCTGTGACGACGGCATCACGGCAGTATGTCATCTCCGCCGGCCGGCGCTGGGGCGGCGGCGCGGTCAGCGAACGATGACGTCGTCGCGGCGGTTCTTGGGTCGGCCGCTGTCGTCTTCCGGATATTTCGGCCGCGACGAGCCGTAGCTGATGGTGGCGATGCGACCGTCGGGCACGCCCAGGTGAACGAGGTACTCCTTGGCCGCCAGGGCGCGGTGCTCGCCCAGCGCCAGGTTGTACTCGGTCGTCCCCAGATCGTCGCAGTTGCCTTCGATGCGGACCTTCGCGGTGTGCTGCTGGCGGAAAGTTCCCGCCACGTTTTGCAGGACGCCGCGATCGTCATCACTGAGCTGGGCCGAATCGAGGGAAAAGTAGATGGCGGGCTGACCACCGACCCCGGCGGAGGCCTCGCGGTTCGTGACGTCGCTGTCGGTGGGGAGCGTGCGAACGGTCTCGGTACGCGCGGTGGAGTGGGGCAGGGCCTTGACCGTTTCACCGGGCGGTGGCTGGTGAGCACAGGCGCCGAACGTGCCCAGCACCAGCGCGGCGATGAGCGGAGTGAGGCGTGACGACATCATGAATCTCCTTGGTGCGGGGTTTGGGTGGAGACGTCGACGAACGACCAGAACTGGCTGCGCAGCGTCTGTAGCCGGGCGAACGAATCGGGCGACGTCAGTTCGACCAGATACTGGAGCTTCACCAGGACCGTGGCCGGCCCCGGATGGCTCTGCAACGAGAATGACGGCTGGACGATGGGATGAAGATCGTCGGCGCTGGTCCACACGACGTGCGCGACGGTCGTCGGCTCGACGTCGTCGGCGGCGTCGAAACGAAACCTGGCTTCCAGGACCAGCATCGTCGATCGTCAAGGCCAGCGAAGTACCGCCCGACGCGCAGGCTGTCCGCGACGTCGGGCGATCGAGCTACGCCGGGCACCCCTTCATCTTGGGGTTCTTGCAACAATCGAGGTCCTTCTTGGCGGCCTTCTCCTTGTCGACGGCGGCCTTGGTGTCCTCCTTGGCCTTGTCCTTCAGCGGCTTCTCGCAGTCGGCCTTGTCCTTTCCTTTTTTGTCCTTGCACGAGGTCAGGTCGGCCTTCTGCGGCTTCGCGGCCGTCTTGGCGGCGTCGAACTCCTGTTGCTTGGCGGAGCAGTCGGGCTTTGCCGCGGGCGCGTCGGCGGCGAACGCCGCGCCTCCCCAGGCCAGGGCGGTCAGGACGGCGATGGTCGAAAACGTTCGTTTCATCTCGGGTCTCCTTCGGGTTGTCGATTCAACTGGTTGGGTTCGGTTCGAGGTCGAGACGCTCCGCTCAGTGCGCTGCGCTGGAGATCGCCACCGTCTTTGGTGTCACCGGCGCCAGCGCTGAAGCGAGCGTGGCGGGGGCATCGCTCGACGGCCTGTGCAGCGTGACGGCGACGGTGACGGGCGCGGGCGGGGCGGGCGGGACGAGCGAGGAAGGGGCCGTGACGAGCGCCAGAGTGGTCGCCGATTCTCCTGCTGAGGGCGCCAGATTATCCGACAGCTCCGAGACGATCTGGATCAGATCGGTGCGTCCCGTCGCTGTCTGAGCGAGCCGCTTCGCCATTTGCGCCATCCGGTCCGACGACTGGCGGGACGTCGATTGCAGGCGAAGCGCGGACTGATAGACGGCGTGAGAATAGGCGTCGGCGCGCAGCGCGTTCAGCAGCCGCTCGACCTGCCCCCGCACCTCGGCGTTGAGGGCGGATTGAGGGTAGCTTTTCAACCCGCGCGCCGACCCGACCCACAGACGCCCCACCTCGCCGAAGGCGGCGGCATCGGGGGCCGTCCCGTCTTCGATGATCAAGTCGGGCTCGGATGCCGCGGGAAAGTCCTTGGGGAAGACCGCGAAGAAGAGCTCGCCGCCGACACCCTGCCGGGCCAGGGCGACGCGCGAGCCGAAGCCGAAGAAGATCTCGCGTTCGGCGTTCAGGCTGGCGGCGACGATGTCGCGGGTGGACCGGTCGAGCGACACCGCGTCGCCCCGCGGGGCGCGCGGGGGGCTCTTCAGCGTCGTCATCAAATCGCGGATCTGATCGATCCCGACGACGACGTTCAGCGCGCTCCCTTCGGTGTAGCCAGCGTGGAAGACGCCCACTAGCTCGTACTCGCCTGTGACGGACGAGACCGCCAGCACGGGCGACCCGGAGTTTCCGGACGAGAGCAGGGCGTCGATCACGAAGTCGTCGTGGTCCCAGTCTCCGAAGTCGTCGTGATCGTGCGGTGAGATCACCTTGCCGATGTTGGTGGCACGAAACGCGCCCAGCGGAAAGCCGCGGACCTCGACGACGTTTCGCTCGCGCAGGCTGCCGCTGTGGCCGATCTTCCAGGGCATCACCTGCAGTTCCGCGTGGGTCTTCAGCACGGCCACGTCGAGGCGCGGATCGGTGATGACCAGTGAGACCGGGACGTCGTCGGTCGCGTAAGCATCGTGCTCGTCGTCGACGAGGGAGAGAGACTCGGAGATCTTCTTGCATCCTGGACCGATGCCGGGGACCGTGTGCTGGTGGTCGGTGACCTCCGGCCAGGAGGCGACGTGATCGTTCGTCAGCAGGAAGGTGTCCGGGCCCTGTCTCTTGAAGGCGAAGGCGGTGCCATGAAGGACGGCCTTCGTCCGCTGCCGCCGGACCGCCCCATCGGGCCCATACGACAGGCATTCGTAAGTCGCGGTGTTGCGGGCGCAGTAGGAGAAGACGGCGCCCGGTTGACGATCGAAGTCACGGGCAGGGGGGGAGAGATCGGTGAGCTCGTCGGCGTAGCCGCCCGGCGTTCCTGCGGGGCGCGAAAGGCTGCTTCCCACGCGAGCCTGCGCGCCCGTGACGGGAGCGAACGACGCGACGATGAAAAACGAGGGACCAAGCCACCGAGGATTGTTCATGCGACGGCATGCGAGCGTGCACGGGGCATGCCTGCGCGGGTCGGTGGCTCACCGGCCGAGGTCGCGGCCGTCGAAGGGGGCGGAGCGAGATTCGGCGAAGGCGTCGGTAGAAATCCTTCCGATCGCCCCGTGGGCTGGTAACTTTTGAGACGGCTCCGGGCGCCTTCCGTGAAGGCGACGGCGAGTCTTTCGGGAATTGCTGTCGCAACGCGGGAGGTCTTCGTGAAGCCGCTCGATAGGCCTGATCTTGCCGGTGCCGTCTGCCTTGCTCTTGCTCTGGGCGCCTGCACGTCCCCGCGAGTTGCCGGTTCGGGCGGTCAGTCCGTCACAGCGACGGGGGGCGCGCCCGCGACGGGTGGCGTGACCGCGACGGGTGGCGTGACCGCGACGGGCGGTTCGTCGGCGGGTGGCGCCGCGGGGGTCGGTTACGACGCCGTCGTGCTCGCGGACGGACCGGTGGCGTTCTGGGCAATGAAGAGCGGGGCCGGGACGGAGCCCGACCTGACGGGCAACGGCAACACGGGGACCTACAAGAAAGGCCCCACCGCGCTGGCGACGCTTCCCAACGGTGACCGCGCCGCCGACTTCGACGGCGCCAGCCAGTACCTCACCGTCCCCTCGAATCGTTCGTTCTCGATCCCGACCACGGGTGACCTGACCTGGGAGGCCTGGATCAAACCGGACGTTCTGCAGTTCCCGCACGCCAGCGACGATTACGTCGACTGGATGGGAAAGTGCCAGGACTACGCGCCCACCTGTGAATGGGAGGCGCGCATGTACAGCATCACGACGTCCGAGACGCGACCCAACCGTCTTTCAGCGTACGTGTTCAACACCAGCGCCATGCTCGGCTCGGCGGCCGACTGGCAACCGGTGACGGCCCTCATCACCGCCGGCAGCTGGTATCACGTGGTGGGCGAGTACACGGTCCGCGCGGCGCCGGCCGATTGCATGAACACGGCGATGTATCCGGGCTCGATCAACATCTGGGTGAACGGCGTCGCGTGGAACCACGGATCGCACGGGCAGACCGGGTGCATGAGCCAGTACGATGTCGTGCCCACCGCGGCGTCGAGCCCGCTCGATATCGGGACGATGGGGATGGACACCTGGTTCCCCGGGGCCGTCGGCAAGGTCGCCCTCTACGATCGCCTGCTGACCGCCGCGCAGATCGCCGCCCACTATCAGGCGATGACCGGCAAGACGCCCACCGGAACCTGCGGCGACAGCTGCAGCTTCTGAGGGGGATCAGTTCAACGTGACGCTGCGGTGGGCCCGGGGCCCGTGTAGGCCGCGTTGTTGGTGACGCCTTCGGTCTTCTCGGCGGCGCTGACGAGCGCGGCATTTCGGAGCTCCGTGCCGCCGCCGCTCTGGGCAGCAAGCATCGTCGCCACGGAGCGTTCGCCGTCGAGGGCGCGGGCGTCGGCCGCGGACAGCATGCAGTGCTGGCGAACGCTGTCCCCGTCGCTGAGCCGCCCCCGGCGGTAGAGCGCCACCGCCTTCCAGAACCCGGCGCTGGGATAGCGCTGATCGTCGACGCCGCTGAGCAGAAACGACACCGTGTCCCACCGGTTGGTCAGGTCGGCCCGCCGCGCCGCCCCTTCGGCGCGCTCGATCTGCGAAAGGCGGACCTTGTCCATCGCCCGCTCCGCCTCGGGCGTCTGGGCAGGGCCGGGGCTCGCCACCAGGATCGGTGTCTTCGGCTTCGCCAGGGCCATGTCCCGGTGATGAGCGCGTTCGCGGCGGCGCGGCTGATCGTGCGAACGCGCGCCCGACTTCGACTTTCGCTTGGCGCGCTTCTTCCGCCTGCCGTGAGCGGTTCCTTGAACCGAAGGAGAAGGGGCGACGCCGAGCACCGTCCTGGTCGTCTCCGGGAAGGCCGCCTGAACTTCACCGGACAGCATGGCCAAGCAAAGTGCGATGAACAGATACGGTCGCGAGCGGGGGAGACGACTCATGTCGGTCGTGGTCGTGATGGTACCCAAAACGGGGGTGGCCTCAAACCAAAATGACACTAACGGAACGAGTCATGCCGCCGAGCGGCGTAACCGCCGCTTCCCATCCCGGTGAATCAATCAAACTGGGCCGCCCGCCGCGATGTCCGGGGATGAAATCGCCATTGAATCGGTTAGATTCGCCGCCTCCCACAAGTACCGCCCCCCGCGGTGGAGGACCCTTGAAGAAGAATAAGCTGTTGGTCGTTTGTCTCGGCACCTGTTTTGGCCTCGTGTTCGCGTGGCAGTCCGGGTGTGGCGATCCCAATCCCCGTGGCGTGGTCGTCGCCGGCGCCGGAACAGGCGGCGCGACCGTCGGTACGGGCGGCGCCCTCGGTTCCGGAGGGACGACGACGCCCGGCACGGGCGGGAGCAGCGTCGGCTCGGGGGGCGCTTCGGCGAGCGGTGGGGTCACGGGCCAGGGGGGGGCGGCGCCCGGTAGCGGAGGCGCCGCGGGTGGCGCGGCTGGCGGGGCGCCCGGACACGGCGGCGCCGCCGTGAGCTCCGGCGGAACGATGGGGGCGGGCGGCGCCGGTGACGGCTCGGGGGGGGCGATGGGCTCGGCGGGAGGAGCGGGGAGCGATGTCATCGACGACTTCGACGACGGCGATGGGCGCATCTCGATGACCAGCGGGCGTCAGGGACCATGGCACTCGTTCAACGATTCGAGCGGCGGGAATCAGCAGCCTTCCATCAACGGTCCGTTCGCGCCGCAATCGGGGGGCGTGAACGGCTCGCCCTACGCGGCGCACACGACGGGGAGCGGCTACCAGTTCGGCGGCATCGGCTTCGATCTCGACAACGCCACCACGACGCCGCAGGCGATGCAGAGCCAAGCGTACAACGCCAGCGCCTACAAGGGCATCACCTTCTGGGCGAAGGGGAACGGCAACCTCCGCGTCGAGTTCTCGCAGAAGGCCTTCGTCCCTCAGAAGAACGGCGGCTCGTGCAACGAGAGCACGACCACCTGCTGGAACGTCTACGGCAGCCGGTCGGCGCAGGGGACCCTGTCGCTGACCGACTGGAAGCAGGTGACGATCACCTTCGGCTCGCTCGAGCGCGAGGACGGCACGAAGACGCCCGCCTTCGACGCCAGCCAGTTGATGGGGATCGCCTTCAAGCACGAAGGCGACACCTTCGACTTCTGGATCGACGACGTCGAGTTCACGAAGTAGCGCCGCCCGTCAGGGCTGCGCGGCGCGGGCCGCCTTGAGCGCCCGAGCCGCCCACTGCAGATCGTCGAAGAACATGGCGACGCGGTCGCCGAAGCCTTTTCGCAGAGGTTCGAAGACCTGGGGATTCGGCGGCACTGGCTCCTTCATCGCCGCCAGATAGACCTCGAGCGGCAGGTGGAGGGCCGCCTTGATGGGCCACATCTGCAACTCCACGGCGACCAGGCGAAGCTGCTCGATCGCCCGCGCTCCCCCCACGTTGCCATAGCCGACGAATCCGATCGCCTTCCTCGCCCACTCGGGATACAGGTGATCCAAGGCGTTCTTCAAGACGGCCGAGTACCCGTGGTTGTACTCGGGCGACACGACGATGAAGGCATCGGCCCTCGCGATCTGGTCGGCCCAGCGCTGAACGGCGGGAGCCTCGTAGACGCCCGCCCCGCGCGCCGGGGACACCGGGCGATCGAAGAAGGGGAGCGGATAGTCCCGCAGGTCGAGCAGCTCGGCCTCGACCCCGGGCAGGCGGGCCGCCTCGCCGAGGATCCAGTGCGCCGGCTTGTCACCGAAGCGCCCCTCGCGCGTCGTGCCGAGGATCACCTTCACGGATATCGTTTGCGCGCTCATCATGGTTACCTTTTTGTGCCCGGTCACTTTACGTAACTCAGGATAGGGTCGTCACTATGGCGCAGGCAGCGAAGCCCGCAAGACGGAACAGCGCCGTCACCAAGGCACATGGCGGTGACCACGCTAGATGCGTCGCCGTGCGCGAGGTCCTGAAGCTGGTGGGGGACAAGTGGAGCGTTTTGCTGGTGGGAGTGCTGGGGAACGGACCGCTGCGCTTCAGCGAGATCAAGCGGACCATCGAAGGCATCTCCCAGCGGATGCTCACCTTGACCCTGCGCGGATTGGAGCGAGACGGCCTGCTGACGCGGACGGTGACCCCCACCATCCCACCCAGGGTCGACTACGAGCTCACCGTGCTGGGGCTGACCCTGCTCGATCCGGTGCGCGCCCTGGCGAAGTGGGCCGAACGGCACCGTACCGCCATTCAGACCGCCCGCGACCGCTTCGACGAGAAGACCGCGCGACCGGCTGCGACCGGACTCAAAGGGCGCTCCGCGGCCTCATGATTCACGGGCGCGGTGGCCGAGGGGGCGTGATACCGTTGTGGCGTGAGCGAAGTTGAGCCGGCGCGCACGCTGACCGTCGATGGACGGGGTGAGATCGTGTGGCTGGTGCTGGCGCGCCCCGAGGCGGCGAACGCGCTGTCGCGGCGGCTGGTGGGCGAGCTGCGCCAGGCCGTCACCGCGCTGGCGGCCGATCGTTCGGTGCGCGCCGTGGTGGTGACGGGAACGGGGAAGGCGTTCTCCGCGGGCGCCGACTTGAAGGAGCGGCGTGGCTTCACGCTCGATGACACGCGCGGTTTTCTGGACGAGCTGGGGGGGGCGCTGGACGCGCTGGCTGCGCTGTCCTGCCCGGTGATCGCCGCCATCAACGGCGCAGCGTTCGGCGGCGGCCTCGAGCTGGCGCTCGCTTGCGACCTGCGGATCGCGGCCGAAGGGGCGCCGCTTGGCCTCGTCGAGACGCGGCTGGGGATCATTCCCGGCGGCGGCGGGACGCAGCGGTTGGCGCGACTGGTGGGCGTGGCGCGCGCCAAGGAGCTCATCTTCACCGGGCGCCGCTTCGACGCGGCGGAGGCGCGCGCGTGGGGCATCGTGCAGCAGGTGGTGCCGCCGGCCGAGCTGGAGGCGGCGGCCGCCCGCCTGGCGGGCGAGGTCGCCGGCGCGGGACCGCTGGCGGTGGCGCAGGCCAAGGCCGCCATCGACGAGGGCATCGACCAGTCGCTGGCCGACGGCCTCGCCATCGAGCGCCGCCACTACGAGGTGGTGCTGGCCAGCGCCGATCGCGACGAAGGTCTGGCCGCGTTCGCCGAGAAGCGCGCGCCGCTGTTCCAGGGCAAATGAACCCGTGGCTCCATTGACGACGACCGAAGCGAGGACTCCCCATGTCACGCACCGATGATCTAGAAGCCCTGGCCGCGAAGGCGCGTCAGGGGGGCGCGCCGAAGTACCACCAGGCGAACGCGGCGGCTGGAAAGCTGTTCTGCCGCGAGCGGATCGCGCTGCTGTGCGACGACGGCGGCAAGGACTTCATCGAGGACGGCCTGCTGGCGAACGCCACCGCCGCCGATCTGCCGGCCGACGGCGTGGTGACCGGCGTGGGGCGCGTGCACGGTCGCCCCGTCGCCATCATGGCGAACGACTCGACGGTGAAGGCGGGCTCCTGGGGCGCGCGCACCGTCGAGAAGATCATCCGCATCCAGGAGACCGCCGGACGGTTGCGCATTCCGCTCGTCTATCTGGTCGACTCGGCCGGGGCGCGCATCACCGACCAGCTCGACATGTTCCCCGGGCGTCGTCACGCCGGGCGCATCTTCCAGAATCAGGTGCGGCTGTCGGGCGCCATCCCCCAGATCTGCTTGCTGTTCGGGCCGTCGGCGGCCGGCGGCGCGTACATCCCGGCGTTCTGCGACGTGGTGTTCATGGTCGACAAGAACGCGTCGATGTACCTCGGCTCGCCGCGCATGGCCGAGATGGTGATCGGCGAGAAGGTGACCCTGGAGGAGATGGGCGGCGCCCGCATGCACTGCGAGGTGTCGGGCTGCGGCGATCTGCTGGCCCCCGACGAGCAGGCCTGCCTGCAAACGGCGCGCGCCTATCTGGCGTACATGCCCTCGCGGTCGGGTGAGCCCGCGCCGGAGGCGGCGCCGCGCCCCCCGCGCGCCGGCGCGCGCCGCATCGACGACATCTTCCCGGCCAATCAGAACCAGGCGTTCGACATCCACGCCGTCATCGACGCGCTCACCGACGAGGGGAGCTTCTTCGAGATCAAGCGGCTGTTCGCGCGCGAGCTGGTCACGGGCTTCGCCCGCATCGACGGACGGGCGGTGGGCATCGTGGCCAGCCAGCCCAAATGGAAGGGGGGCGTGCTGTTCGTCGACAGCGCCGACAAGGCGGCGCGCTTCATCTGGCTGTGCGACGCGTTCGGCATCCCGCTCGTCTTCCTGGCCGACGTCCCCGGTTTCATGATCGGCAAGGCGGTCGAACGGCAGGGCATCATTCGCCACGGCGCCAAGATGATCTCGGCGGTGGCCGACGCGACGGTGCCGAAGATCTGCGTGGTGTTGCGCAAGGCTTACGGCGCCGGGCTGTACGCGATGTGCGGCCCGGGCTTCGAGCCCGACGCGACCCTGGCCTTGCCGCAGGCGATGATCGCCGTCATGGGGGCCGAGGCCGCCGTGAACGCGGTGTTCGCGAACAAGATCGCCGCCCAGCCCGAGGCCGACCGCGCCGCCTACGTCGAGGAGCTGCGGCGCGAATACCGCGAGGACATCGATCTGGTGAAGCTGGCGTCCAACCTGCACATCGACGCCGTGGTGCCGGGCGATGACCTGCGGGCCGAGCTGAGCCGTCGCTTCGCCGTTGCCGGCGGCAAGCGGGTCACCGGGTACGAACGGCGGCGCGCCGTGCTTCCGGTGTAGCGATGGCCGGCTGGAACCTGATCTCCGCCGACGAGGCGCGGCGGCTGCTTCTGCAGCTTCCGCCCGTGTCGGACGTCGAGCGGGTGGGGCTGGCCGGCGCGGCGGGGCGGGTGCTGGCCGAGGCGCTGGTGGCCGCGCATCCGCTGCCGCCCGAGCGCCGCTCGGCCATGGACGGCTATGCCGTGCGCGCCGATGATCTGGGCGCCGCCCCCACCGAGCTCCGCGTCGTCGGGGCGGTGGCGGCCGGCGCCACCTTCGCGGGGGCCCTCGGCCCGGGCGAGACGGTGTCGATCGCGACGGGCGCCACCGTCCCCGACGGCGCCGACGCCGTGGTGATGGTCGAGGCGACCGAGCCGGTCACGGAAGCAGCGTCCGCCGGGAAGGAGAGCCGGCGCTATGTGGCGCCCGGCGGACGGGTGCGCGTGACGTCCGCGGTGGCGCGCGGCGCGAACGTGGTCGAGCCGGGCGAGGACGTGAAGGAGGGCGCCGTGATGCTGCGGGCGGGGCGCCGGTTGAAGGCGCGCGATCTCTCGGCGCTCGCCACCTTCGGGATGGTCGACGTCCCGGTGTTCCGGCGCCCCCGCATCGCCGTGCTGGCGACCGGCAACGAGATCTGCCCGGTCGGCGAGGTCCCCGGCCCCGGGCAGGTGCGCGATTCGAACCAGTACGTGCTGGGTGCCGAGGTCGAGGCGGCGGGCGGGCTCGCCATCCATGGCGGCATCGTCGGCGACGACCACGACACCTTGCTGGCGACGGTCGCTCGCCTGTGCGCCGCCCACGACGGCGTGATCCTGTCGGGCGGCTCATCCGTGGGACCGAAAGATCTCACCGGTCGGATCCTGGGCGCGCTGGGGGCGCCTGGCGTGATCTTTCACGGCGTCGACATCCGTCCGGGCAAGCCCACGGTGTTCGCGCGCATGGGGGACAAGCCGGTCATCGGCATGCCCGGCTACCCGACGTCGTCGATGGTGGTGTTCGAGGCACTGATGCGGCCGATGCTGGCGCGCCTCTGCGGCGAGACGGTCGACGATCCGTGGCCCACGGCGACCCGGGCCCGGCTGGCCGAGCCCTACGCGAAGCCGGCCAGCCGCGAGGATTATCTCCGCGTTCGTCTGGAAGCGCGGGATGGCGACGTCTGGGCGATGGTCGTCCCCGGCGGCTCGGCGGCGATCTCGAACGTGCTACAGGCGGATGGGCTGGCGCGTATCCCGGCGGGCGTCGAGCGGCTCGAGGCCGGCGCCCCGGTCTCCGTCCGTCAGTTCTTGTAGCCGCTCGTTTGCGCGGGCGGGGGCGTCAGCGAACGTCCGTGAACGTTGGCCACCGCGGCGAACGGATCGAGCAGCAGCGGCGAGAGCAGCGCGAACAGCACCATCGTCCGCGCGCGCGACAGCCAGAGCAGGTGACGACTCTCGGCGCGCAGGGCCGAGCCAAACCGACGCTCGGCCAGCACCAGCGCCGCGTGCAACATGAAGAACCCCATCACCGCCGCGGCGGGGCCGAGCGTGACCGCCAGGGGGCCCGCGTCCAGGACCGCGATCACGTGCATGACGCCCGAGGCGGCGAACGCCACCAAGGTCCCCCGGGTGAAGGACCGTCGTCGGGCCCAGGGGCGAAAGAATCCCCGGTCGAGGTTCCCCTGCACCAGTCGGTTCCACCGCCGCCCCCAGAACTGGGTCAGCGAGCTGGAGAGGTGGGGCCGATCCTGCAGACCGCGCACCTGTTTTCCCCCCAGCGCCGCGAGCCCGACGATCAGGTCGTGGAGGCCGGCGGCGCCGATGGCCACCTCGGCGAACACCAGCAGGTCATCGCCGAAGCGCGACCAGTGCCACAGGCGCAGTCGGTTCCCCGCCAGCAGCAGCGCGACACAGAGCGCGGCGGCGAGCAGACCTCGCGCGACGACGAGCCGGGGCCGCCGCAGCGGCTCGCGGCGGGCCACCAGCAGCGGATCGGGCAGCAACATCAGCGCGGCCAGCCGTCCCGGCGAGGGGAGCCGGCGCGCCTCGCTCCAGCGGTTCGCGAGCGCCACCATTCGAATGCCCAGAAACCCCACCAGCAGTCCCATCACCAGCTGGACCGGTCCGGGACCGCGCGTGGCGAGGGGGGCTCCCCAGGTCGCCGCCAGCAGGACGCCACGTCCCAGCCGTCGGCGCGCCACCGACGGCGCGGCGCCGAGGGTGACGTAGCCGACACCGGCGGCCACCGCGAACGGAAGGGCCAGCAAGCTGAGGGGGAAGTCAATCATCGAAGTCGATCGCCGGGCGGCTCGCGCGCGTCGTCCACCGGTCCGTCACCAAAGATTTTCATCCGGAACACCATTTTCCCCTAGCGCTGGGGTGGATTTTTCCTAACGTACGCACCATGAGCAGCGCCGGGATCCCGCGAAAATGGACGGTCGGAGATTCGACCGAATTGTACGGGGTCAAATACTGGGGGAACAACTACTTCTCGATCAACGAGGGGGGCAACGTCCAGTCGCATCCGTCCGGCATCGATGGCGGCAAGATCGATCTGAAGGAGCTTGTCGACGAGGTCAACCGCCGGGGCATCGGCCTGCCGCTGTTGATTCGCTTCTCCGACGTGCTGAAGAGCCGCATCGTCGAGCTGAACGAGGCGTTCCGGCGCGCCATCGCCGAGTACGGCTACAAGGGGAACTTCAAGGGCGTCTACCCCATCAAGGTCAACCAGCACCGCTACGTGGTCGAGGAGATCGTCCAGTTCGGCCGCCCCTATCACTATGGGCTCGAGGCCGGCTCGAAGCCGGAGTTGCTCGCCGTCATGGGCATGCTCGACGACGAGGAAGCGCTGATCGTCTGCAACGGCTACAAGGACGAGGAGTACATAGAGACCGCGCTCACCTGCTCGAAGCTGGGGCGCACCGTCCTCATCGTCGTCGAGAAGTTCTCCGAGCTGCAGCTGATCGCGGACACGGCGAAGAAGCTGGGCGTGCGCCCGCGCATCGGCATCCGCGTCAAGCTGGCCTCGAAGGGCTCGGGACGCTGGGAGGCGTCGGGCGGTGATCGCTCGAAGTTCGGTCTGTCGACCCGCGAGGTGCTGGAGGCGATCAAGTTCCTGCGCGAGAACGATCTGCTCAGCTGCTTCGAGCTGCTGCACTTCCACCTGGGAAGCCAGATCTCCGCCATCCGCGCCGTCAAGAACGCGCTGCGCGAGGCGGGACGGTTCTTCGTCGAGGTGGTGAAGCTGGGGGCGCCCCTCAAGTACTTCGACGCGGGCGGTGGTCTGGGCGTCGACTACGACGGCTCGCAGACCAACTTCGCATCGTCCATGAACTACACCATGCAGGAGTACGCGAACGACATCGTGTACGCGCTGCAAGAGAGCTGCGACGCCGCGGGTGTGAATCACCCCACCATCGTCACCGAGTCGGGGCGGGCCATCGTGGCCCACCACTCGATGCTGGTGGTCGACGTGCTGGGCATCGGTGAGTTCGACTCCGGCAAGGCGCCCGATAAGCTGAACGATGACGCCCACCGCGTGGTGAAGAACCTGTTCGACACCTTCCGCGACATCTCCCGCAAGAACGTGCTCGAGGCGTACCACGATGCGCTCGAATACAAGGAAGAGGCGCTGCAGCTGTTCAACCTGGGCAACCTGACCCTGGAGGAGCGGGTGGTGGCCGAGGACGTGTTCTGGGCCATCTGCCAGAAGCTGCTGAAGATCACGCGTGAGATGCGCGAGGTGCCCGAGGAGCTCGAGGGGCTCGAGCGGGCGCTGTCGGATACCTACTTCTGCAACTTCTCGATGTTCCAGTCGCTGCCGGACATCTGGGCCATCGATCAGCTGTTCCCCATCATGCCCATCCACCGGCTGGGGGACGAGCCCACCCGGCGGGCCGTGCTGGCCGACATCACCTGCGACTCGGACGGCAAGATCGATCACTTCATCGATCGCCGCGACGTGAAGCCGGTGCTCGAGCTGCACCCGCTGAACGGCAAGGAGTACTACCTGGGCATCTTCTTGATCGGCGCCTACCAGGAGATCCTGGGCGACCTTCACAACCTGTTCGGCAACACGAACACGGTGCACGTGTCGCTGGCGGCCGGCGGCGGCTACCAGATCGAGCACGTGGTCACCGGCGACACCGTCACGGACGTGCTGAAGTACGTCAGCTACGCGCGCGAGGATCTGGTGGCGCGGGTGCGGCGGTTCGCGGAGCTGGCGGTGCGCAGCGGCCGCATGAGCCTGGAAGAGACGCGCTCGATGCTGCGCATGTACGAAGAGGGCCTGTCGGGCTACACGTACCTCGAGAATTCGTAGGGCGGTCCCGCCCGGCTACGGCGCGACCGAGGGCTCTACGCGCGGGCGGATCAGCTTCGTGTGCAGCAAGCGGTAGAGGATCTTGCTGACGTCGAACGAGCCGAGCCGCAAGGTGCGGATGACGTCGCGCACGGTGCTCTTCCCCGACATGGCGTCGAGGACCGAGATCTCGTCGCGGGTGAGGGTCCCCCGGGGGAGCCGCCCGATCCGCTCCTCGTCGCGCACGAACACCAGATCGAAGTTGCGGATGTCCCGCTCGATGAGCCGCCACTCGTCGACGCGGCGGAACCCTTCCAGCAGCAAGGTATCGACGTGGATCCCCAGCGCCGCCTCCTCGACGATGTCGGGCAGCGCCTGGGTGCGCCGGAAATGGAACGTGCCGTGCGCCCAGCGCAGGGTCTCGTAGGTCAGCTCGGCGGTCTGGCGGCGCATCGCCTGCTTCAGCTGGGCCTCGGTGAGCAGCCCGCGCATGATGAGATCGCGCCCGAACAGGGGGGGCTTCCCCACCGCCTTGGCGCGCGCGTCCAGCACCTCGGCCAGCGCCGCCGGGGTGATGTCGCCGGCCTCGACCGCGAAACGGCCCAGCAGGAACTCCTCGGCCACGCCGACGGCGGCGGCCAGATCGATGGCGCCCTTGCGGAAGAACAGGTCGACGCGCGCCTTGTCGGACAGCACGCGCAAGGTCCCCATCTGCCCCTGCTGGCTCAGCAGCATCAGCACCTCGCTCATCGAGATGGCGCCCAGCTGCCCCGAGAGATCGGGGCCCCCCGAGCCGGTCTCGGTGGCCTCGTAGCCCGCCTCGGCCAGCAGCGCGGCCAGGCCGCCATCGCGCAGAGCTCCGCGCACGATGGCCGGGATCTCCCAGGAGGCAGACTCCTGGCGGTACCGCTCGAGCCGCTCCCCCAGGATCTCGGTCAGCTTGTCGAGCGGGTTGGGGCGGGCCGGACCGGTCGAGCGTGACAGCGCCTCCGCGACGGCGGTCGATTCGGCGGCGACCGGACGCAGCACCCGGGTGGTCTGGGACGTCTCCGCGCCGGTCTTCTCGATCACGTGCGTCACGACGGCCAGCACGGCGTCGGACGAGAACGGCTTGGTGATGTAGTCGATGACGTTGGGGGTACGGGCGTATCGGGCCTCGTGGTCCTCGGTCTTACTGGTCATGAGAACGACGGGCGTCTGCGACAGCTCGAGATCGTCGGCCAGCGCGCCGCACAGCCCCAGCCCCCCCTCGCGGTCATCGCCAGCGGCGGTCGGGATCAGCGAGTCGATCAGGATGACGGCGGGGCGCTTCGCCCGCGCCAGCTCCATCCCCGAGGTGACGTCGAGCGCCGTGTCGACCTGATATCCAGCCCGCGCCAGGGCCGATTCCACGACCTTGAGGATGGTGGGATTGTCATCGACAACCAGCAGATTCTCTCCGGCCATGGTGGTGCGTCTCCGACGGCAATTTAGCACCGCGAGGCACCGCCGATCCACGACACCGGAAAGTCGCGGCCCGCTGGCTCAGGATCCGGGCCGATTCGGTCGATGACGGGAACCGAAGGGTCAATCAATTGACGGAGATGAAAGGGTTCCCCCGCCGTTTCGGGCCGTATGCCCTGGCGAAACCGCTGGCCCGTGGCGGTATGGGGGCGTTGTACCTGGCCGTACATCCGGACCGAAATCCCGACGTTTGCGTCATCAAGACGGTGCTGCCCCACCTGGCCGACAAGGAATACCTTCAGCGCTTCCGGGACGAGGCCAAGGTGGTCGTCCAGCTCTCCCACCAGAACCTCGTGCCCGTGTTCGACTCGGGGCAGGTGGGGGGAGAGATCTATCTGGGCATGGAGTTCGTCGATGGCCGCGACCTGCGCGCCATCTGGAATCGTTGCGCGAAGAAGGGCGTGGCGTTTCCCATCGACGTGGCCGCCTACATCGCCCGCGAGGTGGCGCTGGGGCTCGAGTACGCGCACGGGTTCGGCGACATCAAGCTGGTGCACCGCGATGTCTCGCCCCCCAACGTGCTGGTGGCGTTCGACGGCAAGGTCAGCCTGACCGACTTCGGTCTGGCTTCGTCGACCCTGAAGCTGGAGAAGACCGCGCCCGGCATCATCTACGGCAAGGTCAGCTACATGTCGCCCGAGCAGGCGCGGGGCGAGCCGCTCGACGGCCGCACCGATCTGTTCGCGACCGGGATCATCCTGTGGGAGCTGCTGACCGGACGGCAGGTCTATCCGGCGAAGAACCCCCAGATTCCGCAGGGCGACGCCCAGGGCCGCCCCCAGCACGACAACGAAGATCTCCTGCGCCGGGTGCGTCGCCCCGTGATCGCGCCCCCCTCGCAGCGCGCCTCGCGCGTGCCGCCCGAGCTCGACCGCATCGCCATGCTGGCGCTGGCGCCGAAGCTCTCCGACCGCTATCCGAGCTGCGCGGCGTTCGCACGCGATCTGAGCACTTACCTGGCCGCGAAGCACCCGGAGACCAACCGGGCGCGCGTGGCGGCGTTTCTGTCCGGGCTGTACTCCGAGGATCTCGAGGGCGACCGGGCCGAGCGCGACGCGGTGATCGCGGATGCGCGCGACCTCGCGGTGAAGTCACGCGCCCCCGCGGCGGGACAGCCGATCGCCACGACCGCGCTGCCGGTCATGTCGATGACCGGCACGCCGTCGAATCTCTCCGAGCAGCAGACCGCCGAGCGTGGCCTTCCCGGCGCCAAGCCGCCGCCACCCGTGGTGCGCCGCTCTGGCCGCGGAACCGTGGTGGCGGGGCCGGTCGCGAACTCGGCGCTGTCCCCGGAGCAGCGTGATGAAGTGTCGGCGGCGTTCGCCGAGACGGTGGCCTCGTCGTCGAACTCGATGGCCAACAGCGGCAACGTGATCGGCTCGCTGGTGGGCGGGCGCTACCGCATCCGTCGCCTGTCGGGCGAGGGGGGGATGGGCCGCGTCTACGAGGCCGAGCACATCGAGATCGGCAAGCGCGTGGCGTTGAAGATCTTGCACCCCGGCTATAGCCAGACGCCCGATCTGGTCGAGCGGCTGCGGCGCGAGGCGCGGGCGGCGTCGCGCATCGGCCATCCGAACGTGGTCGACGTGACCGACTCGGGCACGACCGAGGACGGCTCGTTCTTCTTCGTGATGGAGTATCTCGAGGGGCGCGAACTGGGCGACGTGGTGTTCGAGGAGAAGGGGCTCGCCGTTCCCCGCGCCATCGCCATCGCCATCCAGATCTGCCGGGCCCTGCGGGCGGCCCACGCGGCGGGCGTGATCCACCGCGACCTCAAGCCCGAGAACGTCCTGCTGGTGTCGCGTGACGGCCAGCGCGACTTCGTCAAGGTGCTCGACTTCGGCATCGCCAAGAACCTCACCGACGGGGACGACACCAGCGCGGTGGGCCCGCGGCGCAAGCTGACGAACCCGGGCGTGGCCATGGGAACGCCCGAGTACATGGCCCCCGAGCAGGCGGCCGGTCGGCCCGCCGACGCGCGCTCCGACATCTACGCGCTGGGCGGCGTGCTGTACGAGATGCTGGTCGGCCATCCGGCCTACGAAGGCGCGAACTTCATGGAGGTCCTTCACAAGAAGGCCAACTTCCCGCCGCAGCCGATCAGCAAGTTCCGGAACGACGTGCCGCCCGACATCGAGGCGTTGATCCTGTCGTCGATGGCGAAAGATCCCGCGGCGCGGCCGCAGTCGATGTCGGAGCTCGAGCAGCGGTTGCAGGAGCTGGCGCGCCGTTGCTTCACCCCCGACGCCATGACGGCCTCGGGGTCGGGCGCCGACACGCCACGCCCGGTGGTCCTGAACGGCGCGGCGCATGCGGGCGCGGGGCGCTGGGCGGCGATCTTCGCCGATCGCCGCCGCGTGGCGGCCGCGGCGGGCGCCGCCTGCATGGTGCTGACGATCGCCGCGTTCGGAATCGCCCGTGCCCGGATGGGCACCGGTTCGGCGCGCGCCCTGGGCGCGTCACCATCGTCCGCCAGCACATTGGCAGCCGTTGTGCCAGCGGCGCCCCAGGCGGTCCAGCCCACGGCGCCGCCCGAGCTGCCACCCGCCGTCGAAACAGCGCCCGTCGAAGAGCCCGCCGCCGAGGGAGAACCGGCGGAGGCGACCGAGCATCCCGCGCCGCAGCCGACGAAGGTTCGAGGGGGCACGACGGCGTCATCGTCTCCGGGCGCCGATCGAAAAATGATGGAGGACGCCGAGGGGCTGCTGCGGGCCCAGAAGTTCCCCGAGGCGCGGGCGCTGTTCTCGCGGCTGGCGAAGAATCGGCCCACGCGTGGGCGGGCGCTGGTCGCGCTCGCCGAGATCGCCTTCCAGGAGAAGAACTACCAGGAGGCGATTCGCAGCGCGAAGCTCGCCACCGAGCGGGGCGGGGGCGCGCGCGCCCACGTGGTGCTGGGCGACGCCCACTTTCGAATGAACGAGTTTCCCGCGGCCGTGACCTCGTATCAGCAGGCGCTGCGCCTCGAGCCGGGAAATCCCAGCGCGAAATCAGGCCTGGCGCTGGCGAGCAAGCGGCTCTAGCGCTCGCTCGATCGGCGCAAAAAGAAGCGCGGGCCGTGAACGCACGGGGCGGCTCAGGCGGCCAGCGCGTCGCGGACGGCGCCGAGCGCGCGTTCGATGCCAGCGGCGTCGACGTCGAGGTGCGTGACGGCGCGCAGGCGCGTCGCCGAGCTCGCCGCGATGCCGACGCCCGCCTCCGCGAGGCGGCGCGACAGCTCGGGCGCCGGCAGGCGTGTCGTCTCGAACAGCACGATGTTCGTTTCGACCCGACCGGGTTCGACGACGATTCCCGGGACCGCCGCCAGTCCCTCGGCGAAGCGGCGGGCGTTCGCGTGGTCCTCGCCGAGGCGCGCGCGATGATGGTCGAGCGCGTAGAGCGCGGCGGCGCACAGCACACCGACCTGGCGCATGCCGCCGCCCAGCATCTTGCGAAAGCGCCGGGCGGCGTCGATGGTGTCGCGCGAGCCGGCGATCACCGAGCCTACGGGGGCGCCCAGCCCCTTCGAGAAGCAGGCGGAGACCGTGTCGAACGGCGCCGCCAGCTCGCGCTCGGGCGTGCCGCTGGCGAGGGCGGCGTTCCAGAGGCGCGCGCCGTCGAGGTGCAGCGCCAGCCCGCCGGCCCGCGCGGCGGTCGCCACCGCCTCGACGGTGGCGCGGGGCCAGACCCGGCCGCCCCCCCGGTTGTGCGTGTTCTCGATGCACACCAGCCGGGTGCGGGGGAGGTTTCGATCGACCGGGAGCGTGGCCTCGTTCACCTGGGAGGCGTCGAACGTGCCGTCGGCCGACCCGATCTCGGCGAACTGGACGCCCGCCCAGGCGGCCCCGGCGCCCGATTCGTAGGCACGGTTGTGCGCGCCGCGGCCGACGATGACCTCGTCGCCGGGGCGGCAGTGCAGCAGCAGCGCGATCTGATTGCCCATCGTGCCACTCGGCACGAACAGGGCGCGCTCCTTTCCCAGCAGCTCGGCGGCGCGCTCTTCCAGCCGGCGCGCCGAGGGATCCTCGCCCCACACGTCGTCGCCCACGTCGGCGGCCGCCATGGCGGCGCGCATGCCGGCCGTCGGTCTGGTGAACGTGTCGGACCGAAGCTCGACGAGCACGGGGCGACTTTAACCTAAGCTGGCGGGGTGTCCCGCCTGCTCCCCGCGCGACGTCTCCCGTGGCTGGCGTGCGCCGCCACCGTGGCGCTGGTCGCGCTCGCGGTCTGGGGCGCATGGCCGACGACATCGCCCCGTTCCTGGCCCACGGCGATCCGTTCGTCCCGGGGGAAGATCTGGCGCTCTACAGCGCGCCCTCGTGGCGGGATACCCCGCGCGCCGGCGATGGCGGGGCGTTCGCGGCGCGCTTCTGGGACGACGGAACGCCCCGGCTGACCGCCTACGAATACCAAGGGCTGCTCGAGTCGCCCTGCGCCGAGCGGGGCACGCTGACCTGCACGAGCTGTCACGGGATGCATGACGGCGATCCGCGCGGGCAGCTGCGGCCCGGCGCCGTCGGCGATCGCGCCTGCACCACCTGCCACGGCACCCTGGCTGCCCCGGCGGCGGTGGCGGCGCACACGCACCATGCTCCGGGCGGGCCGGGCGCGCGCTGCAACGCTTGCCACATGCCCCGCATCGTGTGCGGCGTGCTCGACGTCCACGTGAGCCACCGCATCGAGGTCCCCGATCCGGCGCGCGCGGCAGCGGTCGGCCGCCCCGACGCCTGCACCCTCTGCCATGTCGATGCCGATCGCGCCTGGGCCATTCGACAGGCGGCGCGCCTGTGGCCTGGCCGGTCCGGGGGACCGGTGGAGGTTGACCACGGAGCGCCCCGGGACGCCCTGTTCGGGGGTGATCCCATCGCCCGGGCCGTGGCCGCCGACGCCCTGGGGCGCGCGCCCCAGTCGGCCACGCTGGCGTCCCACCCGGTCGAAGGCACGCCGTCCCGGGTGGGGCTGCTGCTCGAAGCGATGGCACGTGATCGCTATCCCGCCGTGCGCCATCTCGCCGCGCGGGCCCTCGGGCGCGTGCTCGCCGCGGACCATCCCCAGGTCGCCGCCGCTGCCGCCCGCTTCGACGCCACCGGGGACGCCGTCGCGCGCGCGCGCCCTGCAGACGATCGGGCAGGCGTTGCCCGGCCCGCCCACGCCCCAGCTCGACGCCGCCCGCCCGGCCCTCCTCAGGGGCGAGGCAACCCGGGCCGACATCGACATCGGTGAATGATCGGGGCGCCGACCCGGCCCCCGACGATATCCAGTGTTAGGATCGGCCGGTTCATGTCGGAGCGCCTGCCGCGTCTGTTCGGAAAATACGTGCTGTTGAAGTCGCTCGCCCGCGGCGGAATGGGCGAGATCTATCTGGCGGCCTCCGATCAGCCCGGCGGGCTGAGCAAGCTCTGCGTCATCAAGAAGATCATCGCCGAGAAGACCGACCGCGCGAAGGTGAACCGGTTCCTCGACGAGGCGAAGGTGGTGCTGCGGTTGTCCCACGCCAACCTGGTGTCGACGTTCGACGCGGGCGACGCCGCCGGTGAGCTGTTCATCGCGATGGAGCTGGTCGAAGGGAAGGATCTCCGCGAAATCTGGAACCGCTGCGTGCGGACGCGGACCCGGATCCCGCTCGACGTGGCGCTGTACGTCGTGCGCGAGACGGCGCGGGCGCTGGCGTACGTCCACACCTACGGCGAGCTCAGGCTGGTCCACCGGGACGTGGCGCCGCCCAACATCCTGCTCAGCTACTACGGCGAGGTGAAGCTGACCGACTTCGGGCTGGCCCGCAGCGCCATCAAGCAGGAGCATACGGCCCCTGGCGTCGTGTTCGGCCGGGCGTCGTACCTGGCGCCCGAGCAGGCGCGTGGCGAGGTGGCCGACGCGCGCACCGACGTGTACAGCCTGGGCATCGTGCTTTGGGAGCTGCTGACCGGGCAGCCCTACCTGCAGCTCGCCGGCCTCGATCCGGTCACGTCGCTGTCGCTGGTGCGCAATCCGAAGACGCAGCCGCCGTCGTCCCAGGCGCGCTGGATCTCGCCCGAGCTGGACGCCATCGTGCTGCGGGCGCTGGCGGCCGATCGCACCAAGCGCTACCAATCGGCGGAGGAGCTGCGGCGCGCCCTGTCCGAGGTGATGGCTCACGTGGCGCCGCGCGCCGACGCCGAGCGGGTGGCCGAGTTCCTGCGCACGCTGTACCAGGGGGTGCGCACCGACGAGGCCGCCGAGCGCGAGCGCATGTTGACCGAGACCCTGCCCACCTTTCGCGGGGAGCGGCGCAATCCCAGCGAGACGCCGCGCACGGGCGTGTTGCCGTCGCCGAACGGCACGGCGCGCCAGAGCAGCGGCGGGATTCGCATCGAGCCGCCGCCGTCCAGCGTCGACGACGAGGCGTCGGCTTCGTCACCGATCCAGGACACGGTGGTGGCGCGGGTCGCCGAGCCGTCGAGCGAGTCGCTGCACGCCTCGGCCATGCGGGCGCGCGCCGATTCGAGCGTTCGCAAGCGCTCGGCGGACGGCTCGGGCGCAGACGTCGACACCACCGTCTGGCGGAGAAACAAGACCGCCCCCGATCGCTCGGGGCAGACGTTCGTCGGGCTGGTCATCGACAACCGCTACCGCATTCGCCGGCGCATCGGGGAAGGGGGCATGGGCACCGTCTACGCCGCCGAGCACGTCGACATCGGCAAGAGCGTGGCGGTGAAGATCCTGCGCCGCCAGTTCTCGGGCGACAAGCAGCTGGTCGAGCGGTTTCGCCGCGAGGCGCGCGCCGCCTCGCGCGTGGGCCACCCCCACATCATCGACGTCACCGACTTCGGCACCACCGAGGACGGCTGCGCCTACTTCGTGATGGAGCACCTCGAGGGGCTGGATCTCGCCGACGTGCTGGCGCGCGAGGGGCCGCTCGACTCGGCGCGCGCCACGCGCATCGCCATCCAGATCTGTCAGGCGCTGCGCGCCGCCCACCACGCCGGGATCATCCACCGCGACCTGAAGCCGGAGAATGTGTTCCTCGTCTCGCGCGACGGTCAGGCCGACTTCGCCAAGGTGCTCGACTTCGGCATCGCGCGCAACCTGTCGCCCGAGGCCTCGCGGCTGACCAACCCCGGCATGACGATGGGCACGCCCGAATACATGGCGCCCGAGCAGGTGATGGGGCGCCCCGCCGACTCGCGCACCGACATCTATGCGCTGGGCGCGTTGATCTACGAGATGGTGATCGGCGCGGCGCCGTTCCACACGGCCACCGACGAGACGATGCTGGATCAGAAGATGCGCCCGCTGCCGTCGCTGCGCATCGAGCGCCCGGACATTCCGCTGGCGCTCGACGCCATCGTGGCGGCGGCCATGGCGCCCGATGCCAGCCATCGGCCGCAGACGATGGCCGCGCTCGAGTACGAGCTGACGAAGATCGTGGCCGGGCGGCCGCAGGCGGTCGCCGAGCTGGTGGGGCTGCGCGAGTTCACGGTGCCCCAGGTCGAGACCCCGGCCGCCGAGGTCAGCGTGCCCCCGCCGCGCAGCGCCGCCCCCATGCATCCGGATGATCTGGAGGCGCTGCTCGAGAAGGATCTCTCACCGCCGCCGGTGCTCACGGCGGCCGTCCCTGGCAAGCGCCCCAGCGGTTCGTCGCGGCCCATCGCGGTCGCGCCGCCGAACGGGGTGTGGGACGAGCCGGTTCCCGCGCCCGGTTCGGAGCTGTCGCCCGAGCGAGCCCGGCGCAATCGCTGGGTGGCGGGCGCGATGCTCGCGGTCGGCGTCGTGGTGGGCGGCGTGTGGATTTCTCGGCAGGGCCCTCCGGTGGCCAGACCCGCGGTGGCGCCATCGCCGCCGCTGAAGGTGCTCGCCGCGACGGCGCCCTCCCACGTCACGCCGCCTTCCCCTCGTGCACCTTCTGGGGCGGGGATGCCGACCGCGACGTTGCCGGCCCCTCCGCTGGCGCCCGCCGCGCCGGTGAGGCACTCCGTTCCCGAGATCGTGCTCACCTCGCCGGTCGAGCGGGCGCGCGCCATGATCCTCGCTGGCTCTCCCGACGACGCCATCACGCTGCTTCGCCCCGCGCTGCCCAAGGGCGATCCCGCGGTGCGCGCGCTGCTGGTCGACGCGCTGGTGGCATCGGGGACGAAGGTGACGTCGACCTACAACTGGACGCTGGCCGGGAAGCGGGCTCGCGAAGCGCTGACCCTGGTGGTCCCCCCCGCGTCGAGCCGCGGCGCGCACGCGCTGCTCGGCGACGTGCTCTCGGTGCAGGGCGATCCGGGCGGGGCCATCGCGGAGTATCAGCGCGCGCTGCTCGAGACGCCGCGGGACGCGCGGTTGAAACGCCACATGATGCGCGCGCGGCGCTTGCTTCAGCCGGCGCCCGCCGAGGCGGCCGTGTCAGCGCCGAGCGAGCCGGCTGCCGAGTAGCAGCAGCAGCTGCATCGCCAGCGCGCGGTCGCCCTCCAGCTTCAGCCGTCCGTCGAGGAGCGGCTGCAGGGGCGGGATGGCACCCGACTGGATTCCTTCGAACGTGGCGCCGTCGACGCGGACGGTGGTGCGGGGACGTCCCGCCGCCACGCCCGTCTTTCCGAAGCCGACGTCGAGTGACCAGCGGCGGCCGCGCTTGCCCGCCAGCTCGAGCAGGATCCGTCCCTGCACGCTGCGCAGCGCATCGGCCTCGCGCGCGTCGAGGAACAGCATGTCGAGGGCCGACCATTTGGGCGGCAGCAGCTGGGGCAGATCGGCGTCGCCGTCGAACGTGGACCGGAAGTCGACGGCGCTCTGCCGGACCCAGATGCCGGGCGGCGTCCGGTCCGCCGGCGTGACGAGCAGCTCGTCGTCGGTGGCGTGCAGATCCCAGGCGCCGCCGCCATCTCCCGAGATCGAGGCGCGCACGACCGGCGTGTTGTCGGGCGCCTGCAGGCGCGCCGCGCGATAGGCCTCGGGCAACCAGGTCTGAAAGAAGGCCTCCACCGACGTGCCCGCCGGCGGTCGTTCCCAGGCGCTCGTGCCCATGGCGGCACTATACGATGGGCGCGTGGCGGGGGCTCGCCCTTCCGACGACCCGCCTTCGCCCGGCGAGAGTGGATCTCGGACGGCCGACACCGTAAACGACGGAGGCCGTGATCAACTTCTTCCGTTCGCTGACCGCAGGGCGCGGCGCGCTTGCCGCTTTCGTCATCGTCGTCGCCGCCGTCGGGGGGCCGCTTCCCGGGGTCGCGCGCGCGCAGACCTCGGCCGATGTGCCCGACGCCGCGTTTCGTCCCACGCGGGGCGTGTACGTGCCCGAGGCGCGCCGCGCCGGCGATGGCGACGCCACCGCGGTCGAGCTGAATCCGGGGCAGCTGTCGTTGCTGGGGCACACCGACGTGACCGCCATCGTCGACGCGTGGCGGGCGCGGGCCGCGTTGCCGGGGCGTGGCGTGGCGCTGTTCGCGGCGACGCCGCTGGGCCAGGCCGCGGGGCTGGGGCTGGGGCTGCAACGGGTGTTCGCCGGTGACGCCGCCGACTTCGCCGGCTACACGAAGCTGCAGCTGGGACTGGGGCTGGGCGGCCGAAACTTCGGTGTCGGCGCGACCTGGGGGCATCTGTTCGGCGACGGCGTGGGAGGGACGAACAGCCTGGACGTCGGGGCGAGCGCGCGCTTTCTCGGTCACGCGGCGCTGGGGCTGGTCATCGAGGACGCGGCGCGACCGCGCCTGCCCGGCGCCACCGGGTCTCTGCCGCGGCGCTGGGTGGGCGAGCTGGCGCTGCGCCCCACGGGCACCGATCGGGTCGAGGTGGCCGCGGCGGCCTTGCACCTGGGCGACGAGGCGTGGTCGCGCATCGGTTCGCGCTTTCGCGCGTCGGTCCGCGCGGGTGGGGGCTGGCGGCTGTTCGGAGAGCTCGAGCTCGCCCCGCGCCGCCCGCTGCCTGGCCTGGCCGCCGACGGCACCGACAGGCGATTGACCTTCGGATTCGCCGCCGACTTCGATCATGCCAGCCTGGCGCTGGCGGCCCGAGAGGCCTTCGTTCCCACCAGCGAACCGGGAGGAGGGTGGGGGGGCGCGCTGGTGGTCCACCACACCGTGCAGCGGAACGTCCCCTCCGTCGACCCGATCAAGGTGGTTCGCTTCGAGCTGCATCACCTCGAGTCCGATCGCGCGTTCGTCGAGGTGGCGCTGCGCCTGCGGGCGCTGGCGACCGAGCCCAACGTCGCGGCGGTGTTGCTCGTCGTCGACGAGCTCGAGCTCGGCACCGGGCGCATCGAGGAGCTGCGCGATCTGGTGGGCGAGCTGCGCCGCCACGGCAAGCGCGTGGTGGCCTATCTGACCTATCCGTCGACGCGCGACATGTACCTGGCCAGCGCCTGCGATCGCATCGTCCTTCATCCGGCCGGCGTGGTCGAGCTGGTGGGGCTGGCGCAGGCGGTGACGTTCTACAAGGCTGCGATGGATCGGTTGGGGGTCAGCCTCGAGCTGATCCGCATCGCCGAGTTCAAGGGGGCGATGGAGCCGTTCGTGATGACCAGCCAATCCGAGCCGGTGCGCCGCAATCGCAACGAGCTGCTGGACGACGTGTACGACCGGATCCTGGCGGCGATCGCCTCCGGGCGCGCCGGGGAGCCGGCGTCGGAGGCGAAGGTCGCCGCGAAGGCGCCGCTGGTGGGCGTGGCACCGGCCCAGCTGGTGGAGAAGGGGACGTTCACGCCCGAGGAGGCGCGGCGCGCCGGGCTGATCGACGCCGTTCGCGACGACGACGAGGTGAAGGACTACCTGCGCGAGTACCTCGGTGCGCCGCGGATCGCCGTCGAACGGCGCGCCGATCCGGCGCCGGTGCGGCCGATGCGCTGGCCGGGGGCGCGCACGGCGGTGATCTTGGTCGAGGGGACGATCGTCGACGGACCCAACCAGGAGTTCCCGCTCGGCGGGGGTGGCCTGGCGGGCGCCGACACCCTGGTGGACGCGCTCGACGAGTGTCGGCGCGATCCCACGGTGCGCGCGGTGGTGCTGCGGGTCAACAGCCCGGGGGGCTCGGCGTTTTCATCGGACGTCATCGCGCGGGCGGTGGCGCGGGTACGGGCGTCGGGGCGGCCGGTCGTCGTGTCGATGGGCGATGTGGCGGCGTCGGGCGGCTACTACATCGCGGCGCCCGCCGACGCGATCTTCGCCGAGCCGTCGACGACCACGGGCTCGATCGGCATCTTCGGCTACAAGCTCGACGTGTCGGGGCTGCTGGCGAAGCTGTCGCTCACCACCGAGGTGACGACGCGGGGCGCGCACGCCGACGCGCTGCTGCCGTTCCGGTCCTGGACGCCGGAGGAGCGGGCGGCGGCCGAGCAGAAGATCCGGCATCTCTACGAGATGTTCCTCGCCACCGTCGCCACGGGCCGCCAGCGCAACGGCTTGACGGCGGCGCGGGTCGATGAGCTGGGGCGCGGTCACGTCTACACCGGCGCGCAGGCCAAGGCGCTGGGACTGGTCGACGAGATGGGAGGCCTGACGGCGGCTCTCGATCGTGCGATGGCCCTGGGGGGACTCTCCCGCGGCGAAGGGGAGATCCCCGAACTGCTGATCCTGCCCCGCCCCAGCGGCTCGCTGTTGAAGCGGATCGCCAGCTTCGCGTCCGTCGAGGACGAAACCAAGACGAGCGACGGCTTGGCGCCGCCGCTTCGCCCGCTGGTCCGGCTCCTGGCACCGTACCTGTTCGGCCCCGGTGAAGGCATCGAAGCGCGTCTCCCCTTCGACCTGGAGACCAGGTAGGCGAGCGCGCTCCCCTGGTCGCACCTCACCCGCCCGACCTACGGTCGGTCGACCTCTCCCCTTCGGGGCGAGGTGAAGAAAAGTCGTCGCAGGGAGGGCTCGCCTCGGTGCGAGGTGTAGAAGTTTTTTGCTGCAACGCCGGAGCGAGCGAAGCGAGAGCGTTTAGCGACGGGAGGCGCGGCTCCGCCGCGCCGGCCCACCTCAGAAAAGTCTTGGGGGTCTCGCAGGGGGGCTGGCCCCCCTGCGCGTCTAGTTCGAGAAGGCCCGGCGGAAGGTGCGCAGGTCGCCCATGACGTCGGAGCGGAGGCCGAGCAGCGAGTCGACGTAGTTGAAGATGATTAGGGCGTCGCTGTAGGCGTTCTGGTCGCCCGCGGCCTGGGCGGCGTCGAGGTTGGCCTTCGACGTGTACCAGTCGGGCAGCGGCTGGCCGTTCACCATGCCGTACTTCGGCAGCAGCGTCCCCGGCGTCCCCGATACGCCCACGATGGCGTTCATCTCTTGCAGCAAGGTCACGCCGATGCCCGGATTGGCGGGGTCGACCTGCGCCGCCCGGTAGACCAGGTGCGACGTGGGGTGGGTGAACTCGACCACCGGCGTTCCCGGCGCGTAGGTCGCGTCATCGTTCGAGCCCTTGAGCGTGACGTTGACGTAGTTCGAGAAATCCAGCGTCGAATCCCACGTCGAGTTGAGCTGCGCCATCCCCAGCAGCAGCGCGTAATACTCGATGGTCTTCGTGTCGGGGGTATCGACCCGCTTCGTCGTGGGGAGCATGTAGGGAGGCGTGGGGAACGACACCTTGCCGAACGTCGCCGGATCGACGACCGGCGTCGGCGTGTACACGCCATTCGGCGCGTAGCCGCCATACGTCGACGGATCGTCGCGGATCACGCCCGACAGCAGGTTCAGCAGCTGGTTCTTGAACACCCGGTAGTAGCCGATCGAATACAGATCCTGGACCGCGCTCTCGTCGACCCGGAAGAACGACGAGGACGTGTTCATCAGCGAGATCAGCGCCGCCAGCTTCTCGTACAGCGATCCCGCCCGCGTGATCCGGTAGTAGTAGTCGTCGCTGAAGCTGATGTAATACGGCTTGGCGTCGGGCAGCTCGATGTTGGGCTGCGGTGAGTCGTTGTGACAGGTGCTGTCGCCCACGCCGTTGGACACCGTCAGCACGTTCGGGTTCATGTCCGTCGCGCAGTGAGGACCCGGCTCCGGCGTCTGCAACACGTCCCCCAGCGCGTTCATCGCCAGCATCGCCGCCGCCAGCAGGTCGTCGGCGATGTAGCTGCCGTTGAAGTAACCGTTGTAGAAGTAATAGAACTCGAAGGCCTGGCTGTAGCGGTTGAAGTACCGACCGGTCAATCGGTCGAGGTAGCCGTTGATGTCCCAGCCGACCCGCCCGCGCTGATAGGCGTTGAACACGTAGTAGTTCTTGTACAGATCGATGGTGTTGTTGACGATCTCCTGCTGATTCGCCCCCATGTCCCAGGTCTTGCAGTCGAGGTTGCCCTCGAATTCGTCGCTGCAGAACTTGTACGGACGCTCGGGATAGATGCCGAAAGAGCCTCCGTTCGTGGCCAGGTTCTGGTACCCCGTCCGCAGCGCCTGCTCCGCCACCGAGTAGCGCATGACCGCCGTGTCGTCGACCATGGCCGTGCCCCCCACCATCGTGGGGATGGTGGTGTAGTCGCCGATGAAGATGTCGTACTTCAGCTGGCCGCCCGCGTCCGCGGCGTTCGGCATGGTGTCCATCAGCTTGCCGTAGCCGAACCGGATCGCCGCGTAGTCGTAGCGCCCCAGCCCGGCGACGTCGGTGTTGAAGCGCGAGCCGTAGTCCATGACGGTGGAGTACTGGTGCTCCTCCAGTGAGTTCTGGGCCCACAGCGACTTGTCGACCGACGTGCGGATGGTCCAGTAGTCCTTCCCGTAGTTCAACGCGTCCGTCGAACCGGCGAAGTTGTGGCGAAGCCCCATCGTGTGGCCCATCTCGTGGTCGACCAGGCCCCGGAAGATCGACGCGCGCAGCGTCTTGTACAGCGCATCGCCCGTCAGGTTCGCCAGCTTGAGCGCGGTGCCCAGGATGGCGTCGTCGGCGAAGTCCGAGGTCAGCAGGCAACCGTTGATGGCCAGCGTCTGGTTGCGGTCGCGCTTCGTCTGGCTCGCCGCCTGGCTCAGCCAGTTGACGGGCGACGCCTGCGCCAAGGTGGCCGGATCGATGTCGCTCGGCTTGGTCCGCCCCGGGATGTAGTTCGGCACGAACGCGGTCAGGATGTCGTCCGTCATCAATTGCGCCTCGAGCGGCGTCCCCTTGATCGTGGCCAGCTTCAGGTCGGCCGCCACGGGATCGATCTTCACCAGCCGGGGGAGCACGCTGGACGTGAAATCGGCGCCGGTGGCGGCGGCCGGCGCGGGCAGCATGCCCGCCGTGGCCTGGGCGTGCGCGTAGCTGCGCGCCTCGGGCGTCAAGGTGAAGGCATCACGCACCGTCCGGTCGGCCTCCGTCTCCTTCATGATGTCGGTGATCCGCTTGCCCGACAGCAGGTCGTCCGTGGACAGGTTGCCGTTCAGGATGTCGACGCTGTCGGCGGCGAACTGGGCGTAGGTGTTCAACGCCGCGCCGTACAGATAGGTCGCCCCCGAGATGATCTCGCCCGTCTCCGGATCGGTCGACGTCGGCCCGAACCCCAGCGGCGCCGAAGCGGCGCCTTGCGGCCGATCGACCCAGAAGATGAACGAGTAGCGCAGATCGCCGTCGCGCTGCCAGCTGAACTTCTTGGCGTCGCCGTCGGCCAGGGTCTGGGTCAGCGCCTCCAGCGCCGAGCAGGTCTGCACCAGGTTGGTCTTGTCGATGGTGGTGGTGTCGACGCCCGCGACCGTCTTCAGCTGGTCGGCCAGATCGGTGTGCGCCGCCACGAAGGCCGTCACGTCGGTGACGTTGCACGAGTTGCGCTTGAGCACGAAGATGTCGGGCACGTTCGCCGCGTCGGCGATGATCTGCGCTTCGGGCACCTGGGTCGTCGCCACCGTGTCCTTGATCCCCGCCACGGTGCGCTTCATGGCGTCGTTCCAGTCGGCCACCACCTCCTGGGCGGTGGTCCACAGCATCGGGTCGTCGTCGGGGAACTCGACGTTGGTGTAGTAAGGAATGACGCGGGGGACGCGCGCCTCGTCGGGCATGCGCAGGAAGCCCCCGCTTCCGTCGGGGATGGGATTTCCGTTGGCGTCCCGCTGCAGGGTCTTCTGCCAGATGTTCCAGCGATTCGCGTAGTAGGTGCGCCCCGCTTCGGTCGAGCCGTACTTGGGATCGTAGGACTGTCGAACGGTGCGGAAGAAGCCGAACTTGGCGAACTTGTCCGCGCCGGCCTTGGTGCAGTCGGCGCCGCTGTAGGAGCCGCCGCCATTCGACAGGTTGGTGCTGTTACAGGGCTTCGGTCCGGTGGACGTCCAGAAGATCGAGATCGGCTGGCCATTGGCGTCGAGCAGGGGGTCCTGATCGGGGTACTCGAGCGGCTCGTACTCGGTCGGCTGCACCGCCATGAACGATTCCCGAACCTTGATGCTGGCCGGGCCGCAGGTGCTCACGCCCACGTCGTCCGGATCCGCGAACAGCTTCGCGCAGGCGTAGTAGTCGGGCACCGCCTGCACCTGCAAGGTGACGTCGAGGTAGTCCTTGGTGTAGATGGCGCGCC
>DASYCK010000264.1:0-4936 GCA_036500205.1 Polyangia bacterium | reverse complement strand
CGCCAGGAGCTCGGCGAGGGCGAAGGGCTTGGTGATGTAGTCGTCCGCGCCGAGGCGAAGCGCCGCCACCTTGTCGAATTCGTCGTGGCGGGCCGAGAGCGCGATGATCGGGACCTGGTTCTGGCGGCCGCGAAGCTGCTCGAGCACCCACAGGCCGCTCTGCACGGGGAGCGAGATGTCGAGCAGCACCAGGTCGGGCCCGTTCGCCTCGATCTGGCGAACGGCAGTTTCGCCGTCGCCGATGATCTCCGAACGGAACCCCTGCAGGCGGAGGTTGAGGGCCACCCCCTCGGCGATGGCGGCGTCGTCCTCGACGATCGCCACCAGCGCGCCGTCGGTCGTCGCGGCGGTCATGTCGTGGCCCGATGTCGGGGGAGCACGATCGAGAAACGCGTGCCGCGATCGGCCTCGGAGCGGACCTCGACGCGGCCGTGGTGCGCCTCCACGACCGCCCTCACGATGGCCAGGCCCAGGCCGGAGCCGGGCGCGCCGCCTGCCAGCGCCGCCGAGCCGCGCTCGAACTTCTCGAAGATCGCCTTCTCTTCCGAACGCGGGATCCCGACGCCGTTGTCGGTGACCGAGATGGCGACGTTCTCCGGGGCGGCCTGGGCGCGGATCTCGATCTTCTTGTCGGCCGGCCGCGAGTACTTCCAGGCGTTGCTCAGCAGGTTCCCCAGCGCCCGGCCCAGCGCCGCCCGGTCGCCCCAGACCACCAGATCGGGATCGAGCTCGGCGCGGATGTCCACCGGGGTGCCGCTGCCCATTCGTACGGCCTCGAAGGAGGCCAACGCGTCATTCACCAAATCGGCCACCGGCACGGGACGCCGATCGAACCCGGCGTGCCGCGACTCGAGCTTGGAGAGCTCGATCAGCTGGCCGACCAGGCCGTCGAGCCGGGTGAGCTCCTGGTGCACGATCGAGAGGCAGCGCGTTCGCTCGGCGGGGGACTCGACGCGGTCTTCCCGCAGCGTGTCGACGAAGAGGAGGATCGAGGTGAGGGGCGTGCGCAGCTCGTGGGAGACGAGGGAGAGAAACTCGTTCTGGACCGAGGCGAGGTTCGCGCCCCGCGTGACGAAGATGGTCCCCAGCGTGTAGCCGGCCAGCGCGGTGGCGCAGAAGGCCAGGACCAAGATCCCCCCCACCAGCGAGAGCGACTTCGACCCGCCCGAGACGACCAGGATGATGCCGATGGCCGTGATGAGGACGGTCGGAACCAGCGCCGCCAGCATGAAGGTGACCCGCGCGCGGTGCAGGAACACCGTGGTGGGCGATTGGTGCCTCACGCGCCGGCGGGCGGGCGGCGCAGATCCCAGACGATCCCCAGGCGGGCCAGCATCCACAGCACGTAGTATGTCACGTCGATCTCCCACCAGCGGAACCCCTGCCTGGCCGAGCTGGGGTAACGGTGATGGTTGTTGTGCCAGCCCTCGCCGTTCGTCGCCAGCGCCAGCAGGAAGCTGTTGCGCGAGTCGTCCGTGGTCTCGTAGCGCCGCCGGCCGATCAGGTGGGCCAGCGAGTTGACGGCGAACGAGCCATGCCAGACCAGCACCGACGAGACGAGAAAGCCCCAGACGAAGGCGGGCAGACCGCCGAGCAGCAGGAAGGCGAGCCCCAGCGCGGCCATGGGGATGACCTCCATGAAGCCCCGGTTCAGGAAGCGCAGCTCGGGAAACCGCTCCAGATCTTTCACGAGCCCCGTGTCGGTCTCGTTCCAGCTGCTGCTCAGCACCCAGCCCGCGTGGGCGTACCAGAACCCACGGAGCCGCGGGGAATGAACATCCGAGCGGGTGTCTGAATGGCGGTGGTGCCAGCGGTGATGGCTGGCCCACCAGATCACGCCCCGTTCGCCGGCGGTCTGGGCGGCCACGGCGAGCAGGAACTGAAAGGCTCGAGAAGTCTTGAACGACCGATGCGAAAAATAGCGGTGATACGCGGCGGTCACGACCACCATGCGGACGAAGTAGGCGCCGAGGCCGAGCGCGACGCCGCGCCAGGACCAGAACCAGATCGCGCCCAGGATGGCCGCCAGGTGCACCGCCGCGAAGAGCACGGTCGTGAGGCGGACGTAGAGGCGCCAGGAGGCCTGCGGCGGCGCGCCCGCGGGCGCCGTCGGAGAGAGGGTGCTCGACGACGAAGGAACGGCGGTGGCGGACACGCTTCGGATATGCGCCCGGCTTTGTCACCACGGGGTCATAGTTTGGTCACGGGCAGGTCATCCGTGGTCGGCGGGGGGATCGCGCGGCGGGGCGATCTCATCGCCACCGGGGAGCGCGTGACGTGTTAGTGTCGGCTCGCCGGGCGACACTGCCGCCGGGCGGCTTCGGCGCCGTGGCGCGAGCGGAAGTCAATCCATCCCCCCGGTCGCGGGACAGACGCCTCATGTTGCCCGTTTCAACGGAGGCGCCGATGGCTCGCGTTACGGTCGAAGATTGTCTGGAGCAGGTCAACAACCACTTCGCGCTGGTGATCCTGGCCGCCAGCCGCGCTCGCCAGATCGCGCTCGGCGGGCGTCGACTGGTGGAGTGCAACAACAAGTCGGCGGTGGCCGCGCTGCGCGAGATCGGCGCCGGCAAGGTGCGGTTCCAACAGAACGTCGATACGGTCGTCCGAGCCTTCCTGGCCGAGCGGGCGGCCCTGGACAACGAGAACCGGGCAGCGGGTGCCACGGCGCGGGGCCGCCGCGATCGAACGCTCCGTACCGTTTCCGGTTAATGGGGAGGCCAGGCGGGGGCGGCCCCTTCATGACCAACGACAGCGCGGGCGGCAAGGCGGCGGCGACCGCCGAGGGCGAGGACGCGCGCTCCACGAGCGCCGACTCCGTGGCCGTGTACCTGGTCGGCATGAAGGCGTTCCCGCTCCTGACGCGTGAGGGCGAGGTCGAGGTCGCGAAGCGTATCGAAGACGGACAGCGGCGCGTCTGGCGTCTCCTGATCGCTTCCTCCGTCGCGGTCGGCGACCTCCTGTCTTTGGGCGGCGAGCTTCGGGAGGCCAAGCTGCGGGTCAAGGAGGTCGTCGGAGACGTCGACCCGGACGATCCCGCGTTCGACGAGCGATCGCACGTCGAACGCGTCTGCAAGGTCTTCGAACAGGTTCGCCGGCTTCACCGGCGGGAGGACCAGCGGGCGGGGAAGGGGCCCGCCTCCGAGCGCGCGCGCGGCGAGATGGTGGACGCCTTGCTGCGCCTGCGCATCCACGGCAAGCACCGGAGCAGGCTCGTCGCCAGGCTCGCCGAGCTGCTCACCCGCCTCGAGGGCGCCCAGCGCGAGATCGCCGCCTGCGAGCAGCGAAGCGGCCACTCGGCCCAGGACCTGGCGCGCGCGGCGCGCGAGATGCGGTCGTCGCCGCTGCGCCCGGGGCCGGTGGCTCGAAAGCTGGGGCTCCGGTCGGAAGAGCTGGTCCAGATGTCTGAGGTCATCGCGCAGGCCCGGGCGAAGATCAGGCGGGTCGAGCGGGAAGCCCAGTCGAGCGCCGCCGCGCTCCGCGCGACCGTGCACCAGATCCGCGAGGGCGAACGCGTCTCGGAGAAGGCCAAGGCCGCGCTCGTGGAGGCCAATCTGCGGTTGGTCGTCTCCATCTGCAGGAAGCACTTGAACCGCGGGCTGCAATTGCTCGACCTCATTCAGGAAGGGAACATCGGCCTCATGCGCGCAGTCGATAGATTCGACTACAAGCGCGGCTACAAGTTCTCCACCTACGCGACGTGGTGGATCCGGCAGGGCATCACCCGCGCCATCTTCGACCACGCGCGCACCATCAGGATCCCCTTCCACATGCTGGAGATGCTGAGCAAGGTGACGCGCACCGGGCACTCCTTGACCCAGAGACTCGGCCGCGACCCGACCCCCGAGGAGCTCGCGGAGGAGATGTCGATCCCGGCCGGCAAGGTTCGCATGCTGCTGTCGCTCGCCCGCCAGCCGCTGTCGCTGGAGTCGCCGGTCGGCCTGGAGGACGAGGCACGCCTGGGGGACTTCGTCGAGGACGAGAACGTCGTTCCCGCCGACGACGCGGTGATCTCGACCGATCTGGCCGCGCAGACGCGGAAGGCCCTGGCCGCGCTCACGCCGCGGGAGGAGAGGATCCTCCGACTGCGGTTCGGCATCGGCGAGACGTCCGAGCACACGCTGAAGGAGGTCGGCGACGACTTCTCACTGACGCGCGAGCGTATCCGCCAGATCGAGGCCAAGGCGCTCCAGAAGCTCCGGCACGCCAGCCGATGCGAGGGGCTGAAGCCGTTCGTCGAGGAGTGAATGAAGCCGCGGAGGTGCCAAGCAGCCGGCGCGCTTGACTCCTGGCCCGGTCCCCTGCATTGTCCGACGCTCTTCTGCGGCATGCGGTCGTGGAGGGTGGAAACCGTACTGATACTGCAGGAGGCATCGTGGCAACTGGCAAGGTGAAGTGGTTCAACGACGCGAAGGGTTTTGGATTCATCGTGAGGGCGGATGGGCCGGATCTCTTCGTCCACCACACCGCCATCGTGGCGGAGGGATTTCGTTCGCTGGCCGAGGGTCAAGATGTCGAGTTCGACGTCACCGAAGGACCGAAGGGTCTGCAGGCGACGAACGTTCGCCTCGCCAAGTGACGGGACGGCCCCCTCGTAGCACCGAGGTGTCCGGCGGCCGAGCTTGCGCCGGCTCCCTGATCGCGAATAACTGAATCGTGGGTTTTCGCGCCATCAGCGGGGCGGTCGTCAGCGCGGCCACCGTCCACCGGGCAGAGCGGGTGCCCGACTGGACGTCATCGCCCGGGGGACTGCCCTGGCGCGCGCTGTGTGGGATCCGCGTCGGGGCGCTTCGGAGCGACGGCGCGTTCGAGTTCGAGGTGGCGGTGGCGCTCGATCCGGAGTCCTGGCGCCTGGCCGCCAACTGCCCCGCTTGCCTGGCCGCCACCGAGCGCCGCGAGCTCGGCGCGCTCGGCTGAGCGCAGCGCGCCGGGGCCG
>DASYCK010000263.1:0-50871 GCA_036500205.1 Polyangia bacterium | reverse complement strand
GACGGCCTCAGCATGGAGCAAGCAGTGGCGATCGCGCTGCAGAAGAACCGCGACGTCATCGCGGCGAAGATGCAGATCGAGGAGGCCGAGCTGGACCTGGTGGCCGCGCGCATCTATCCGAACCCGATCCTGCAGGTGGGCGTGGGGAATCTGGTGCTCGGTAGCGCCAACAACCAGATGACCACGCCTCCTACCCAAGCGGGCTTCTTCGGGCAGCCGGTCGAGTCGGTGGGCGTGGGCGAGATCATCGACGTGTGGGCGAAGCGCAGCGCGCACATCCAGGCCGCCGATCGCGGCGTCGCGCAGCGCCGCCTCCAGACCGAGGACGCGCTGCGCGAGGTGGTGTACGCCGTGCGTTCCGGCTTTGCCGATGCGGTGCGCGCCGAGTCCGAGCGTGACATGGCGAAGGACGTCGCTGCCCGCTACGCCGAGACGGTGCGGCTGTCGCAGGCACGCTTCCGCGCGGGCGACATCGCCGAGTCCGAGCTGCGCAAGATCGAGCTGGAGGGGCTGCGCTACGAGAACGCCGTCGTCGACGGCGAGCTGCAGGCCGACATCGCCCGCCAGCACCTGGCGGCGCTGCTGGGCATGGGGCCGGACGAGCCGCTCCCGGGCGGGCGTCTCATCGATCCCGACACGCGTCCTACCTTCGACGTTCAACGCTTGACGACGGACGCGCTGGCGCATCGCCCCGATCTGCGCGCGGCCACGGCGGCGCACGCCGCCGGCGAGGCGCGCCTGGGGGCGGCCCAGCGCGACGCCTACCCCGACTTGACCCTGGGGGCCACGTACACGCACAGCTCCTTCACCATCTCCGGTGACAACCCGAACGTGCTGGGCCTCAATCTTTCGCTGCCATTGCCGCTGTTCGATCGCAACCAGGCGAACGTGGGGCGGGCTCGCCTCGACATTCGTCAGGCCGACAACGATACGTTGCGGCTGCGCCTGGCGGTCGAGAACGACGTGGCGCAGGCGGTGCGCAAGGCGGAGCGCTCGCAGAAATTACTGGCCATCTTCGAGCGCCCGGGCACCGGCGCCACCGCGTCGGCCACCAGCGATCCGGGGGGCATGCTGGCGCGGGCCGAGACGGCGGTGAAGGTGGCCGAGAAGTCGTACAAGGTGGGCGCCAGCTCGCTGCTCGACTTGCTCGACGCCCAGCGCACTTACCTGGATACGCGGGCGCAGTTCCTTCACGCCCGTCAGGATTTCAGACAAGCGGCGATCGACGTCGCCCACGCGGTAGGAGAGTGAGATCGATGTTCGCCAAAGCCAAGCTCGCTGCAATCGTCCTCGTCCCATTTTTCGCCGCGATGGCCTGCGACAAGGGTCATGGCGTGGAGGCAAACCCCACCGCGGCCGCGAACGAGGGCTCGCGGGACTTCGTCCGCTACGAGCCGGGCAGCGCCCCGCTCGGGTTCATCAAGATCGAGACCGTCGTCGAGTCCGAGGCGGGCACGTCGGCATCGCTGCCGGGGCGCGTGTCGTTCGACGAGGACCACACCCAGCGGGTGGCGTCCCCCATCGACGGGCGCGCCACGGCGGTGCTGGTGAAGATCGGTGATCAGGTGCGCGTTGGGCAGGCGCTGATCTCGCTGTCCTCACCGAACGTGGGGCAGCTGCAGGCCGACGCGCAGAAGGCGGATTCGGACCTGACGGTGGCGCAGAAGGGCATCGAACGGGCCCACAAGCTGCAGGCGGAGGGCGCGGTCTCCGACAAGGATGTGGCCCAGGCCGAGGCGGACTTTCGCAAGGCGACCACGGATCGCGCCCGGACGGGCGCGCAGCTCAAGGCGCTGGGAATCTCGGCCACCGATCCCTCGATCGAGGTATCGTTGCGCGCGCAGGTCGCGGGGATCGTCGTCGACCGCAACGTGCTGCTGGGGCAAGAAGTGCGCGCCGACCAGGCGACGCCGCTGATGACGATCAGCAGCCTCGACACGTTGTGGGTGCTGGCCGATGTCTACGAGCAAGACCTGGGGCTGGTCGAGAACGGCGCGCCGGTGACGGTGCACGTCCCCGCCTATCCGGCCGACTCGTTCCCCGGCCGCATCAGCAACATCGGCGAGGTGGTCGACACGAGCACCCGCACGGTCAAGGTCCGCTGCGTGGTCGACAACCCGGGCCACCGCCTGAAGCCCGAGATGTTCGCGCGCGTGAACGTGCAGAGCAAGCCGGGGCACAAGGTGATCCTGGCGCCGTCGAAGGCGATCCTGAACGACGGCGAGAGATTTTTCGTAATCGTCGCCTCAGAGGGGATCACGTTCCGCATCCGCCGCGTCACGGTCGGCCCGGACCTCGACGGTCAGTCCCGCATCCTGTCGGGGCTGACCCCCGGCGAGAAGATCGTCACCGACGGCGCGATCTTCATGCGACGGGAGATAGAGAGCCAGTAAAGACGCGCGGGGGGATGCAGCATCCCCCCCCGAGACCCCCGAGATCGTGCTGAGGGGAGCCGCGCGGGCGAAGCCCGCGCTCCCGGGTGAAGACCCGCTCGCTGCGCTCGCTCTGACGACGCGGCGAAAAGTGAGGGCTCCACCTCTCCCAGGCTGCCGGGTGGAAGACCTGCTCGCTGCGCTCGCTCTGGCGGCGCGGCGAAAAGGCGGTGGTGAGTGGAGCTGGTCTTCACCTCTTCCGCGAAGGAGGGAGAGGTCGGCCGACCGCAGGGCGGTCGGGTGAGGGGGTGGAAGAAGAGGCGTGAAGGAAAAGCCGACGCGAAGCGGAAAAGTCCGGGCGGAAACGTCCGTGGCGCGCCTCAGCTCTTCTTGGCCTTCTTCTCCCTGTTGCCCTTCTTCCCCTTTTTGCCCTTCTTGGCCTTCTTCCCTTTCTTCCCCTTCTTGCCGGTCTCCTCGTCGCCGGGGGCGGCTGTCTTCGCCGCCGGCTCTTCAGCCTTGGCGGCGACCTTCTCGTCGGGCTTGGTCGGCTCTTCCTTCGCGACCGGCGGCGGGGGAGGAGGCGGGGGCGGAAGCGCTTCCAGCGTCAAGGACGCCGACAGGTCGGTCGTACGATCGAAGCGGATGGTCTGCCGCGCCGGCTTGAAGCCCGTCTTCGAGGCCTCGACGACGTGCTCCGCGCGGTCGCGCTTCACCTGCACGCGCGTCGGCGTCTGCCCGAGCACCGGCCGGCCATCCAGCGTGATGTCGGCGCCCGCCGGCTCCGACGACACCTGCAGCGCCGCCGGCTTCGTCCACACGGCCAGCAGCCCGAGCGGCATCACCTTCACGTGCACGACCGCCGCCGCGGCGGCGATCACCACGAGCAATCCCACCACGAGGGGGAGCGCGCTCTTCTTGGGCGGCAACGCCACGGGGGCCGAGGCGGACAGCTGCGTGTTGAACGGGGCGTTCATCGGCCCCGAGCCCTGCAGCGTCTTCACGGTGGACCCGGCCGGGCCCGAAAAGTTCGGACCCGACATCGACGGCGCAGGCACCCCGAGCGGCGGGGGCGTCGCCATCGCGGCCGCGTCGATCGGGACGTCGCCGATCACCGGGGGAGGTGGCGTGACCGCGGACGGCGGCGGCGGGGTCACTCCCTCGGATGACAGCAGCGCCGCACCCAGGCCCTTGCCGCTCCCGTTTCGAGCGTACCCGTTCGTGGCGCTCGAACCGTTGGTGGGCGCGGACGGCGGCGGCGCCAGCACGATCGCGGGCGGCGCCAGCACCGGCAGCGGCGGCGTCACCAGCGGCGGCGTCTTCGGCGTGGCGATCACCGGCAGCGGCGTCGCGACGTTCGCGTTGGCGTCCGCCATGGCGCCCCCCTTGTTGAGGCCGAACGCCATCTCGACGCGCGGAGAGACGACCGACTTCGCCGTCGGACCGGGCGCGGTCCCGTTTCCGCTCTGCGCGGCGGCCGCCATGGCGAGCGCCTCGCTCGGCGAGGGCGCGGCCGCCTTGGGCGGCGTCACCGGAACCTTGAACTCGGGGCCGAGGCGGATGACCTTCGAGCGCTCGACGGGGCTGCGCGCGTGGCGTGGCGGGTCGAGGACCTCGATCAGCTCCTTGATGTCGTTCGGCCCGGCGGGGGCGTCCCCCTCACGGCGAAGCTCGCGAATGGCGGCGCCGAAGGACGCCGCGTCCAGAAAACGATCGGCCGGATCGGGCGCCAGCGCGCGCGCCAGCAGCGCGTTGAACGCCTCGGGAATGTCGGGCCGCGCGTCGCGGGCCGACGGGATCGCGCCCGAGGCGACGTCGCGCCAGCCATCGACCTCGTTGGTGATGTCGCGCAGCTTCTGCCCGGTCACCATCTCGAACAGCACGGCGCCCAGCGAGAAGACGTCGGTGCGGCGATCGACGGTCGCCTTGCGCGCCTGCTCGGGCGACATGTAGACGAGGTTCCCCTTCAGGGCCCCCACCACGGAGTGATCGTGCTGGCGCTTGGCGATGCCGAAGTCCGACAGCTTCACCTCGCCCGAGTTCGACAGCAGCACGTTCGACGGCGAGACGTCGCGATGAACGATCCCCAGCGGATGGCCGTCGGCGTCCTTCAGCTCGTGGGCGAAATGCAGCGCCTGCGCCAGCTCGTCGGCGATGTGCAGTGCCAGCGAATCCGGAATCTGCACACCCAGCGCGGTGGCCGCCTCCATGACGGCCCGCAGGTCGTGCCCCTCGACGTACTCGAGGACGATGAAGTACTCGCCGTCCTCCGAGATCCCCAGATCGTGAATCTGCACGATGTTCCGGTGCGACAGCGCGGAATGAATGCGCGCCTCCGTCAGCAACATCGAGATGAATCGCTCGTCGCGCGCGAATTCCGGAAGCACGCGCTTGATGGCGACCAGCTTCTCGAACCCTTCCGCGCCGGCCACGCGACCACGGTAGACCTCGGCCATGCCACCGACGGCGATCCGCTCCAAAAGTTCGTATTGACCGAATTTCATGGGGGGTTCGGCGGAGGCTATCACTGCACACGGCTGTTGGCTTACAAAAAACAGGGGGGTGATCGCGGGTGGGCCGATTTCGAGGGGGCGCGGCCGTTGGCCTCGCGCGGCGTATAGTTTCCCCAGAATGCTCCGTGATTTCGTCGCTCTACGCCGCCTGTGCGCCAACGCCGTCTCGGAAGAGGTGGTGCCGGGCGCGGTCGTTCTCGTAAGCTCCGAAGGTAAAACGGTATTTCTCGAGGCCTGCGGGCGGCGCCAGATCGTTCCGGAAGCCCTGCCGGCGACGGAAGCGACAATCTATGACGTCGCGTCGGTCACCAAGGCGGCGGTCACGTCGGTCCTGGCGATGCAGGCCGTGCAGAACAAATTGCTACGCCTCGACGATCCGGTGCAGCAGCATCTGCCCGAGTTCGTGGACGAGGGCCCTGGCAGCGACAAGGGCGCGGTCACGATCCGGCAGCTGCTGGCTCACGCGGGGGGGCTGGCGGCCCATCGGCCGTTTTACGCCAGCGTCGATGCGGGTCCGGGGCCCGAAAGGCGGCTGGAGATCATGCGGGCGGCGGCGCGAGAGCCGCTGGCCGGGCCGCCCGGCGTGAAGTCCCTGTACACGGATCTCGGGTTCATCCTGCTCGGCTGGATCCTGGAGCGGCTGGGTGGCGCGCGGCTCGATGCCCAGGCGCGGCGCGCGATCTTCCAGCCGCTCGGTTTGATGGCGTCGATGTTCGTCGATGTCGACGCCGGCACGGGGCCGCGCCCACAGGACCTCGGCCCGGTGGCGGCCACCGAGCGCTGCCCCTCTCGCCAGCGCATGCTCGTCGGCGAGGTTCACGATCTGAACGCGTTCGCCATGGGGGGCGTGGCCGGGCACGCCGGGCTGTTCAGCACGGCGGCCGACCTGGCCGCGATCGCGCAGGCGCTGGTGTCAGCCTGGCGCGGTGATCCGTCCGCCGCGCTGGTGGATCGCGACGTGGTTCGCGAGTTCTGGCGCCCGGCGGGGATTCCAGGTTCGAGCTGGCGCCTCGGCTGGGACGGCCCGGCGGACAAGAATTCTCAGGCGGGCACGCTGCTGTCCCGCGCGGCGGTGGGGCACCTCGGCTTCACCGGCTGCTCGCTGTGGATCGACCCCGCGCGCGACCTGATCATCGTGCTGCTGTCGAACCGCGTTCATCCGACGGTGCGCGACGATCCGCGGTTTCGGCTGTTTCGCCCCGCCGTGCACGACGCGGTCCTCGCCGCGCTCGACTGAAAGTGGTCACGGCTTCGGCGCGAGCTGCCACGCGCCCGGGGCCAGCTCGACCGGCAGGTGGTAGTCGCCGAAGCTGACCCGACACAGGCCCACCACGTGGCTCCCCAGCGCCACGAAGATGCGCCGCACCTCGTGGTATGCGCCCCCCACGATGGTGATCGTCGCCAGCACCTTCGCCTCGGGCGGGATCGCCAGGGCCGGGTGCGCCTGGGCGCGCGGCAGGGTCGTCAGCGCGACGATCTCGGGACGATGTCCGTCCTCGAGCGTCAGGTCGGGCGGGGGCGACTGGAACGGTGTCGTCAGCGCCGCCTGGTACGTGCGCGGCACGCGCCGCTTGGGGTGTGTCAGGCGCTGAATCAGCGCGCCGTCGGTGGTCCACAGCAGCAGCCCCGACGATTCGAGATCGAGCCGCCCGGCCGGCCGCAGCTCGGGGAACAGCGGCGCGTTTTCCAGCAGCGCGTACGCGGTGGGATAGTGATTGTCGCGCAGGGCCGTGACCACGCCGATCGGCTTGTGCTGCAGCACCACGGCCGATTCGAACAGCGTCACCGGCGAATCGTCGACGAGAACGCGCGTCTGACCGTCCTCGCCCGCGGCGAGGTTGTGCTTGCGATCGTGAAGGACCGTTCCGTCGAGCGCGCGCACCCGCTCTTCGTCGCACAGGCGCGCCACGGCCGTCTTCGAGATGCCGAGGTTGCGGGAGAGGAGCTCGTCGAGTCGGGGCAAGGGGCCCGGAGGATAGCGCGAGTCGGTGGTGGGGCCGTCACGATCGGGCTAGAACCTGGCTTTCGCATGGCGCGCCTGCACATCGTGCTCGTCAACCCCGAGATTCACTGGAACACCGGCAACGCCGGCCGCACCTGCCTGGCCGTGGACGCCGAGCTGCACCTGGTCGAGCCGCTGGGATTCTCCCTCGACGACAAGCATGTCCGGCGCGCAGGCCTCGACTACTGGCCGCGCGTGCGTCTGCGCGTGTGGCCGGGCTGGCAGGCGTTCGCCGCCGAGCTGCCTCGGCTCGGGCGCCCTTACTTCCTGTCGACGCGCGGCGCCCGCCGCTTCACCGACGTGACGTTTCCCGACGACACCGTGCTGGTGTTCGGCCCCGAGAGCGTGGGGCTGCCGGCCGAGCTCCTCGACGCCCATCCCGACGCCGGGCTGTCGATCCCCATGGTCGATCCGGCGCTGCGCTCCCTCAACCTCTCGACCTCGGTGGCCGTGGCCGCCTACGAGGTCCGGCGTCAGTGGGCCGCGCGCGGCTCCGGGTGAAGACGCGGCGCTATTCGACGAGCTCGACCGTGCCCATGGTGGGGGTGAAGCCGGCGTCACGCAGCAGGGCGCGGTCGGCCTCGATGTCGGGGTTGCCGGTGGTCAGCAGCTTCTCGCCGTAGAAGATCGAGTTCGCGCCGGCCAGGAAACACAGCAGCTGCGCCTCGCGTGACAGCTCGAGGCGACCCGCCGACAGCCGCACCTTGGTCTTCGGCATCAGGATGCGCGTGGTGGCGATCATGCGCACGAACTCGACCGGATCGACGGGCGGCCGATCGGCGAGCGGCGTCCCCGGCGTGGCGACGAGCGCGTTGATGGGCACGCTCTCGGGCTGGGGGTCGAGGTTCGCCAGGGTCATCAGCATGCCGGCGCGATCGTCGAGCGACTCGCCCATGCCGATGATGCCGCCCGAGCAGACGGTGATGCCGGCCTTGCGGACCCGCGACAGGGTCTGCAGCCGATCCTCGTAGGTGCGGGTGCTGATGATCTTGCCGTAGAACGTCTTCGACGTGTCGAGGTTGTGGTTGTAGGCGGTGAGGCCGGCCTCGGCCAGACGGGTCGCCTGCGACTCGGACAGCATGCCCAAGGTGCAACACGCTTCCAGGTTCATCGCGCGCACGCCGCGCACCATCTCGATGACGTCGTCGAACGCGGGGCCGTCCTTCACCTCGCGCCAGGCCGCCCCCATGCAGAAGCGGGTGGCGCCCGCGGCCTTGGCGCGCGCCGCCGCCTGCAGCACCTCGGGGGACTTCAGCATCCGCTCGGCGTCGACGCCGGTGTCGTATTTCGAGGACTGCGGGCAGTAGCCGCAGTCCTCGGGGCAGCCGCCCGTCTTCACCGACAGCAAGGTGCAGAGCTGAACCTCACCCGGCTGGTGGTGCTCCCGATGGACGGTCTGGGCCCGGTACATCAGCTCGGGCAGCGGCAGATCGTGGATGGTCCGTACTTCGCGCAGCGTGTATTCGTGTTTGGCCAACGCAGCCTCTCGAATCGTGAGTTCCGGGTCTCGAACGGGTCCGTTTCTATCACACGGGTGCCGGCGCGGCCTGTCGAGGGCCCCACGGCCGTCGCCGGGCAGCTTCTCGGTGGGAATTCGCGGGCTTTGCGTGTAAAACGCCTCGCCATGCCGGGGTTCGAGACCGTCGTCTTCTATGGCTTGGCGGCCCTGATTCTGGGCGGCGCCGCCGGCGTCGCGTTTTCACGCAACATCCTGCACGCCGCGTTCTTGCTGTTGCTGACCCTGTCGGGGACGGCCGGGCTGTACTTCTTCATGGGCGCCGACTTCGTGGGCGTCGCCCAGATCCTCATCTACGTCGGCGGGATCCTGGTGCTGCTGCTGTTCGCCGTGCTGCTGACCAACCGCATCGGTGACGTCAAGGTGTCGAACCGGACGTTCGGCTACGGAACGACGATTCCCATCACCGTGCTGGTGGGGGCGTTTCTGGTCAGCGCCATGGCGCTGGGGGCCTGGCCGCGCACGGAAGCGGTGGCCGCACCCACCACGGCGCGCCTGGGCGACGCGTTCCTGCGCGAGTATCTGCTGCCGTTCGAGCTGGTGTCGCTGGTGCTGTTGATGGCGCTGGTCGGGGCGATGGTCATCGCCCGCCGCGCCGTGCGCGATCCGGCGCATGAACAGGCCGGCACGGGGGGCGCCCAATGACGGTGTTGGCGCTGTCGGCCGTCTCGCCGATAGGCCTGGGGCACTTCCTGGTGCTGTCGGCCCTGCTGTTCACCCTGGGCCTGGTGACGGCGGCCTCGCGGCGCAGCGCCGTCGCCATCCTGATGGGGATCGAGCTGATCCTGAACGCGGCCGCGCTGAACTTCGTGGCGTTCTCGCACTTCTCGAACGGGGCGATCACCGGCCAGGTGTTCGCCGTCTTCGTCGTGGTGCTGGCGGCGGCCGAGGCCACCGTCGCGCTGGCCATCGTGCTGGCGGTCTTCCGCGGCTTTCGCACCGTCGACGTCACCGACGTCAGCACGTTGAAGGACTGACGTGGGCTCCCTTCCCTACAGCGGCGCGTGGTTGACCACGGACGGCATCGAAGCCTCGCTGGGGCTCCTGCTGCTGTTTCCGCTGCTCGGCGCGCTGGCCTGCGCGATCCTCGGCCCCTTGCTGGCGCGCAAGTTCGGCGGCAGGGTGGCGCCGATCCTCGCCAGCGTGGCCATGGTGGCCACGCTGATCACCGCGGTGGTGCTGATCGGCGGCGATCTGCTGTACGCCGACGATCGCGAGCGCAGGCTGCACCAGGAGCTGTGGACCCTGTTCTCGGTGGCGGGCGTGCGGGTCACGTTCGGTCTGGTCATGGATCCGCTGGCCGCGGTGATGGTGCTGCTGGTGACGGGGCTGGGCACGTTGATTCACGTCTATGCCGCGGCCTACATGGACGACGAGCCCGCGCGGCCGCGATTCTTCGCGTTCCTGAACCTGTTCGTGTTCTCGATGCTGCTGCTGGTGCTGGCGAGCGGCTTCATCCCGCTGTTCTTCGGGTGGGAAGGGATCGGCGCCTGCTCGTATTTCCTGATCGGCTTCTGGTATCGCCGGGACGTGGCCGTCGCCGCCGCCACCAAGGCGTTCATCGTCAACCGCGTGGGGGACGGCGCGTTCCTGCTCGCCATCGCCCTGCTGCTGTGGGGCCTGGGCGGCATTCAGATGGTGACCGCGGGCGCCGCCGGGCAGCTCGGGACGGTGACGACGTTGGAGGGACCGTTGGTGCGGACCGGGGGCGAGCTGCAGCCCGGGGTCGATCGGCTGAAGATCCCCGTGGGGCCGACGCTGGATTTTCGCGAGCTCCGTGACGAGCTACGCCTCGAGATGCGTCCCCACACCGCGGACGCCCCGCGCCCGGTGAATTTTCGTCCGGCGGCCTATCTGCTCTTCCGCAAGAAGATCGCCGGCATGCCGTTCCTGTTCGTCGTCTGCGTGCTGCTGTTCCTGGGCGCGGCGGGGAAGTCGGCGCAGATTCCGCTCTACGCGTGGTTGCCCGACGCCATGGCGGGGCCGACCCCCGTCTCGGCGCTGATCCACGCCGCCACGCTGGTGACGGCGGGCGTCTACCTGCTGGCGCGGCTGTCGTTTCTGTTCGCGCTGTCGCCCGGGGCGCTGACGTTCGTGGCCATCATGGGGACGGCCACAGCGTTCATCGGCGCGACGGCGGCGCTGGTGCAGACCGACCTCAAGCGGGTGCTCGCCTACTCGACGGTCAGCCAGCTCGGCTACATGTTCGTCGCCATTGGCGCCGGGGCGGGCAGCGCCGGGCTGTTTCACGTCGTCACGCACGGGTTTTTCAAGGCCTGTCTCTTCCTGGCCGCCGGGATCGTGATACACACGGTCGCCTCAGTGACCGGTGACGCCACCAGCGATGCGCAAGATCTCCGCGGCATGGGGGGGCTGGCGCCGCTCTTGCCGTGGACCCGGCGCGCGTATTTTTGCGCGGCCGCGGCGCTGGCGGGGCTCCCCATCGCCTCGGGCTTCTTCTCGAAGGACCAGATCCTGCTCGCGCTGGCGACCAGCGATCGCCTGTCGATCTCGGCCTCGGCGTTGCTGGTGGTGCTGGCGGTGACGTCGTTCTTGACGGCGCTCTACGCGTTCCGCAGCTACTACCTGATCTTTTTCGCGCGGTCGCCGCGGCCTGGCCACGCGCATGAGGGACACGGGATGTCGGCCCGGCTGATGACGGGGAGCGTCCTGGCGCTGGCGCTGGGCGCCGTCGTCGTGGGCCCGTTGCTGGGGTGGCCGCACAACTGGACGGCGGGCCACGTCGCGCCGCTGTTCGAGCGGTTCGTCGGCCCGGTCTTCGAGGGGAACTGGCCCACCCGCGCCGTGCCCGAGCTCCCGGTCACGGTCGAGTGGGGCATGCAGGCAGGTGGCATCGTGCTGGCGTTGCTGGGGTTCGCGGCGGCGCGCGCGCTGTACCGCGACGCGGAGGCCACCGCGCCCGCGCGACGCCGGCTGGCCGAGCGTTTCGCGGGCGTCGTCGGTTTCCTGTCGAGCGGCTGGGGCGCCGACGGCGTCTATCGGGCGCTGGTCGTCACCCCGGCGCTGGCGCTGGCCCGCGCCGCCAGCTGGTTCGATCGCCAGGTCTTCGATCGCGCGGTGAACGCCGTGGCGTCGGGGGGCGTGGGGCTGGCGCGGGCCGCCGGCACGTTCGACAAGCGCGGGGTGGACGGGGTCGTCGACGGCGTCTCGGGCGCCGTCATCGCGGCGGGGCGGCGCAGCGCTCGGCTGCAGAACGGACGCATCAATTCTTACGTGCTCGGGATCGCCGCGGGGGTCGCCGCCCTCGTCGTCCTGGCCTACTTCCTCGGCACCTAGACGAACACATGTCCAGCCAACGCATGCCCCGCTGCCTTCGCTTCCTCTTCGTCCCGATCGTCCTGGCGCTCGTCGCCGCCTCGCCAGGCGCGGCGCGCGCGGAAGCGCCCGTCGGGGGGGGGGCGCCGACGCTCGAGATTTCGCCGCGCGCCCTGACGTTCGGGCAACCGGGCCAAGCGGCGACGGTCACGGTGACCAACCGCTCGCAGACGCCCGTCGACGTCACGGCGGTCCGGCTCAGCAGCCTGGGCACGGGGCTCGATTTTTGGGTGGACGCGGTCGGGCACCGGACGTTGGCTCCGACGGCTTCGCTGGCGTTCCGGGCCACCTACCACCCCACCCTGGCCGCGCGCCGCCAGTCGTTCGCCGCGCTCGAGATCGAATCCATCGTCCCCGATTCGAGCGACCGCCGGGTCGAGACGGTCCCCCTGCGCGGGGGCGACGATCTGGGCCTGCTGTCGTGGATGATCTTCGCGCCGCTGCTCGGTCTGCCGCTGCTGTTCTTCTGGCCGCGCGGCCGCGAGCGGGACCTGCGCTGGTTGACGCTCGCGGTGACGATGGTGCCGCTCGCGCTGGCGGCGCGGGTGGTGGCGACGTTCGATCCGGGCTTCACGGTCGCGCAGGGGAACTTCGGATACCAGTTCGTCCAGCACGTCACCTGGATTCGCGCCTTCAACGTCGAGTATCACGTGGGCGTCGACGGCCTGTCGGTGGGGCTGGTGGCGCTGACGGCGCTCATCGGCGTCATCGCGGTGGTGGCGTCCTGGTCGATCCCGGTCGAGCGAAACCTGCGCGGCTACTTCGCCATGTTGCTGCTGCTCGAGACGGGGATGCTGGGCGTGTTCGTCGCCCTCGATCTGTTTCTGTTCTACATCTTCTGGGAGCTGGTCCTGGTGCCGATGTTCTTTCTCATCGGGCTGTGGGGGGGACCACGCAAGGAGTACGCGGCGCTCAAGTTCTTCCTGTACACGTTGCTCGGCTCGGTGTTGATCCTGCTGGCCGTCATCGCGCTCTACTACGCGTCGGCGCCGACGGTGCTGGTCGACGGGACGTCGGCTGCGCACACGCTCGACATCCCGAAGCTGGTCCACTCCAACGACTTCGCGAAGCATCCGGCGCTGCTGGGCTTCAAGTTCGCGCATCTGCTGTGGGTGCTGCTGTTCATCGGCTTCGCCATCAAGGTCCCCGTGGTGCCGCTGCACACGTGGCTGCCCGACGCGCACGTCGAGGCGCCCACGGCGGTCTCGGTCATCCTGGCCAGCGTGCTGTTGAAGATGGGCACCTACGGGATGCTGCGCATCGGCTGGGCGGTCCTGCCCGAGGCCACGCGCTGGGCTGCCCCGGGCGTGGCCGTGCTGGGCGCGATCAGCGTCGTCTACGGCGCGTTCTGCGCGCTGGGGCAGACCGATCTGAAGCGGCTGGTCGCCTACTCGTCGATCAGCCACCTCGGTTACTGCCTGCTGGGGATGGCGGCGCTCACGCCGATCGCGCTCAGCGGCGCCGTCTATCAGATGCTCAGCCACGGCGTCGTCAGCGCCATGCTGTTCCTGCTGGTGGGCGTCCTCTACGACCGCACCAAGGAGCGCGGGTTGGATGCGTTCGGGGGCGTCGCCACCGTGATGCCCCGTTACACGGGCGTGTTCGCCTTCGCCTTTCTCGCCTCGCTGGGGCTGCCCGGCCTGTCCGGGTTCATCGGCGAGCTGATGACCCTGCTGGGGAGCTTCGGCCGCTTCCGGGTGTCGACGGTGGTGGCGGCGCTGGGGCTGGTCATCGGCGCCGCGTACAACCTGTCGGCCATCCGGCGGATCCATTTCGGCGCCCTCCCCGAGAAGTGGAAGTCCGTCCTGACCGGCCGCGATCTGACCGGCCGCGAGTGGGCCTCGCTGGTGCCGCTCGCGATCTTGACGGTGGTTCTGGGTCTCTACCCGTCGCCCATCCTCGAAGCCGCGCGGGTCAGCGTGGCGGAGATGCTGGCGAAGATGGGCTTGCCGTCGACGGGGCTGGGCGGCGGGCTGTAGACGGGCGATGCTGTCGAACGCCGCCAGTCTTCGCCCGTTCGCCTTCGAGCTCGTGCTCGCGCTGGGGATCTTCGTCGTGCTGGGCGTCGGTCTGCTGGCGAAGACGGCGTCGCGGCGGTTGTCGCTGGGGTTGACGACGGTGACCCTGCTGGGCGCGGTGCTGGCGATGCACGCCACGGCCGAGCCCGAGGCGCGCGGGCTGTTCGGTGGGCTGGTGGCGCGTGACGCCTACGGGGACTTCTTCAAGCTGCTGGCGGCGGTCGCGGGGGCGATCGTGGCGCTCGCCTCCATCGCCTCGGAGGAAGTGCTCGACCAGCGCGATGGCGATCGGGACGCGGCCGAGTACGGGGCGCTGTTGCTGGCGGTGGTGCTGGGGGCGGGGCTGATGGCGGCCGCCTCCGATCTGCTGACGGTGACCCTGTCGGTCGAGCTGGTGTCGATCCTGTCCTATGCGCTGGCGGCGTTCTCGCGCCGCACCAGCCGCTCGGCCGAGGCGGGGCTGAAGTACGTCATCTACGGAGGCGTGGCCACCGGCACCATGCTGTACGGTTTCTCGCTGCTGTACGGGCTGGCCGGGTCGACCGATCTCGTGGCCGTGCGCACCGTCGTCGCCACCGCGCCGGTCATCGTCTCGGCCACCGCGCTGGCGCTCTGCCTGGCGGGCTTCGGCTTCAAGCTCGCCATCGTCCCCTTTCACGCCTGGTGCCCCGACGTCTACGAGGGGGCGCCCACGCCCATCTCGGCCTTCTTCTCGATCGTTCCCAAGGCGGCGGGCTTCGCGCTGGTCTACCGGTTCCTGATCGGCGCCGATGCCCCCACCGACGCCGGCGGTGCCCCGGCGCCGTGGGCCGTCGCCCTGGGCGCGCTGGCCGTCGCGTCGATGACCCTGGGGAACCTGGCGGCGCTCGCGCAGCGAAACCTCAAGCGACTGCTCGCCTACTCGTCGATCGCCCACGCCGGCACGATGCTGCTGGCCTTCGCCGCCGGTACCGAGGCGGCCTCGCGCGCGCTGCTGCTCTACCTGGGGATCTATCTGTTCATGAACCTGGCGGCCTTTCTGGCGGCGATGGCGCTGTTCCGCCAGGGCGTCGGCGAGACCGTGGACGACTTCGCCGGTCTGGGCCGCCGGGCCCCCGTGCCGGCGCTGTGCCTCACCTTGGCGCTGATCTCGCTGACGGGGCTGCCGCCGCTCGGTGGCTTCGTGGCGAAGTACGCGATCATCTCGGCGGTCATCGCCCGGGGCGTGGACGGCGGGGGCGCGACGTTCTTCCTGCTGGCGCTCGCGGCGGTGCTGAACACGGTCGTGTCGCTCGCCTACTACGCGCGGGTCGTGAAGGCGATGTACTTCGGCCACCCGGCGAAGCATCACGGCGGGCCGCTGCACCTCGCGCCTCTCCACACGGCGTTGCTCGTCGTCACCACGGTGCCGGTGGTGCTGCTGGGCGTCTATCTGCAGCCGCTGTCCTCGCTGGTGGCGCGGTCGACGCAGCTCTGGTCCGGGCGCTGAGCGACCCGCCGCCGCGGGCTTGCGCAGGGGGCCGGCGGCGCGCTAAGAGAGGCGCCTCGGGCTCGTAGCTCAGTTGGATAGAGTGTTGGCCTCCGAAGCCGAAGGTCGCTGGTTCGAATCCAGTCGAGCCCACCAAGACACGTAGGGGGGACTTTGTCCCCCCTACGAGACCCCCCGAGGCACGTAGGGGGGCGTTGCCCCCCTACGAGACCCCCGGGAGATCTTGCTGAGGGGGCCGGCCCGGCGAAGCCGGGCCTCCCGTCGGTGAACCCACTCGCTTTGCTCGTTCTGTTGATGCGGCAAAAAGTGCCAGGGGAGTTGACGAAATGGGAATGGTGTTCCGAGATTGTCGGATGACGACACGCTGGCGGGCGGTGCTTGCGCGGTTGGTGGTGGTGGCGGGAGCGGTTGGTTTGATGGCTTGTGGGTCGGGATCGCGGGCGGACGGGGGGGCGGATGGTGGCGGGGATGTCGCTGTCGCGGGGAGCTCCTGTCAGGACATCCGGGTGTGCTTGGTCGTGGGGCAGGCGCTGGATGTTTGTGTGGCGCGCGGGACGACTGCCGCGCAGGCGACGTTCAACGGCTTGCTCACCTGCCTGCGGGCGCAGCCGATGCCTGGGTGCACCGGGACCGATCCCGGTTGCACCTGTCCCGAGGAGTGTTACGCCGACGGGCTCTGTCTCGACGAGACGGCGGCTTGCCTGGACATGTCTGCGGCGACGGTGGACGGGGTGTGCGACCAGTACTGTGGGGGGTGACCTCCCTGTTTTCCGCCGCGCCAGCCGGACCGGGTTTCGCGGCCGATTCGTCCAGGTTTCCGTGCCGTAAACAACCGGTGCGTTCTTATTTTCGAGCGCTGGAAATGGTCGCGCGCCGGGGACGGGCCGTTCCGGCGAGCGTAAGCTGGCCGCGATTTCAGCGCGCAAGCGCAGGGAGGTCGCGGTCATGGACGGGGACATCTCGCGGGGCACATTGCGGAAGATCGAGGGGCGGTGGCGGATCTTCTATGACGGATACTGGGTGAAGGCGTACGACGCGCCGGCCGACAGCCTGATCGCCAAGAAGAAGCTGATCCACGCGCTGACCCGACGCCTGTTCAACCACGTCGAGCACGGCATCAACATCCCGGGGATACGCCTCGAGGAGGCGCAGCGCGCCTACGACGACGAGCTCGACCCGCAGAAGAAGCGGGTGAAGGCCTCGATGCTGGCGGGCGCCCTGTTCAACCGCGCCGGCGACGTCTTCACGAAGGTGGTCGAGTTGCAGGCGCTGGGCGTGGACATCGGGCCCGACAACGGCCTGCTGTTTCAGTGTGGCGAGTACCTGCAGAGCGCCCTGGCGCTGGGCAAGCAGGTGCGTCACCGCAGCGGCGACGAGGGGATAGACGAGCTGTGGGGGGAGCCGTTCAAGGTGTTCGCGTTCCCCATCGAGGACTTCTACAAGAGCCGTTACGTCAAGATCGCGCAGACGATGCGCGCCATCGACAACATCAACGCCGAGCTCACCTCGACGTTCGAGCGGATGGCGATGTTCGCGGGCATCGAGCCGCTGCTGCGGGACTTCGCCGCCGCCGCCAAGCTGAAGAGCGAGACCCTGCACACCGACGCCGACATCTTCGACGTGTGGGCTTCGTTCGTGGCGGCGGGGGAGCGGCTGTCGGCGTTCACCCCCGCCCTGCCCGCGGCCCCCAGCGCGGACCAGCAGCATCAGGCCTCGCAGGGGCGACAGCTGGTGAGCGCGTGCAAGGACCTGGTCTTTTACATCACGCGCGCCCGGGTGCCGATGCCGAAGAGCACGCGCGAGTTCCTCGACCGGTGCGAGCACTACCGCGCCACCTTCGCGCCACCGCGGCCGCGGCGCGAGACGACGCTCGGTGAAGCCCCCGTCGTCGTCGGCGCCGCCCCACCGGTGCTCGAGCTGGCCCGCGTCGCGCGGTAGCCTCAGCGCCGAAACGCGGGCGTGCGCGCTCCCAGCGCCAGCTTGGCGCCGTCGCCGAGCGCGATCACCGCCGCGACGACGAGCACGAGCGCCGTCATAGCCACCGTCAGACCGTCGGGCGAGAGCAGGGGCTGACCGCGCAACGCCTGCGCGAGCGCCACGGCGGTCAGGCCGATCCAACCAACGCCCAGGCCGATGATGGGGCGCGCGCTGGCCTCGTCCGGCCCCCCGCGGCGGCGGCGGCGTTCGAGCATCCAGCCGGCGAGGGGGAGGGCCTGCAGCGCGTGCAGGCCGAAGAAGTGCGGCGCGCGCAGATCGCCCCCTTCCGTGCTCCAGCGCGTGACGGGCAGGCCGGGACCGCCGTCCGGTACGCCCACCGCGTGCGCGCCGATGAGCGGCGTGGGCTGGCCCGCCCGCAGCGTTTCGAGCTGGGCGGGCGTCGGGTGCGGCATCCCGAAGCCGATCGCGCCGCCGGCCAGCGTGCCCACCAGTCCGAGCCGGATGGCCCAGGTGCGGGTGCGGGCTCCGAACGACACGCGAAACGCGCGCAGCGTGATGTACAGCTCGGCGAGCCACAGCAAGCTGATGGCGATCCCCATGCCGGCGAACAGGACGCGATCGGCGCCCGCCGCGTTGTTGAAGTGGCTGGGGACGCCGCGCGCCGCCTGCACCGTGATGCCGAGCAGCTCGAGCGTCGCCACCACCGCGATGAGGGTCCCGGCGCCATTCACGCGACGGCGGCGGCGGTCTCCCTGCATCTGCCCCACGATCCAGGCCAGCAACGGCGCGGTGATGGCGATCGAGGCGGCGAACTTCGCCGGCTTCATCCAGACCGGTGCCCCCACCACCTGGCGCCCGTCGACGAGCCCCAGGGCGAGCGACGTAACGAGCAGCGCCAGCGCGCCCGCGGCGACGAGGGCCAGAGTGCGGTGCGCCTTCCAGAGGTCGCGCGCGACGGTTCGCAGCGCGCGCCCGACGTGGTCGATGGGCCTCCCGCGCAGCAGCAGATAGACGCCCAGCCCCAGCGGCGCGAACAGCAAGGTCAGCACCAGCAGCGGGGAGATCAGCCAGGCCGAGCGCCCGTGCGCCTTGCCATCGAGAAAGATCCAGCGCCCCACGAACAGGTCGAGGGCCAGAAAGTGCATCCAGGCGATGGTGGCGCCCCGCGCGCTGCCCAGCAGGCTGGCGATGACCGGCAGGGACGGTCGCGCCACCGCCGGCAACAGCGTGAGCAGCAGCGGCAGCACCAGCGCGGCGTAGAGCATGAGGGGTCCGGCCACGATGGCCGGGCTGCGCACGATCCGTTCGGTCCAGCGCCAGCGCGGCGCCAGCGCCATGAGCACCCAGAACGGCATGATGAACAGTGCGCTGACCGAGAACACCACCGACGAGACCTTGTCCATTTCCATGGCGACCTCCCGAAGAATGATGACACCGTAAACATTTAAGTTGTCAGTGTCAACATATTTTGTTGACGGCGTAAACACCGTGGTAGATCCCCGGCATGAGCATCCGGGTGGCGCGCAAGCGGGCCGATTCGTACCAGCACGGCGATCTGCGGCGCGCGCTGGTACAGGCGGGCCTGAAGCTGCTGGCCGATGGGGGCGTGGACGGCCTGAGCCTGCGCGGGGCCGCCGAGCTGGCCGGGGTCAGCCACGCCGCCCCCTATCGCCACTTTCGCGACAAGGACGCGCTGGTGGCGGCCGTGGCCGAGGAAGGGTTTCGCCTGCTGACCCGGCACATGCGCGACGAGATCGCGGCGCGCGGAGGGAGCGACGTGCTGGGCCGACTGCGCGCCGCCGCCCTCGGCTACGTGTCGTTCGCGGTGGCGCACCCCGCGACCTTCCGCACGATCTTCGGCGGCGCCGTGTGCGCCGAAGGAGAGCAGGCCCCCGCTTCCCTGCGGGCCGCCGGGGAGGAGGCCTACCGCGTCCTGCGCGAGCTCATCGCCGAAGGGATCGAACGGGAGAAGCTGCGGGCGGGCGATCCCGATCAGCTGGCGCTGGCCGCCTGGTCGATGGTCCACGGTCTCGGCATGCTGATCATCGAGGGGCAGCTCCCGGAGGCCCGGGCGAACCCCGCCCAGGCGCGCGCCGCCACCGAGGGGGTCGTCCGTCTGCTGGAGACCGGCCTGCGTCGGTGACGAGGCCCTGAAATGGGGCCCGGACGGTCTATTATCGGGCGTCTCCCGACAGCCCTTGACAAGAGCCGTCGTCTCCCTAAACTACCGCGCTTCGCCTGGAGGGCATCCGTTCCATGTACGCCGTCATTCAAACTGGTGGAAAGCAATACCGCGTCGAGCAGGGCGAGACCTTGCGCGTGGAGAAACTCGAAAGCCCCTCGGGGACCAAGCTGACGTTCGACACGCTGTTGTTCGCCGATGACGGTGGCAACGTGCGCATCGGGCAGCCGAAGGTCGCCGGTGTGTCCGTCGACGCCGAAGTGGTCGAGCAGGGCCGCGGCAAGAAGATCATCATCTTCAAGTACAAGCGCCGCAAGGCGTACCGTCGCAAGGCCGGCCATCGCCAGCCCTTCACGGCCCTGAAGATCACCGCCATCAACGCCGCCTGAGCGAGGAATCCCATGGCACATAAAAAAGGTCAAGGAAGCTCCCGGAACGGCCGCGACTCGAACGGGCAGCGGCGCGGAATCAAGCGTCACGACGGCCAGCAAGTGCTGGCGGGCAACATCCTGGTTCGCCAGGTGGGCACCGTCGTTCACGCCGGACCGCACGTCGGCATGGGCCGCGATTTCACGCTGTTCGCGCTCAAGACCGGCATGGTGAAGTACTACCGGTCGGGCCCCAAGAGCCTGGTCAGCATCGTTCCCGAGCCCGTCTCCGCCGCGGCCTCGGCCTGAATGACGGGCGCGCCCCGCGCGCGCGCCTGATCCGCTCCCATGCAGTTCGTCGATCAGGCCCACATTTACGTACGCGGCGGCAACGGCGGCAACGGTGCCGTGGCGTTCCGCCGTGAGAAGTTCGTGCCCAAGGGGGGACCCTCGGGCGGTGACGGTGGTGACGGCGCCAGCGTGATCCTCCGGGTCGATGGCGGCCTGTCGACGTTGCTCGACTTTCGCTACAAGCGTGAGTACGCGGCGCCGTCCGGTGACTCGGGCGCCAACAAGGATCGCTACGGTCGGGGTGGCGAGGATCTGGTGTTGCGCGTTCCCCCCGGAACCCAGGTCTACGACGACGACACGGAGAAGCTGCTCGCCGATCTCAGGGAGCCTGGCGAGACCTTCGTGGCGGCGCTGGGCGGTAAAGGCGGCCGCGGCAACATCCACTTCGCGACGTCGACCGACCGCGCCCCGCGCAAGTCCGAGCCAGGACTGCCGGGCGAGGAACGGAATCTTCGCCTCGACCTGAAGCTGCTGGCCGATGTCGGCCTCCTTGGATTTCCGAACGTCGGAAAGTCCTCGCTCATCGCCCGGATCTCCGCCGCCCGTCCCAAGATCGCCGATTATCCTTTCACGACGCTCGTGCCCAACCTGGGCATGGTGCAGCTCTCGAACGACCGGTCCTTCGTGGTGGCCGACATCCCCGGCCTCATCGAGGGGGCGCATTCGGGGACGGGCCTCGGCGACAGGTTTCTGCGTCACCTCGAGCGAACGCGCGTCCTCATTCACCTCCTCGAGGTCAGCACCGTGCCCGGGCGCACGCCTTTGCGGGACTACGAGACGCTGAACCGCGAGCTGGCGCTTTACGACCCGGAGCTGGCGGCGCGGCCGCAGATCGTCGCCCTGAACAAGATGGACCTGCCCGACGTGAAGCGTCGCTTCAAGCAGCTGGCGGCGCCCTTCAAGCGGCGGGGCATCGAGGTGGTGGGCATCAGCGCCGCCACCGGGGCCGGTTTGACTGATTTGTTGGAGCAAGCCTGGCGACAAATTACAGTTGCCCGCGGTGACCAGAAGACCCAGTAAAACAGGGTGCCGTTGCCCCTTCCGCAAGCCCGCCCCGGGAACCGTAAAGAGCAAAAAGCCATGTCTTGCACAGAGTTTGCGTCGGTGGCCAAATTGACCGACACTGTGCGTCCTGATATACAAGGCGTCCTCGGACCTGTGCCCGCGGTGTTGCGGCGCCTCCATTCAGACGGAGCCAGAACGATGATAGTAGAGCGAAATCTCAACCAGCGCGGTCCCGTCCGCGTGCTTGGCGCCGTCGTTCTGTTGGCGATGATGATCGGTGGGGCCGTCCAGGCCCAGACGCCGGCCGCCGCGACACCAAGCTCCGCCCCCGCCGTTCCCGCGGCGCCGGCTCCGGGCGCCGCCCCGGCGGCATCCGGCGAGCCGGCAGCGGCCCCTGCGGCCGCCCCGCAGCCCACCGGCGACGCGGCCAACTCGGTCCGCCTCCGCTCGCTGGAGAAGAACGTCAACGAGCTGAAAGAACAGATCTTTCGCACCAAGGCGCGGCTCAACCTGTTGAAGGAGACCGTGCTGGGCGGCACCCTGGGCGCTTCCCGCGCCGTCATCCGCCACAAGAACGAAATGGGCAATTCCTACAGCCTCATCAAGGCCGTGTACGCGCTGGACGGCGTCCAGATCTACTCGAAGGCCGACGACACCGGGCGCCTGGCCGAGATGAAGGAATTCGACATCTACAACGGGGCGATTCAGCCTGGCTCCCACACCCTGTCGGTGGTGATGCTGTACCAGGGCAACGGCTTCGGCGTCTTCAGCTACCTCAAGGGCTACAAGATGACGGTCAAGTCGAGCCACACCTTCGTCGCCGGGGAAGCCAAGGCGACCGCGATCACCGTGGTTGGCTACGAGAAAGGGAACATGACGACCAATCTTCAGGACCGACCGGCCGTCGATTTCCGCGTGAATGTCGTGGCCACCGACTCGGGCGCTCCGGCAGCCGCCACCAACGCCACGCCGGCGCAGAAATAGTCCGGAGGCGTGCGCATCCAGGAGGCCACGAAGAGGGGCGGATGACACTTCGGACCCGAATTATCGCTGGTGTGACACTTGGGGCCCTGACCCTGGTAGGGGGCCGCGCGCGCGCCGACGAGGTGGATGACTACAACCGGAAGCTGATCGATCTCGACCAGCGGGTCCGGGGCATGCTCGCCGACTTCAAGGACGCGGCGCCCCCCCTCCCCGACGTCGCCGACCGCCGTGTCCTCGACGCCCAGGTGCTCTTCAACCTGAAGAACTACGAAGAGGCGGCGACGATCCTGCTCGACGTGGTCGAGAAGTACCCGAACTCGCGGGCCTACGATGACGCGGTCTTCTTGCTGGGGGAGTCGCTGTTCCAGGCGCGCGACTACTATCCGGCGCGCCAGTACTTCACGCTGGCCATCAAGAAGCAGACGAACTCGAAGTCGGAGCAGCTGGCGCTGCAGCGGTTGATCGAGATCGCGTTGCGCACTGGTGACTACGAGCAAATCGACGACTACCTGCAGCGGCTTTCGGGAGTTCCCGTCGAGATGCTCGAGCCGGGCGTCCCCTACGTTCGCGGAAAATATCTGTACTTCCGGGGCAAGCTGCCGGAGGCCACGCAGAACTTCACCAGCATCCCCGCCTCGAACCCGTACTACTTCCAGGCCCGCTATTTCCTCGGCACCATCGCCGTCAAGACCGGCGATCTGGCCGGGGCGTCGGTCATCTACGACTCGATTCTGAAGCTGCAGCCGCCGGACGATTCGGCGAAGGACATCCAGGACCTGGCCCGTCTCGCCCTGGGGAGAATTCTGTACGAACGCAACCAGTTCGATCGCGCCATCGAGGCCTACGAGTCGATCAGCCACACCTCGCGCCACTTCTCGAAGGCGAAGTACGAGGAGGCCTGGACGTACATCAAGGCCACCAAGTGGAAGGAAGCGTGGGAGGCGATCGATCTGCTCATCCTCGCCGCGCCCGACGACAGCGACGCCCCCGAGATGCGACTGCTGATGGGGAACCTGCAGCTGCGCATGAACAACTTCTACCTGGCCAGCGATTCGTTCTCGAAGACCCGCGACGAGTTCGAGCCCATCCACCGCCAGCTGCAGGCCGAGGTGGTGCGCGCCCAGGCCGATCCGTCGTATTTCGAGAATCTGGTGGGGAAGAACCTGGACAAGTTCGACGTCGCGTCGTTCATCCCGCCGAACGCCGCCAAGTGGGTGAAGGCCGATCCCGATGTGGCCCGGCTGCTGTCGTTGACCAACGACGTGGGCGAGATCGAGCGCGCCTTGAAAGACAGCGAGCAGATCGTGGTGAAGCTCGAGCGCGCCATGCAGACGTCCGGGCGCGCCGGGATCTTCCCCGATCTGGCCGCCGCTCGCACGCAGTCCGTCGAGATCATGAACCAGATGGTCGAGGCGCGGCAGCGGTTCGTGCGCGCGGTGCGGCTGGTGCTCGAACCGACCCTTCACGGTGACGAGAGGGCCGAGCTCGACCACATCAACTCGGAGCGCGATGGCCTGGAGCGGCAGATCAAGACCCTCCCCTTGACCAAGGAAGCCCTGAAGGAGCGCGACCGAGAGGTCCACGGTCAGTTCGAGCAGCTCGATGCCCAGGGGTCCGAGCTGAACGTCGAGATCCAGAGCCTCGAGGCGCAGCTGGTGGCGATCGAGCAGTTCTACCGCAGCTCGCAGGCCGAGCAGAAGATTCGCCCCGAGGACATCCAGGGTCCCATCAAGGATCTGCGCGCGGCCATCGACGAGCTGCACGCCATGCACGACAAGGTGCGGGACGACATCGCCGAGGCGAGCCGCGAGTCGCCCACGGCGGGCGCGGCCGGCGAACAAGAGCGCCACATGACCGAGCGGCTGGAAGCGCTGTTGAAGCAGGAACAGGAGATTCAGAGCCGCGCCAAGGTCCGCTTGCCCGCCGACAAGCAGATGCAGGTCGATCGCATGAACGGTGTGCTGGCGCGCGTCGACGCCATCGATCGCCTGCTGGCCGACTTCGACAAGCGGGTCGACGCCCAGGCGGAGGCGCGGTTGCAGAAGGTACGCAGCTACATCGTCGTCGAGAAGGACGAGCTTCACCAGGCCAGCGCCAAGCTGGGGACGGTGCTGGGCGAGTCGCAGTCGCTGGGCGGCGGGTTCGCGCAGGCGATGTTCACCAAGGTGGCCGACCGCTTCTACGACCTGGTGGTGCGTTCGGACGTCGGCATCATCGATGTCGCCTGGGGTCTGAAGGACGAGAAGACGCAGCAGGTGACGAAGCTGACGACGCAGAAGAACCAGGAGATGAAGACGCTCGACGAGGACTTCAAGAAGCTCCTGGAGGACGACAAGTGACCTCGCCCCTCCGATGCCGTCGCCCCGCTGGCGTCGTGACGGTGATGCTGGGAATGCTGACCTTGGTCGTGGCGGCGCGCCCGGTCCTGGCGGCGCCGCCGCCGCTTCAGAACGTCGATCCGCGCACGGTCGACGAGGTGATGCACGACTTCGAGCACTTCTCGGACGCCGTGCAAGAATTCCGGGCCACCGCCCGCCGGATCATTCGCCAAACCTACGCGGAGCGGCAGAAGATCGTCAACGACAAATACGAGCCACAGATCGAGGCGAACGAGAGGGAAGCGAAGGATCGCCGCCGCGACGCCATCGCGATGTTCGAGGCGTTCCTGCAGAAATACCCGAACGACAAGCGCTGGACGCCGGACGCGATGTTCCGGCTGTCCGAGCTCTACTACGAGAAGTCGGCCGAGGACTTCCTCGAGGCGGACGAGAACTACAAGAAGGCGCTCGACGGACCGAACCCGCCCACCACCCCCTCGCCCAAGGTCGACTACACGCCGACCATCACCATCTACAAGCGGCTGCTGACCGAGTTCCCGAACTACCGCTTCCTCGACGCGACTTATTACCTGCTCGGCTTCTGCCTGGGCGAGATGGGCGAAGAGACCCAGGCGCGCCAGGCGTTGCTGGCGCTCACCTGCGCCAATCAGTACAAGCCGCTCGATCCGCCCGCCACCCTCCCCACCAGCGAAGACCCATACCGGGACTGCACGCCGGTGCGCAAGGATTCCAAGTTCCTGCCCGAGGCCTGGACGCGCATCGGCGAGTTCCACTTCGAGGCGGCCAACGAACTACACCTGGCCATCGCGGCGTTCAAGAAGGTCCTCGACTTCAAGGACTCCCCCTACTATGACCGCGGTCTTTACAAGCTTGCCTGGTCCTACTACCGCGACAACAACTTTCCCGAGGCGATTCGCCAGTTCGACAACCTGGTCAAGTTCGCCGACGCGCGCAAGGCTGCCGGCCAGAAGGTGGGACAGGACCTGAGGCCCGAGGCGATTCAGTACCTGGGCGTCAGCTTCGCCGAGACCGACTGGAACGGCGACGCCATTCCCGACGCGGAGAGCAGCCTCGACCGCATCAACGCCTTCTACAAGGGGCGCGAGGGGGAGCCGCACGTCCGCGAGGTCTACCAGCGCCTGGGCGACATCATGTTCGACTCGACGAAGTACCCCGAGGCGATCGCCGTCTACAAGGCGCTGCTCGAGCGGTGGCCCTCCTACGCAGACGCGCCTCGCGTGCAGGAGAAGATCGTCCGTAGCTACGAGCGGGATCGGAACCTCATCGCCGCCGCGAAGGAGCGTGAGGCGCTGGGCCGGAACTACACCAAGGGCACCGTCTGGTACGAGAAGAACAAGGACAACCCGGAGGCGCTGGCGGTGGCGCGCGAGCTGGCCGAGGACGCGCTGCTGACGGCCGCCACGAACGTTCACGCCGGCGCGCAGGCCTGCAAGACCAAGTGGCAGGAGAACCCGCGCGATCTCGCCAAGCTGGAAGAGTGCAAGGCGCTCTACCGCACGGCCGCCGAGCTGTACGAGAAGTATCTGGCCGCCTACCCGAACTCGAAGCGCAGCTACGAGTTCTCGGCCTTCTTCGCGGACGCGCTCTACTACTCGGGCCAGTTGCCCGAGGCCATCGTGGCGTACCAGGCGGTCCGCGACTCCCAGATGGACAACCGCTATCAGGAAGACTCCGCGTTCCGGATGATCAAGGCCTACGAGGAGATCATCGAGGGGATGAAGCGGGAAGGGAAGATCCAGGATCCCCCCATTCCCGACGAGAAGAACACCCGGGCGCCCGTCACGCCCATCGCCCTGCCCGACGTCTACTTGAAGTACACCGACGCCATCGACTGGTATGTCCAGAACATCAAGAACGACCGCATCCCCGACCTGAAGTACGCGGCGGCCGTCATCCAGCTTCGTTACCACAACTGGCCCGAGGCCCGGAAACGCCTGGGCGCCATCACCGAGAGCTACTGCGGCTCGAAGCCCGAGATCGGTTTCAAGGCCTACGACGCCATCTTGCAGACGTACTTCATCGACTACACCATCGAGGACGAAGAGGCGAAGGATTGCGCCCTCGGTCAGCTGCTGACCGTGGCCGACCAGTTCGCCGCCTCGGCTTGCGGCAAGTCGGCCAGCGCGGCGCCCTATCTGCAGCGCATCGCCCAGATCAAGGCGTCGGTGAAGACGACCATCATCACCAAGCGCCTCCAGCTGTCGATGGAGAACGAGGAGAAGGGGACCAGCAAGGAGCTGGTCGTCTGCCGCGAGGGCCCGGGCGGCATCGCCATCGTCTCCGGCGTGGCCACGCCGTCGTTTACGGGGCCCATCGGGACGAAGACGGCCGGTACCACCGGCAACAAGGCGCCCGCCTCCAAGATCTCGACCGAGCTCGACGTGGGGCTGGCGCTCGACCTGATCGACGTCGTCAACTCGAACCCGCAGGACCCGGGCGCGCCTACCGCCCTCAACAACGCCTGCGTCATCTACGAGAAGCTGTTCCAGTTCGGGCTGGCCACGAAGTGCTACGAGCGCCTGTACAAGGACTACCCCGACTCCGAGTGGGGCAAGGAGGCGCTGTGGAACGCCTCTCGCAACCACTACCGCTTCTTCGAGTTCGACCAGGCCGTGCAGGGTTACCTGCAGATCGCCGACAACCCGAAGTTCGCGCAGTCAGAGCACCGGCGCGAGTCGCTGGGGTTGGCGGCGTCGCTGCTCGACAATGACCAGCAGTACCCGAAGGCGGCCGAGCTCTACAAGCGGTACTCGGATGCCAACACGGACAAGCCGGCCGACGCCGCGCAGGCCTACTTCTTCGCCTGCAACGCCTACGAAAAAGCCAAGGACGTGCCCCGACAGTCGACCTGCCTGCGCGACTTCATCAAGAAGTTCAGCGGGCAACAGGCGGCCGGCGAGTACGTGGTGCAGGCTTACATGAAGCAGGCGGTGATCGCCGAGAAGTCCACGGCAGGCAAGGACCGCAAGCAGGTCGAAGCGGCATACAAGAAGGTGCGCGACGAGTTCGTGGCCCGCAAGCTCCCCGCCGCGACGCCCGCCGCCGGCTTCGCCGCCAAGGCCGACTTCATGATCGCCGAAGAGAAGTTCAAGGCGTTCCAGAAGAAGGAGCTGCACTTCGGCAGCAAGCCCGATCAGGTCAAGAAGACGTTCGACGCCTTCGGCGCCGAGGCGAAGGCCCTGAACGAGGAGTACCAGAAGGTGTGGGCGTACAAGGACGCGACCTGGACCCTGGCCGCGTTCCTGCGCACCGGCGACATCTACTACGAGTTCGCCCAGAAGCTTTTGAAGGCGGCCGACAACCCACCCCCCGAGCTGAAGAAGCTGGCCAAGCAGTCTTGCAAGCTGAACCCGGACGACTGCGGCCTGGTCGAGAGCCAGTACAAGGACGCCATCCTCCAGTTCGTCACGCCGGTCGAGGACGAGGCCAAGAAGCGCTGGAAGGACACGCTGTCACGCGCGTCGCAGATGGGCGTCACCAACGAGTACGTCAACAAGGCGCGAGAAAACCTGTCGAAGTACCTGCCGGACGAGTTTCCGTTCATCAAGAATGAGCGGATCGGATTGGAGGCGCCGTGAGCCGCCGCAGTCATCAGGCGATCCCTTCCCGTGGGCCGGCGCGCCGCGCGCCGCTGTGGGCGATGATGCTGGCCGGAGGGGCTGCGCTGTTCTCTTCGTTCGGCACGGCCACCGCGCAGCAGCCCGCTGCCGGCGGGGAGACGAACGCCGCCGCCCCGCGAAAGAAGCGGCAGCCGCCCCCCGCCGTCATTCCCACCGAGGAGACGAAGACCGCCGATCAGGCGCTGAAGGCCGGCCGCTACGAGGCCGCCGTGACCGCGGCCAAGGCCGCCCTCAACAAGAACGAACGCTACACGCCCGCCATGCTCATCATGGCGAAGGCCTACTACAAGCTCGGCAAGTACGAGTGGACCAAGAAGCTGTGGGAGATGATGCAGGCGAACGGCGCCTCGGACGCCGAACGGTGCGACGTCTACCAGATGCTCGCCTTTCTCGAGGTCGACCAGAAGAACACGCCGGGGGCGATCGAACTGTTCAAGAAGGCGGCCGAGGCTGGTCCGGACAACGCCGTCATCTGGAACAACCTGGGCGCCCAGTACCTGATCGCCAAGAACTACCGTGACGCCACGCCCGCCCTGGAAAAGGCGACGCAGCTTCAGCCCGGCTTCGCCAAGGCGTACCTGAACCTGGGCAGCGCGTACCGCGGCGACAAGCAGTACGACAAGGCCGAGGCGGCCTACAAGCGGTCGCTACAGATTTTCCCGAACTACGCCGACGCGGTCTTCAACTTGGGAATTCTGTACCTCGACGCCGACAAGATGCCGAGCGGCGACACCATCGCCAAGCTCAACACCGCCATCTCGTATCTACAGAAGTACAAGCAGATGATGGGGGCGACCATGCCCGCCGGCGATCCCAGCGACAGCTACCTCGCCGAGGCGCAGGACAAGATCGTGAAGGAACAGAAGCGCATCGAGCGGCAGAAGAAGGCCGAGGATCGGGAGCGGCAGCGCGCCGCTCAAAAGGCGGCGGGGGCGGGGGGCGCATCCGGAAAGACCGGGCCGGCGGGCGGCGGCGTGCCCGCGCCCGCTCCGGGGAAAGGGAAGTAGGCCATGACGCGCGCGCGAGGAATGTTGGTGATGGTTGCCGTCCTGCTGGGGATCGCGGCGCGGGGCTGGGCCCAGCAGGGTGCACCCGCGCCGTCCGGCCGTGCCGCCGCGGCGGCGGCGACGTCGGGCGCTGGCGGGGCCGGGGGCGGCGACACCCCCAAGGTGAAGGTGGAACGTGGCGCGGGCGGCAAGAAGATCTACCGCATCACCGAGGACATCCGCATCGAGGGCAAGATCCAGAAGCCCGAAGCGTTCTTCTTCTATCAAAAGTCCAGCATCAACTACGACTGGCAAGAGCTGAAGCAGGATTTCCTCCCACGTATCCTCGATAGCGTGAACGGTTCTCCCTTTTAGCCGCGAGGTACCGACGACATGGCCACTCAGCTCGCTTCCAAAGGCTCGGGTCCGTCTCTCGCGGGGGCGAAGCCCAAGATCCTGCGCATCGGGATCATCCAGGGCGGACGCATCGTCGAGGAGCGCCTGGTCCGCAAGCGCGAGAACATCACCATCGGGCAGTCCGCGAAGAACATGTTCGTGGTGCCGTCGGACGTGCTGCCGCGCCACTGGCTGCTGTTCGAGGTGAGCGGGAACAACTACATCGCGCACTTCTCCGAGGGGATGGACGCGCGCATCGCCGTCGGCAGCGAGATCATCTCGCTGGCCCAGCTGCGGCAGGCCGGGAAGATTCAGCGCAAGGGGCCCAGCTTCGTGCTGCCGCTCGACGAGCGCTCGCGCGGGAAGATCGTGCTCGGTGACATGACGATCTTGTTCCAGTTCGTCACGCCGCCGCCCCCCCAGCCGCGCCCTCAGCTCCCCGCCTCGGTTCGTGGCTCGCTGACGAGCGGCATGGACTGGTTCTTCGCCACCATCGCGGGCGCTTCGTTCCTGCTGCACCTGCTGCTGGTGATCTACCTTCGTAACGTCGACTGGCCGCGCAAGCCAGACATCGAGGAGATTCCGGATCGCTTCGTGAAGATGGTCGCGCAGCCGAAGAAGGAAGAGCCGAAGAAGGAAGAGAAGAAGACCGAGGAAAAGGCCGAGGACAAGAAGGAAGAGAAGGCCGAGAAGAAGAAGCCCGAAGAGAAGAAGGCGGCGCCGCCCAAGCACGAGCTGACGGAGGCCGAGAAGGCCAAGCAAGCCGAGGACCGGGCCCGCGCGGAGGCGGAACGGCGGGCGCGGCTCGCGGAGCAGGTGCGTTCGACCGGTCTGCTGAAGCTGCTGGGCGCCAAGGCGGACGGCGGCGGCTCGCTGGCCGACGTCCTCGGTCGCGGCGACGTCGATCGGGATCAGGAGAAGGCTTTTCAAGGTATCGGCGGCGTGGGCGTCGCGAGCAGCGACGCCGCTCTGCGTGGCATCAAATCGGGCGGCTCCGGCTCGGGCCGGGTGGCCAGCGTCGGCGGATTGCGTGGCGGCGCCGGAATAGCTGGGGGCGAGACGGGCGTCGGTCCTTCGGAGAAGAAGGTCTCCGGCGTCGTGAAGAGCGAAGCTCCGGCCGTCGACGGCGAGCTCGATCCCAGCGTCGTGTCGAAGGAAGTGCGCAGCCGTCTGGGCGCGATCAAGGCTTGCTACGAGCGGGCGCTGAAGCGGAATCCCACGCTGAGCGGGAAGATCGTGGTCCACTGGACCATCACGGCGGCCGGAACGGTCTCGGGCATCGACGTCGAGAACGACACCCTGGGCGACAGCGAGGTCGCCAACTGCATCAAGTCCCTGGTGGCGCGCTGGCGCTTCCCGGCGCCCGCTGGCGGTTCGGTCGAGGTGTCGTTCCCGTTCGTGTTCCAGGCTTCCCAGTAGGCGTTGCGGGCGCCGGCGAACGGGGCGGCGAAGGGTCCGGCGCCTCCGTTCGACGGATCCGTGACGCAGGCCGAGAAAGCAACTGACGCACCGCTCCATCGGCCGTCAATTGGTTGACACAGACACCCACGATGCCTAAGCTAGCCGCGTCGCTCAGTGCATCGCTGGACGAGCTATCTGCGGAGACGGAAAGGACAAACCGTGAAGAAGTTACAAAAAATAATCGCTGGATCGGTCCTTTTCTCCAGCTCGGTTTTTGCGCAACCCGCGCCCGCGCCCGCCGCCGCTCCCCCGCCCGCAGAGATTTCGGTAGGACAAACGCCGACCTTGTCAGTTCAGGAGATGAACAATCAGTCCCGCGAGTACCAACGGGGCATGAATCAGGTGCTCGTCCGGATGCATGGGCTCGAGGAAACGGCGCGCCGGCAAAAGGACATCATCAAGCTCAACTGCGTCATGGACAAGCAGGTCCAGGCGAAGGTGAACGTTGGCATCGCCGACCAGGCCCTCACCGCCCTACAGGAGAACGTAGCCCGGGCCGATGAGGGAGGGCGGACACATGAGTTCACACGTCTCACGATCATCAACCAGAAGGTCCTGGTGCTGGGCGCAGAGGCTGAAAACTGCATTGGCGAGGATTTGAGCTTTGTCGGGGCGACTCGAGTGGATCTCGACATCGACCCGAACATTCCCAGGGACGATCCGACCCAGCCGGGGGTCCCGACGACTCCGATCGATCGTCCTCCGGCCGCCAGCACCTATATGTAGATTTTGCCGTCGTCGAGCCGTCCCCATCCAAACCGATCGCACATGACCCTTCGATACCTGTCCCTTTGCGCTGTCGCCACCGGTCTACTGTTCGCTCGTGTGAGCTTCGCGCAGCAGATGGGACCGGTCAGCGGGGGCTCATTGGCCGCGGGCGCCGTCGCGCCGATATTGCCGTCCAATGGCGTGCAGCTGAGCGACGGGGCGCTGTTGCATGGCGGCATCTCGGTAGAGGGCGGATACGACAGCAACATTTTCTACACGAACGATTCGACGCGGTTGGGATCGGCGGTCCTCCGGGTGACTCCCTTCGTCGACCTCACGAATACGGCCCGAAATGGTGAGGTGCCTTCAGGTCTGTTCTTCGATCTGCGCGCGTCCCTTGGCTACCGGGAGTATCTGAGCAGCAACTCGAACATCACCCGCCTGCGGGCCTTCACGCCCACGGCGAACGTCAATATCGAACACAATTCCAACGGCACCCTGGCTTTGGGGTTCTCCGACACCTACGTTCGCGTGCAGGACGCCCCCTATACCGAAACGGGCGTCAACGACGACATCATCATCCGGAACGACAACATCGCCCTGGCTCAACTGCGCTGGTCGCCGGGAGGCGGCCGCTTGCAGAGCATCCTGCGCCTGACCAACACGCTCGATTGGTTCGACACCGCCGCGCTGAAAGCCGGCAACTCGATGACGAACGAGGCGATGGTGGACGTCAGCTGGCGGTGGTTACCGAAGACGGCGCTCTACCTGCAGGTCCGTCAGGGCTACGTGGTCTATTTGAACAACGACGACGCGTCGGGGCTGGTCGCCAACGGCGCTGACGGCAAGAACTCGTCGTTTCCCCTGCGGGCGGTCATCGGTATTCGAGGTCTGATCACCGAGAAGACGTCGATCTCACTGGGGCTCGGCTATCAGAACGCCTTCTATTCCTCGGGAGCGACCACCGGCGGCTTCTGGGGCTCGACGACGGCGGCGGGCGAGTTGGTGATCCTTCCCATCTTCGCGACCAAGATCACTTTCGGTGTTCACCACGACTTCCAGAACTCGGTCGTCGGCAACTTCTTCTACGACGACGGCGCCTATGCTTCGTTGGCTCATCAGACGGTGGCCAGACTGGTGGGGCAGCTCTGGGCGGGCTACGATCACCGTCGCTACTACGGTTTGCCGGGCAGCACGGACGCACGGATCGACGATCTGATTCAGGCCACGGCCTCCGTTGATTTCTACTTGAAGCCTTGGGCCTACGTTGGTCTCTCCTACATGCTGGCTCACAACAGCAGCGACTACTTGCCCAACATGAATCTTTCGGGCACGAACTACACCAAGCACCAGATCTTTGCGCGCGTGGGATTCACATACTGAGGTCCGCGATGATGTTGGGTCGTGGCAGCTCTGCACGGGCCGTTTGGTTGGGGATGTGGATGGCCGCCGGGAGCGCGGTGGGCCTGTCGTGCGTCCGAAACACGCCTCCGCCGGTGTTTCCTAACGCCCCGGTCGACGAGACGCTGGCGGACGATCAGGTCGGTGTCGACGACATGTTCGACGTGCGTGTCTACGGCGAGGCCGATCTGTCAGGGGCGTATCGCGTGGCGACGGACGGCACCATCGACTTTCCGCTGGCGGGACGAATTCCCGTGGCCGGCTTGCGTACCGGCGACATTCAGGCGCGCCTCACCGAGCGGCTGAGAGACGGGTACATGAAGAACCCGCAGGTCACTGTGCTGATGAAGGAGTGGAACAGCCGGAAGATCTCCGTGCTGGGGCAGGTCCAGAAGCCGGGGTCGGTTCCCTATCACCCCCACATGACCATCGTCGACGCGATCGCCCTGGCGGGTGGCTTTACCGGCATCGCGGCCAAGAACTCCGTCAGCCTGCGTCGCGAAGCGGGCGGAAAAATCGAGAGTCACATGTACCGCGTGGCGGACATCACCGAGGGCCGGTCCACCAACGTCCTGGTCCTGCCGGGCGATGTCCTGGTCGTCGAGGAACGACTGTTTTGACCCCGGGTCGAGCTCTGCATCCCCACTAAGTCACCGAGGTTCATCAGTGTCCCTCATCAGCACAGAAGGTCTCTCCAGTTTTGGACAGCGCTGGCGCCTCCGGTTCGACAAGGGCCGCTCGGCGCTGGGGCATGGTTTCCAGGCCTTGAGCGCGGAGGTCGTGAAGGGCGTGGAGATTTCCCTCCCGGTGGGGGCCCACCGTTCGTTCTGGAGCGGCGTCTGCCAGGACTCCGATCTCATCGAGTTTCTTGCCCGCGCGCTGCCTGAAAACGGGCTCTTCCTGGATGTCGGCGCGAACATCGGGCTCTACAGCTCCGGTCTGTGGAAGCTCCGGGGCAACATGCGAGGCGCGGCCTTCGAGCCGGTTCCCAGCACCCAGGCCCTGCTGCGCGCCACGTTCGCGCTGAACGGCGTGCCCTTCACCGTGGAGCCGGTCGCCGTTTCTGACGAGCCGGGGCAGCTGAAGCTGAGCGGCTATCCGAACGGCCTGAACAACTTCTGGATTCGCCAGGACGACGGAAGCCATCCCACCATCGACGTTCCGACCGTGCCTCTCGACGTCTGGTGTGGCGACGATCCCGCCCGCATCCCGGGCGCGATCAAGATCGACGTCGAGGGACACGAGCTGGCCGTACTGAAGGGCGGGCGCCGCACCTTGCGCACCCATCGTCCGGCGATGGTGATGGAGTGTCACGCTGGCGCGTGGGATGAGCTGGGCGTGTCGCGCCAGGACCTCGATGCGGAGGTGCGCGGTATCGGCTACAAACGGGTGTGCGATCGCGCTGGCCGCCCGGTCGATTTTCTTCGCGCGCGAGACACGTTTCACCTGCTGGCGCTCCCCTAGCGCGCGAGCGCTCCGTCGACCCAGCGCGGGTTCAATCGATGAAGGGACAAGAGACGTATCGCAGCGAGCTCTCCCTTCGCAACCGGGTGGCGCGTGCCTGCTGGGGGCTGGTCTGGGGCCTGTTCTGTCGCTCGAGCCCGCGCCCCTTTCACGGATGGCGACGCTTGTGGCTCCGCCTGTTTGGCGCCCATCTGGACGCCACCGCCGCGGTCTATCCGAGCGCACGCGTCTGGGCGCCCTGGAATCTCCACATGGGGCCGCGGACCGCGCTCGGCGATGGGGTCGATTGTTACAACGTCGCTCGCATCACCCTCGACGAGGGCGCCATCGTCAGTCAGTACGCGTTCCTCTGCACGGCGAGCCACGACCTCGATGATCCCGGCCGCAGGCTGATCACGGCTCCCATTCACCTGGGGCGGTTCAGCTGGGTGTGCGCCGCCGCCTTCGTTCATCCCGGCATCACGCTCGGGGAAGGGGCCGTGGCGGGCGCGCGAGCCGTCGTGATCAAGGACGTCGCGCCCTGGCACGTCGTCGCCGGAAATCCCGCCACGTTCCTCAAATCGCGGGTGCCGTTCGCGGACGCCGCCCCGAAGTTGCCGACGGATTGAGGCGGACCCGACCGTGAGTCTCCGTGTGGAGTTCTGGTCCTCCGTCGAGCTGGGGACCTTTGCGCGTGGGCTCATGCGGGCGTTGCAAACGGCCGGCTTCGAGGCGCAGCACAGGTTCGAGGTGGGAGAGGGCACGTATCGAATGGCCCGAGGCGCCCTGGCCCGCGGGGGCGTCAGGTGGCGTTCGTATGTATCGTATCCGGGCGCGCTCTACCGTCGCCTGCATGGAGACGCGGTTCCCGACGTGGTCGTCGTCTGCACGAACACGTTCTATGCCCCGGCGGTGGCGGTTCGCTCCGCCGCGCGTCTCGGCATTCCGGTCGTGAATTGGATCTTCGACCTGTTCCCCGACGTTCTCGTGGAAGGGAAGACGATCCCCGATGGCGGCGCGTTCGAATCGCTGCTGGGCCACCTGACGCGCTGGACCTTCAGGAACGCCGCCGCCAACGTCTTTCTCGGGGAAAAACTGCGCGGGCACGCCGAGGGCCAGTACGGTGGGATTCCACGCAGCGCGGTGATCCCCGTGGGGGCGGACGGCGAAGCGTTTCGAACGGCTGCGCCGCGAGCGCGACCTGCCGGCGCGCCGCTCCGCATCCTCTACTGCGGAAACCTCGGACGCATGCACGACACCGAGACGGTCCTGGGGCTCATTCGTCGCAGCTCGGCGCCCCCTTGGACCTTGGAGTTTCGCGGCCATGGCGCCGGTTTTCGCAGGCTCGCCGCCGCGGCCGCGCAGGCTGGAACGGCGGAGCAGGTTCGCTTCGGCGCCAGCCTGGGCGACGCCGAATGGACCGAGGCGATGAAGGCGGCGGACATCGCCCTCGTCACCCTGAAGCCGGGAGCGGAAGGCCTGATCATGCCGAGCAAGACCTACAGCGCCATGGTGGCGGGGCAGGCGATTCTGGCGATATGTCCCGTCGAATCCGAGCTGGCAGATACCATCCGACGTCATGATGCCGGCTGGGTGATCTCACCAGGCGACGGTGAAGGGTTGGCGGCTCTCCTCGATGCCCTCGCGGCCCACCCCGAGGAAGTCCTCCGCAAGCGACTGAACGCCTTTCGAGCGGGCCACGACGTCTACGATCAGACGGCTCTCATGCCCCTTTGGGCGGAGTTGTTGACGTCCGTCTCCGCCGCCCGCGGGAAGCGCGGCCGATAGGCGACCAGACAGATCGAGAAGCCAGGCCACGGCTTCAGCCAACCGATGGGACGATCGAGGAGAAGCGGCAGCGGGCGAAGGGGCAGCAGGGAAAGCCAGGCGACCGGGGTGCCCAACCGCCCCGACATGCGCCACAGCCAGGTCATCTTCTGGCTCAGCCAGCCGCTGCAATAGGAGATGTCTTCGGCATCGAAGCCCGTCTCGCTGCACAGCTCGCGAAACATCGCCGGTGAGTAGCCGCGCCGGACATGCCAGCCGGTCTCCGTCTCGCAGAACGGGCCATCGTCACTAGGGGTGACCGCCCGATAGTCGCGATTGGGGGCCGTCAGCAACAGACGTCCTCCGGGCTTCAAGCAGGCATGAAGCGCCTTCATCAAGCGGAGGTCGTCCAGGATGTGCTCGATCGTCTCGCAGCAGATGACGATGTCGAACTGTCCCACGAGATCGCGGCGCTGGTCGAGCTCACGGGCATCCCCGACCTCGAACTTGGCCGATTCCGCCACGCCGCTGGCGGCGGCCCGCTGTGAAGCCTTGGTGACACCAGGTTCATCCCAGCTGATTCCCAGCGACTGGTAGCCCCGGCAGGCCGCACCGATGGTGAAAGCGCCGCTCCCGCAGCCAACCTCGAGGACGCGCTCCCCGTTGCGCGTCCGGGGGAGGTGGCTGCAGAGCCAGCGCCAGCGGTCGAGCACCATCGCATCGCCGTGCACGAGCGTGGCCGGGAAGCCGAACAGATCGACGAGGAGGGATGAGCTCATCATGTGGCCCGCCAATCTACGACGACGAAAATCGTTTCGCCATCGCGGCCCCCAGGTCCCCCGGACTAGGCGGCGAGGGCGGCGCCCCGCATTCCGCGGCGCTCGACCCGATCCGTGTTCAGGCTTTCGAGGGTCGCCAGCAGATGATCCTGGTAGGCACCCCAGGTGTACTCGGCCGCCCGCGCCTTCGCGCTCTGGCCCATCCGCTGCCGAAGAGCGGAGTCCGAGACGATCAGCTCGATGCGATCCGCCAGCGCCACGGCGTCGCGCGGTGGGATGACGAAACCGTCCTGTCCCTCGCGAACGGCGGGACCGCAATTGGGCGTCGTCACCACGGGGACACCGCAAGCCATGGCTTCCAGATGCGCCAGCGCGAAGCCCTCCGCGAGCGTCGGGAAGGCAAACACATCGGCGCGCAGGAACTCCTCTCGTACCTGGCTGCGCGGCACCTGCCCGGCGTAGGTGGGACCCGAGAAGGGAGCGGAGGCGATCTGCTTTGCGTCGTAGGGCCCCACCACCCGGAGGTCGACCGAGACCCCGCGCGCCGCCAGGATCCGGCCCGCCTCGGCGAGATACTGATTTCCCTTTCTCAGACCGACTCCCCCCACGAACAGGACCCGACCAGGCACGGGCTTCGCTTCGAGCGCGCCGAACCAGTGCTCCGGTAATCCGTAGGGAACGAGGGCGATGTTCTCTGGTCGCGCGCCCAGCTCGAGCATCCCTCGCCGCACGAACTCCGAGGGGGCCAGGACGAGGTCCGCGAGCTCCCACACCTCTCGATCGGCGGCGATGCCCTCCTCGACGAATGACTCCGCGTCCTGAACCTCGAAGCCTGGGAAGCGTGCCCGCTCCTGACGCATGATCCGTCCCACCTGGGGGGCGATGACCTGTTCGTACACGACGACCATCCCCCGGCGTTTGGCGGCTCGGATCAGGTCGAGGTCCCCCGGGTCGAGGCAATAGAGGGCGTTGGCGCCGCGAAAGTCGTCGGCGATCATCTGCCGTCTGAGGGCGTCGGGCGCGGCGTCGCGCCAGGCTGGGTTCGACGACAGGCTCTTGAAGAATCCGTCCACCATCGTGAGGCCCTGGGCCGCCGTCACGTCCGCAGGCAAGATCTCGGCGGGAAGCCGTCGACCGAAGAGACGGTTCAATGGGGCGGGACGAAGCCAGGCCGGAACGAACCGACCGAGCGCGCCGGTGAGGCCGAGGTTACCGACGGCGTCGGTATAGAAGTGTCCCAGCATGCCGGCGCGCTTGAGCAACGCGGGAATCGCGTAGTGCATGCGCGCCCCGACCTGCAGCACGGCAAAGCGCAACGAACCGCGGGCTGGATCACCACGACGCGCGTTTCCTTCCGGTGACATCTTCAGGACGGATCATCGGTCGACGGGGCCGAAAAGTTGAACGATCCTGACCAGTCGGCGCTGACGGCTCGGCCCGGTGCGTAAACGGGAATTCGTCGAGAAAACGAGCCGTCGCGGCGCCGAGGGCACGTGGTGCCTGGCACTTGCCTTGGAGGGCGGACAGTCGGTAAGGTCCTGTCCTGCCATGCTCTCCAATCGGGAATTTTCCGCGCTCGTCGATCAAGGTCGCTACCCCGAACAGGTAGCCGTCCCCCTCGACGCGCCGTTCGCGAACCAGAACGGCGAGATTTTCAATCTGCTGCTCGAGCGCTTCACCAGCGTGGGCCTGATCCGCTCCGTGGCGGGCGCCGTCCGCGCCAACCATTTTCACAAGACGGACTGGCACTACACGTGGGTGGAGACGGGCGCGGTCTGGTACTACTGGCGGCCCCAGGGCTCGAAGGAGCGTCCGAAGCACCAGGTGTTTCCCGCTGGCACCATGTTCTTCACGCCGCCGGTCGTCGAGCACGCGATGTTCTTCCCGGATCCTTCGGTGATTCTCACGTTCGCCAAGAACATCCGCGACCAGGAACATCATGAGTCGGACGTGGTCCGGGTGGGCCTGATCGCGGTCCACCGGGACGCGGCCGCCGACAGTGGTTGGCGGGTGTCGTTTCCGGATGCTACGTGACGGCGGCCTATAAAATCCGCACGGCCTGCGCCCTGTGCGCCGCGCCGCAGAGCAGCCTGTCTCGCGTGCTGGAGCTGGCGGCCACTCCGCCCGCCAACGAATTCGTTCGTCAGGACGAGCTCGACAAGATTCAGGACCTGATCCCGCTCAGCTTGCTGCTTTGCGAGCAGTGCGGCCACGTGCAGCTCGCCGAGATCGTCGATCCCGAGCGGCTGTTCCGCCACTACGTCTACGTGTCGGGAACGTCCTCGGTGTTCGTGTCGCACTTCGCGCGCTTCGCGGGCGATCTGGCGGCCCGGTTCCATCTCGACGCCACCTCGTTCGTGGTCGATGTGGGCTCGAACGATGGGACGTTGCTGAAGCAGTTCCAGGCGCTGGGAATCGGCAAGGTGCTGGGCATCGACCCGGCCCTCGAGATCGTCAAGGCGGCGGTGGTGGCTGGGGTGCCCACCCGGGAGGGATTCTTCACGCAGACCATGGCCGACGACATCCGGGCATGCGAAGGCCCCGCCGATCTGCTGTGCGCGAACAACGTCTTCGCGCACGCCGAGGATCTATCCGGCTTCGCGGGCGCCGTGCGCGCGATGCTGTCGGACGAAGGGGTCTTCGTCTTCGAGGTGTCCTACCTCGCCGACGTGATCCAGGATCTCCTGTTCGACACGATCTATCACGAGCACCTGGCTTATCACGCCGTCGAGCCGCTGGTTCGCTTCTTCGACCGCCTCGGTCTCCGGCTGTTCGACGCTGAACGGGTGGGAACGCACGGGGGCTCGATCCGGTGCTTCGTCTGTCCCGCGCGAGCCAGCCACGTGAACACCGATCGGTTGGCTGGTCTGTTGAAGCGGGAGCGCGAGCTGGGGCTGTTCTCGCCCGGCGTCTACCAGCGTTTCAAGGATCGCATCTCCGAGCTGGGACGACAGCTGCGGACCCGCGTCGATCAGCTTCGCTCCCAGGGGCAGCGCATCGCGGGCTACGGCGCTCCCGCCAAGCTGACCACGTTGATGTATGAGTTCGGGCTGGACCGGAACAGCATCGACTTCATCGTCGACGATTCCGCCTGGAAGCAGGGCCTGTACACGCCTGGAACCCACATTCCGGTCCTCCGGCCAGACCAGCTGCGCGGGCGGCAACCGGGCGCTTGCATCGTCTTTGCCTGGAATTTCGCCGACTCGATCATGAAGAAGAACACCGACTACACCGAGGCGGGGGGGCGATTCATCGTGCCCCTTCCTCATCTGCAGGAGAACCGATGACGAGCCTACTGGACAGTGACATCGCGGAGATTTGCACCACGCTGGGGCCGCTGGCCAAGGAGTTTTCTGGCAAGCGCATTCTCGTCACGGGCGCCCGTGGTTTTCTGGGGCGCTATTTCACGGACGTCTTCGTCAAGTTGAACGCCAGCGTCCTCGACGTCCCCTGCGAGGTGATCGCCATCGACAATCTGATCACCGCCGGAGCCATGGGCGCCGAAGCGCCCCGCGACCGAAGCATCGCCTTCGTGAACCACGACATCATCAAGCCGTTCTATCCCGAACGCCCGGTCGACTACGTGCTGCATCTGGCGGGCATCGCCAGCCCCTACTACTACCGGAAGTGGCCGCTCGAGACGTTGGAGGTCGCCACCGTCGGTCTCAAGAACGTGATCGAGCTGACCAAGAACAGCGGCGCCCGGCTGCTGTTCTTCTCGTCCAGCGAGATCTACGGGGATCCGGACGACGTCCACGTCCCCACCAAGGAGAGCTATCACGGCAACGTGTCGTGTCTGGGCGCCCGCGCCTGCTACGACGAGTCCAAGCGGCTCGGCGAGACGCTGGTGCGCATCTACCAGACGCACTTCGGCGTCAAGGGGATGATCGTTCGTCCCTTCAACGTCTACGGCCCGGGGATGCAGAAGCTCGACTACCGCGTGCTGCCGAACTTCGCGGCGAAGATCCTGGAGTCGGAGCCGGTCAACATTTACGGCACGGGCAAGCAGACGCGGACCTTTTGCTACGTCACCGACGCCATCCGGGGCTTCCTTCAGGTGCTGCTCGGCGGGCAGGCGGGCGAGCCGTACAACATCGGCAATCCCGATCCCGAGGTCTCGATGCTGGACCTGGTGGCGACCATCAAGCGCGCGGTGCCCGACGTGACGGTCAATGAGCGCCTGATCGAGCATCCCGATACCTACCCGGCCGACGAACCGCAGCGCCGTTGCCCCGACATCACCAAGGCCCGCCTGCAGGTTGGTTACGAGCCTCAGGTCGGGCTCGACGACGGACTGCGCCGGTTCTTCCAGTGGGCCAAAGCGGCTTACGCTTAGGACCGCCGCCCCGCCCCAGACGCGCCGGCGCATGCAGCGTACCTACGTGGCAAGTATCGGTGACGCGGAGAGTCCGCTCACCTGGAGCGGCATTCCCTATCATCTGACCGACGCCGGGCGGAAGGTCGGCTTCATCACCAGCGGCCTTCCCCTCGAAGCGGCGGGTCTCCCCTGGAAGGCACGGCGCGCCGCCTGGAATCTGGCGCAGGTGATGAGCGGTGATCGCCGCGGTGGCTACCAGTACTCCCGGGGGTTTCTGGAGCGTCTGTGGCGACCGTTTCGCGCGCAGGTCTCCGGCGCGGCGGTCATCAATTGCTTTCAGCTCTACGCCCCCTCGATCGTCGAGGACGATGCGGTGCAGAAGTGGTTCTTCATCGATCTGACCCTGGCCCAGCTGCTGGACTACTACCGGACGCGCTCGTCGGTGGGGCGCCGGGTCGTCACCGACGCGCTGGTCCGCGAGCGCGAGGGGTACCATCGGGCGCGCGGCGTCATCACCATGAGCCGCTTCGCCGCCGACAACGTCCATCAGGCGTACGGGGTGCCCGCCGAGCGGATTCACGTGGTCGTTCCCGGCGCCAACCTTGACCAGGCCGCGTACGAGCAGTGGGAGCAGGGGGAGAAGGAGCGGCGAGACGCGGGCCCTGTTCGCTCGGGCGGGAAGCTGCGCCTGGTCATGGTCTCGACGAACTGGCAGCGAAAGGGGCTCGATCGCCTCTTGCGCGCCATCGCCATCGGAAGACGAGATGGTCTGCAGGTCAGCCTTCGCGTCATCGGGAACCAGCGTCAGGAGCTACCGGTCGCGCTCACAGCGCTGGACGACATCGAGTGGATGGGCCGCATAAGCAAGAGCACGGACGCGGTCCGGTTCCTGCGCGCCGTCGCCGATGCCGACCTCGGCTGCATTTTTTCCCGCTACGAGGCCGGGGGCTCGGTCCTGCGCGAATACCACGCCCTCGGTCTGGGCGCCCTGGCGACGGATGCCGGAGGCATGCCCGACTTCATGTTCGACGATGCGTCGGTGACGGTGAAGCCCGACGCCTCGGACGAGGAGCTGGCGGCCACGCTGGTGGCGCTGGCGCGAGACGAGGAGCAATTGGCGGCGCTGCGCGCGGCCGCGTGGCGGCGTCGGCGTGAAGCGTTGTGGGAGACGTCGGTGGTCCGCCTGCGGGCGGTGATGAGCGCGGCGGCGTCTACCTGAACGTCGCCCGTTTGCGCTCGTAGATCGCCAGCGTCTGTTCGGCGATGGCCCCCCAGGTGTAGCGCTGGCGGACCAGCAGCGCGCCCGCCGCTCCCATCCGCGCGGCACCCGCCGGCTCGTCGAACAGACGCGCCAGCGCGTTCGCCACCGCCTCCGCGTCGAGCGTGGTGACGAGCCCGGCGCCCGCGGCCGACACCTCCGGAAAATGACAGGCCTCCGAGATCACGACGGGAAGGCCACAGGCCATCGCCTCGGTGATGGCCACCGAGAAGCCCTCCTGGCGGCTGGGCAGGCAAAAGCAGGAGGCATCGACCATGGCCGCGAATTTGTCCTGTCCGTAGAGCGGCCCCACCAACTGGGTTCGGCCGGTGAGGCCGCTGGCGGCGATGCGCCCCACGAAGTCTTGCCGGGCACCTTCGTCTGGACCGGCCACCACCAGCTTCACTTCGGCGTGGCGTCCTGCGAGGAGAGCGAAGGCCCGCGCCAGGATGTCCAGCCCCTTCTTGTGGTGAAGTCGGGACAGAAACAGGATGAACGGCGCGGCTCCCAGCTCGGGGTGGGTCGAGCGGAAGCTGCCCAGCGACGGCAAGGGCTCGACCTCCTCGAGGAAGACGCCGTTCGGAATCACCACCGCCTCGGCCCGCAAGGCCAGGGGCGCCATCAGCTTCTGCTCGTCCTCGTTGAGAACATGAATGAAAGAAGCGGCGTCGAGCGCGGCGCGATATCCGAACCAGAGCGCCAGCTGCTTCTTCCAGCGCTTTTGCGCCAGGCTCCAGGGATCGAGCATGCCGGCCGGGCGGAAGCAGTAGGGGACGCCGAGCTTCTGGGAGACGCGCGCGGCCCTGCGCAACAACGCGCCCCAGACGCCGTGAATGTGCACGAAGTCGGCCGAACGAACGAGCCGCTCCAGCAGGCGACCGGCCCGCGCGCCCGACAGCCGTTCGAGGCGGCTGGGATCGGTGACGGGGTGAAGGTGCAAACGGTCCTGGTGCGGAACGCGCTCGAGCTGCTGCGCGACGCGCGGTTTGTCGGCGGTGGTCGCATGAAAGACCAGGTGAACGTCGTGTCCGCGGGCGGCCTGCGCCGCCGCCAGCCGCACGGCGACCTGGGGTGGACCACCGCCGGCAGGATCCAGGGTGCTGACGACGTGAACGAGCTTCATGAGCTTGCGGCGCGCGACGCGACGAGGGCCGGTCGGTTCAAGCGACCGCCTTGGTGTCGCGCAGGTACAGGCCGAGCACGACCAAGGTGAACGCGCGTGACCAGGCGGGCCCGGTGGTGTCGCGCCAGAACGTCGCCCAGGCGCCGTCCACACCCCGCGGATCGAGGAGGCCCACCGACTTCGCGCCCGCCAGCCCCGCGTCGCACAGCGCTCGCAACGGGCCGCGCATCCAGCGATCGATGGGAAGCACGAAGCCCCGCTTCTTCTGGGCGAGGATGGCCGGCCTCAGCAGCTCGGGGAAGGCCTGGCGCAGCAGATACTTGTTCGCGCCGCCCTGGGGCAGACGAACGCTGCCCGGCAGCGGGAGGGCCAGCTCGAGCAGCCGCTGATCCAGCAGCGGCACGCGGATCTCGAGCGCATGGCTCATCCCGTTGACGTCTCCGTCACGCAGCAACATGTTCCCCAGATAGAACTTCGTCTCCAGCCGCGAGACGGCCGAGACCGGGTCCGACTGATCGAGCAAGTCCGCGGGGATCGCCTGGGGAGGCATGTAGTCGTCGGTGAGGCCGAGCGCTTCGGGTGCGAGACCGAGCGCCCGCAGCTGCGCCGAGGACATGGCGCGGCGCCGGCGCAGATAGAGGCTCAACAGGCTGCCATCGCTTCCGGCGATGTCGACGGCCTTGCCCCGGATCGCGGCCGAGCGCCGCCAGGTGGCCCCGCCGGCCAGGAGCTCCCGCAGCGGTCGCGGGATGTGACGAGCGACGTGAAACCAGCGGAAGAGCCGGGGTACGTCGGCGAAGGTCGGATAGCCGCCGAACAGCTCGTCCCCTCCCTGTCCCGACAGCGCCACCTTGATTCCGGCCGCGCGCACGAACTTCGAGATCAGGAAGACGTTGAAGCCATCCACCGAGGGAAGATCCAGGGAGCCGAGCCAGGCGATCATGGCCGCCTCCGCGTCGCTGGCCGCCACGTCGATGCGCGTGTGGTCGAGGCCGAACAGCGCCGCGGTCTCGGCGGCCATGGCGAGCTCGCTCAGATCCGGATCCTCGGCGAAGCCCACGGTGAAGCTGCGCAGACGCGCGACGTGGCGGGCCGCCACCCCGGCCACGATCGTGCTGTCGAGGCCGGAGGACAGAAAGATCCCCAGCGGCACGTCGCTGACCAGATGATCCTTGATGGCGGCGTCGACGGTCGCTCTCACCGAGGTGACGGCGCCGGGAATCGTGGCGTCTCTTCGCAGCGGCGGCGGCGTCCAGAAGCGCTCGAGGCGGTGCCCCGCCGAGCGAGCCCCGGCGGTGACGATCCGAAAATGTCCGGGCGGCAGATCCTCGATGGCGCGGAAGATCGTGCTCGGTCTCTGCACGGCGCCATAGGCGAGCAGGCTGGCCACGCCCCGCGGATCGATCCGTCGAGAGACCAGCTGCGTGGCGAGGATGGCCCGCACCTCGCTGGCGAAGACGAGGCCCCCCTCGGGCAGGTCCGCCGTGTAGAGCGGCTTGATGCCGATCGCGTCGCGGGCCAGGAGCAACGTCTGCGCGCTGACGTCGTGAAAGGCAAAGGCGAACATTCCCTGCAAGCGCGTCAGGCAGGCCGGGCCCCATTCGACGAGCGCGTGCAGCAGCACCTCGCTGTCGCTGTGGCCGACGAAACGACAGCCGGCTCGCTCCAGCTCCGCCTTGAGGACGGCGAAGTTGTAGATCTCGCCGTTGTAGATCAGACGATCTCCGGACGACGGATGCACCATCGGCTGGTGGCCTGCCGCCGAAAGGTCGAGGATGGCGAGCCGCGTGTGGCCGAGGCCGAGGAACCGCTGGCCCATCGGTAGCAATTCCTGGCCAGAGTCGTCTGGCCCGCGATGCTCCAGCGCCGCCAGCAGCGGCGGCAGGGCCTGCCGAACCGTGCCTTCGTCGCCCGCCAGGATTCCGCCGATGCCGCACATGGAGCGAGACCAGCTTACGTCGGACGCCGACCGCGGCCGATGAGCCCCGAGGTGGACGGCACATCGGAGAGGACCTCGACCCCCTCGAACCCGCACTCCGAGAACCAGCGCGCCAGGGTCGCCGCGGTCTGGGGCGAGTCGAATCTGGCCGAGAGCGCGTCGTAGGTGTCGAGAATGGTCCAGTCGCGTTGCAGGTCCGGGGAGACGTCCTTGTCCGACTGATCGAGGATGGGAATCAAGCGGTGTCCGGCCCGACCGGCCACCCGTCTGGCCACCTTGGCCGCCCCCATCAACTTCGGGGCGTACCACGACACGTATCGATACAGCGCGTCCGGAGCGAGGCGCGTCGACAGCGGACGCAGGAGATATTTCCAGTGCAGCATGGAGCGGAGACGGCACGGGTAGACGTCGATGACGAGCTGCCCGCCGGGGCGGACCATCTCGGCCAGGCTGCGGAAGCTGCGCGCGACGTCGGGCGTGTGCTGCAAGACCCCCAGGCAGATGACCTTGTCGAACGAGCGCTTCGCGAGGGGAATCTGGTAGATGTCGCCCTGGAAGATGGTGACGTTCCGCCGTTGGCCGTTGCTGTCGTGGTTCGCCACCGCCGCCTCGCTGTAGTCGAAGGACACGAGCTGCGCGCCCGTGCTGGCGATGATCTCGGTGAAGCGACCGGCGCCGGAGCCGGCTTCCAGGATGCGCTGCCCGCTCAGATCCGTCTGCCATCCGGTCGACGCGAACAGGCGATCCCGGCTGTAGGTCGTGCCGGTGTGGCTATCGAGCTGGGTGCGCTTGTGGAGCTGCCACTGCAGCCCGAAGTTTCGCGCGTAGTTGTCTTCGGGAACGAACCGGGGAATGAAGGTCCTGATGGGGTACCGAGGGGCATCGGCGCCGGAGGCCAGCGAAGCGGACTCGACCTGACCGTCGACCAGGTGGACATCGGCGAGACGGAGCGGCGCCCCGCTCACCGGGTCGACGAAAATTCCAAGCTCATCGGGCGTCAATGGGGAACCTCCTGGATCTCGATGGTCATGCGTGAGCGAGCAGCTGCCGATAGAGCTGAAGATAGTGATCGGTCATCACCCGTCCAGAGAATCTCTCCTCGCAAACCCGTCGGCAAGCGCCCCGGTCGAGCGTGCCGACCTTCCTGGTGGCCTCGACCATCTCGTCGACGGTGTCGCAGACGAAGCCCGTCTGGCCGTGAACGATCTGCTCTTCCGTCGCTCCTCGGCGGGTCGCCACGACGGGCGTGCCCGCGGCGAAGCTCTCGGCCAGCGAGATGCCGAACGGCTCTTCCCACTGGATGGGAAACAGCAGGGCCCTGGCGTTTCCCAGGAAGTCCCCCTTCTGCGCGTCGGTGATCTCGCCCACCCATTCGATGGCGCCGCCCAGATGAGGCTTTATCTCTCGCTCGAAGTAGGCCTCGCCGCCTGGCTCCCGGCTGACGTTGCCAGCGATCTTCAAGGGAAGGCCGACCCGCTCGGCGACCGCGATCGCCTCCTTCGCCCCCTTGTTGGCGGTCAGACGACCGAGGAAGGCCAGGTAACCGCCCGAGGCGACGGCGTGAAACGGGATTCGTTCGATCTCGATCGAGGGATAGACGGTTCGCCAGAGCGGTGAGACGGGTACGTGCTTCCGATGGTTGTCGCTGGCGCTCACCAGAAAGATTCCCTCGCGGCGGCGGGAAAAAAACGCGAGATCCCAGGGCGTGATGGGATTCATGAACGAGAACACCACCGGGATCTTGGTGGCGAGCAGGGAGACCAGGTAGTCGGCCCGCCCGTAGCTGTGGACGACGTCGGTATCGAGCAGCGCCTTCAGGCTCAGGGCCTGAAAAAGCAGCTTGCGGTAGGCCCTCGACGAGAAGGAACCGGTCGGTGCGCGATGGGTCACCAGCTTCCCGTAGTTCCGCGAGCCGGGCGCCGCCACGAGGCGCACCTGATGCCCCGCCGAGGTCAGGCCCTGACAGAGGGCCGCGATGATGCGTTCGCTGCCGCCGTATCGCAACGGCGGCACGGGGATGTGAGGATCGGCGATGACGGTAACGCGCACGGGAGAGCAGAGCGAACCTATCCCAGTCGTCTGCGGTCAGCCAGCGGCCGACAGGGTCCTGAACCGGGTCCGAGCAGGCCTGTCATGGTAGCTTTGTCGCGTGGTTCGAACCCTCTTCGGCAAAAACTAGAGCGCGTTGGACGCCGATTCCCCAAAGCCCTCAGCCGAGGCCGTCGCTCTCCCGCCCCGTCGCGCGAAGAACCTCTTCGTCACGTTTGGGACCAACATCGGCATCCTCGGTCTCACGTTCGCGACCGGCACCCTGAACGCCAGGCTGCTGGGCCCGAGCGGGCGCGGTGAGCTGGCGGCCATCCAGACGCTGCCGTCGTTTCTGGGGATGCTGGCCTTGCTCGGCCTGCCCAGCGCCGTCGGGTACTTCAGCGCGCGACGGCCCGCCGAGGCTCGGGCCTTCACACTGACCGCCGCGGTCGTCTGCTTCGCCGCTTCCTTGCCGGCGATCCTGGTGGGCTACCATCTCATGCCCTGGACCCTGTCCAGCCAACCGGCGTCCGTGATTCGAAGCGCGCGCATCTACCTGGCCTTCGTCGCCCTGCAGGCGATCGTCATGTTGCCCTACATGGCGCTCCAGGGGCTGGGGAAGTTCGGCATCTGGAACATCTTGCGATTGGCCCCCAACGTGGCCGCGCTGATCTCGATCGTGTTCGCCTGGAGCACCGGCGCCGTACGCTCGGACACCGTCTCTCGATGCTTTCTCGTCTGCTATGGGCTGATCGCGCCCCTGGCGTACGCGGCGCTGTGGAGCCGATCGAGTCGAGGCAGCCCCTCCAGTCATTCCCATCGCATCCGTGAGCTCCTCCGGTACGGTCTGCCCAGCGCCGCCATGATCCCGGCGGGGCTCTTGAACCTGCAGCTCGATCAGATGCTGCTGGCCGCCTGGCTGCCCAGTCGATTGCTGGGCCTGTACGCCGTGGGGGTGTCGTGGAGCGGTTTGATCTCCCCCGTCTTCGGCGCTCTCGGGTCGGTGGTCTTTCCGACCTTGGCGGCGGCGACCGATGCGGACGCGCAGCGATATCTCGTGGCGCGCTCATTCCGCCTGGCCATCTTGATCGTGACGATCTTGGGTCTCGGTCTGGCGGGGGTAACGCCCATTCTCTTGCCCTTGTTCTTCGGGGCGTCGTTTGGCCCCGCGGTACCGTCGGCCTTGGTGCTGGTTGCCGCGGGTATGATCTTGAACCTGAACAATCTCTGCGGGGAGCTTCTGCGGGGCCTTGGCGTCCCTCGGTGGCCTCTGTACAGTCAGCTCGTGGCGCTTCCCGTGACGATATCGTCCCTGCTCTTGTTGTTGCCGCGCTGGTCGATCCTGGGGGCTGGCGTCAGCTCGCTGCTCGCCTATGCCACGGCGGGATGGGTCTGTGTCATTGGAATCAAGCGGACTTGTGGATTGACGAGTCGCGAATTGCTGTTGCCGAAATGGACCGATTGTCTGGCGCTCTGGGATCTGGGCCGGCGCGCCATGAATCTTCAACAACGAAGGTAGTTCTCAGTCATGGATGACCTGCTCATTTGGTGCCACCGAAAGCTCGGGCCCGTGGCTCGGAGAATCGGCGTGCAAAAGCTGGCTCGCAGTCTCTACGAGGGGATCGCCGCCCGGCGCTATCCTCCCGGCAGCCTGTCCACCGCCGTGCAAAATGGGCGAACGTGGAAGCTGCGACGTGACGTCGCCGAACGGGGAGAAGACCAGGATCTCGCCACCATCCTGTGGTTTCGGGGCGTCACCAGGCCCGGGATGTCGGTGATCGACGTCGGCGCCAACGTGGGTCAGATGACGCTGGAGCTGGGGGTCCTGGTGGGCGCGGCCGGCCGGGTCGTCGCCATCGAGCCGAGCCAGGGAAACCTCGAGTACCTGCGCCAGCACGTGGTCGCCAACGGGCTCGACCAGCGGGTGACCGTGGTGGACGGGGCCTGTGCCGATCAGGACGGCGGCACGGTTACGTTCTTCATGGCATCGCCCGACGGCGTTTCATCAGTGGGGAGCGGTCACAACATCATCGGTGCCGATCCGATCCTCAAGCAGACGGCCACCTTGCAGGTGAGCGAGCAGCATGTACCCAGGGTCTCGATCGACGGGTTGTGCCGCCGGCTCGCCCTCGAGCCAGCGGTCATCAAGATCGACGTCGAGGGCGCCGAGTTGCTGGTATTGAAAGGGGCGAAGGAGACCCTGCGGCGCGCCCGGCCACAGGTGCGAATGAGTTTCCATCCCTTCGCGTTCCTCGACCCGCGCGCCGCCACCGTCGAGATCACCGCGCTGATGGAGGAAGTGGGCTACCGGATAGAAGGTCGTCAGTCCGAGGCCGGCTTCGGCCTCTCCGACTACAATTTGATTCCCCTCTAGCCGTGGCGCTCCGCCGTCATTCGGTCCGGCCATGACAAAGGATCGCATCGCCTCCCTGGACGGTGTTCGCGGCATCGCCATCACGCTGGTGGTTCTTCAGCACGCCCGGCTGACGCTTCCCCCGGTTCCTCTTCTCCGCGACCTGCTCTGGCCAGTCGCCGATGGACACCTGGGGGTGTCGGTGTTCTTCGTTCTCAGCGGCTACCTCATCACGCGAATCATGCGTACCGAGCACGAGCGGACGGGCACGGTGTCGCTGCGGTCGTTCTACTTCCGCCGCGCCTTTCGCATTCTGCCGGCCTACTTCGCGTTTCTGTCGATCATGTTCCTGGCCCGGCATTTCGGGGGGCTTTCCATCTCCGACAAAGAGTTTCTCGGCGCCGCCAGCTTCACGCGCAACTACGTCCCACCCGACCTGAAGCCATGGTGGCTCGCGCACTGCTGGTCGCTCAGCGTGGAAGAGCAGTTTTATCTCGCCTGGCCGCTGGCGATCTCGTTCATCGGATTGCGTAGAGGAGCATGGCTGGCGGTCGCGCTCGTCCTCAGCGGTCCCCTCGTTCGCGTTGCCAGCTATCTGCTGCTTCCTCAGTGGCGCGGGGTCAAGGGGCTCGATACGTCGTTCGACGTGCTGATGACCGGCTGTGCCCTGGCGCTGCTGGAGGGGCTGCCGCGCTTCGAATCGTTGCTGGGAAAGATCTTACAAAGGTGGGTGCTGTTGCTGGCGCCCCTGGCCTTGATCTCTTGCCGGCTCATCAACGACAAAGCCCCTTTTGGGACCCAGTTCACGTTCCTGTTTGGAATCACCATCGAGAACGTGGCCATCATGCTCCTGATTGCCTGGATCATTCGCAAGCCGGCGT
>DASYCK010000262.1:0-3208 GCA_036500205.1 Polyangia bacterium | reverse complement strand
CGCCGGTAACGGGGACGCCGCCGGTTCCCGTGACACCGCCCGCGCTCGTGACGCCGCCGGTGCCGGTCGCGCCGCCCGACGTGGAGGCCGCGACTCCTGCGGCACCGTCCGACCCCACCGAACCGCCACGCGAGCCGCCCGCGCCACCCGAGGCGACGGAGCTGCCGGCCCCGCCCGCGCTCGCCCCACCTGATGAAGAAGACGACCCTCCCGTGTTGGATGTCGTCCCGCCATTCCCCGAGACGCCGCCAGCGCCCGAGCCCGAGGAGCCGCCGGTTCCGGACCTCGACGAGCCGGTCCCGCCACAGGCCAGCGCCAACGTCACGAGGCACAGAGCAGGACCACGAAGAGGGCGGGTCGTCATGGTCGATCCGGTCGATCCGATCACGGGGTGAGCCGCAACAGGCGAGAGGCATGCGTCGCCAGCGTCGCGCTGAAGCTGTTGGTCGATTTGCCGAGGTCGGTGTGCGTCACCAGGTCCCGCACGCTCATCGAGCTCGCGGCGCCGACGGCGCTGAAAGTCGCCGTGACCTGAGCGGACGTGGCGTCGAAGTTGAAGAGCCCCACGACGATGCTCCCGTCCTTCTGCTTCGAGAACCAGACCTGCTGGTTCGTGGCGGCCGAGACGGCCTGGGGGGCGATCCCTGCCTGGTTCACGGCGATCACCTCCGTATTGGTCAGGATCTTGAGATCGGCCGCGTCCAACTTGGTGAGGTCCGCGCCGATGATCAGCGGCGAGGTGGCGAGGGCCCAGAACGAGAACATCGTCTGGCGTTCGTCGGCGGTGATGCCGTCGAAGCTGCCGTTGCCGATCATGAGCGAGTCGAGGTCGTTCCAGTGGCCGGGGCCTCCGTACGGGGCGAAGGGCGGCAGGCCGTTGATCTCGCGGACGACGTGGGCCCAGTTGGTATCCGTCGAGCAGTAGCACTCGACGTCGTTCTCCACGCGCCAGGCGTTGCTGTAGTGCTGCCAGGTGTTGATCGCGCTGACGTTCAGCTTGTTCGACAGGTTCAGCCAAATGGGGCGGCCCGTGTTGGTGAGCGCCGCCCGCCACTGCATGATGTCGTCCTGGTTGTTCGCGTTGCCGCCGCCGCCGCCCGGACCCACGAAGTCCATCTTCACGTGGTCGGCGCCCCAGCCCGAGATGAGGTTCGCGTACCCTTGCACGAAGTCGACGGCGCCGGGCTTGGTGAAGTCGATCTTATGCGCCGTGGCGCCGGCGGCCTTGTCGGTGTTCCCGGCCGCGGAGGTGACGATGTCTTTCACGTGATAGCTGGTCCCTTCGATCGGCGAGTTGGCGGCGACCACGGTGTCGTTGACCCCAGGGGTCAGGTAGATGCCGATCTTCAGCCCCTTGCTGTGAACGTAGGCGGCAGTGCCCGACCACCCATCCGGGAATTTCTTCAGGTCGGGTTTCCACCGGCCGTACTGATCGAAGCCGTCGTACCAGCCGTCGTCGATCAAGATGTATTCGTAGCCGTACTGCAGGAGTTGGCTGGCCATGACGTCGGCCGTCGCCTTGATGTCGGCCTCGGTCGCGACACCCGTATGACCGCTCCACCAGCTCTCCCATCCCATCGAGGGCTTGGCTGCCAAGATCTCCGGGCTGGACCCGCCGGCGTTTCCCGCGCCAGTCGCACCCGCCGCGCCTCCCGAGCCGCCAAGACCGCTGGACCCGCCCGAGGCACCCGTCGTGCCGGCGTTGCCGCCGGTCCCGAGTCGGCCGCCCGAACCTGGGTTGCCTGCCGCTCCGGCTCCGCCACTTCCAATCGTTCCGCCGGCACCGACCGATCCGCCAGAGCTCGGGGAACCACCGGAACCCACCGAACCACCCGAGCTGACGGAACCGGGCGAGCCGCCCGACGCGGAGGCGCCTCCCGTTCCTGCACCTCCCGACCCGGTGGAGCCGCCTTGGCTCGACATCCCGCCCGTTCCGATCGTCCCGCCGGTGGCCGTGCGTCCGCCCGTCTGACCGGCGTCGGGCGATGTGGCACCCGAGCCGCCGCACCCAGCCCCGACCAGCGACACGCCACCCAGGAGAAGGAGACACCTCAAAGAAGCGCGCATGGCAACCTCCCTCCGCGTCCGTCTAGAAGTTTCCCGGCGCGCCGAGATGCTTGCCGACGGCGTTGAGGATGTCGATCTGCTCTTGCGGGATCGTCCCGTCTTTTTCGGGCGAGATGTTCAGCATCATGATCCCGCCCGCCTTGTTGATCTGGTCCAGCTCGCTGATGACCGTGGCCGAGGACTTGTAGGTCATCGGGTTCACGTAGCACCACGAGCCATTGCTCGAGATCGTCTCGTCCGCCATCCACGGCGATGACGGGATGGCGCTGCCCGTCGGGATCGACGACTGGAAGTCCTGCAACGAGACGTTGGCGCCGGTCGCGCCGTTGTTCTGGACGTTCCCGCCGAAGATCCCCGCCTTCGACATGATCTGTACGTCCTGGCCGCGCATGTACGCCGTCTGGTAGTAGTGCAGCGCGAACGCCAGCTTGTCGTTCATGCAGGGGCTCCCGGAGACCGTCGCGCCGTCCCAGTCGAACCACTCGTCGTCGAGCTGGTACTTGTCGACGAGCTCCTGAGAGCGGTACTGCCAGTCGTCACAGAAGGCCTGCGACGGATTGCACTGGGCGTCCTGCGCCTCCGTTCCGCACCCCGGGTTGGGCGGGCCGTAGAAGTCGGCGTATTTCGGATCGTAGAGATCCGACACCGTCGCCGGCGTGTTGGGGCCGACGTTGCCCGGCGTCGTGCCGCCGGCGCCGCAGTAGGCGAAGCTGTAACCGTAGAGGATGTGGTTGTTGACGCCGAACTTCATCCCCTGGGCCTTCACCGCGGCGGCGAGCTCGCCGACGACGTCGCGCATCGGTCCCATCTTGGCGGCGTTCCAGGTCCCGGCGCTGCCGATGCTCGCGGGCTCCGAGCTGTCCCACATCGCGAAGCGATCGTGGTGCTGCGCCGTCGCGTTCACGAACGTCGCCCCGGACGCCTTGAACAGCGCCGCCCAGGACGCCGCGCTGGTGGCCTGATGGGCTTGTGCCGTCTGATTCCACGTCGAGCAGGTGAACTGCGCGATGAAGTCCTTGTATCCCCAGGGACCACCGCTGAGCGGCGACTTGGTGGGGAAGTTCTGCGAGGTCCAGGTGGCGAAGGCGCTGTTGCAGTATTCGTGCTGGAAGAACCACTCGTTGTGATAGGCGGGGACCGT
>DASYCK010000261.1:0-11015 GCA_036500205.1 Polyangia bacterium | reverse complement strand
ACATGCTGAAGCTGTTCGGCTTCGAGACGTTCGACCTGTTCCTGGCCACCCGCCCGGAGGGCTTCATGGGCGACCCCGCCGTCTGGGATCGCGCCGAGCACGCGCTCCGGGGCGTCATGCAGGGGCTCGGGCACCCGTTCCAGGTCGATGAGGGGGGCGGCGCCTTTTACGGCCCGAAGATCGACCTCAAGATCAAGGACGCCTTGGGCCGCGAGTGGCAGTGCTCGACGGTCCAGCTCGACTTCCAGATGCCCCAGCGCTTCGAGCTGGAGTACGTGGCCCCCGACAACACGCGCCAGCGTCCCGTCATGGTCCACCGCGCGCTGCTGGGCTCGATCGAGCGGTTCATCGCCGTGCTGATCGAGCATCACGCCGGGGCGTTCCCGCTCTGGCTGGCCCCCCTCCAGGCCCGGGTGCTGTCGGTCAGCGAGAAGGCGGCCGGTTACGCGAACGAGGTGGTGGAACGCCTCCGCTTCGAGGGGCTGCGTGCCGAGGCGGACAACAGCGCCGACAAGCTGGGGGCGAAGGTTCGTCGCGCCCAGCTGGACAAGATCCCTTACATGGTGGTCGTGGGGGAGAAGGACATGGCCGCCCACGTGGTGTCGCCCCGCACCCGCGAGGGGCAGCAGCACCCCGCCGAGCCGCTGGACGACTTCGTGCGCCGCCTCGCGGAGGAGGCCGAGCCCCCGAAGCTCTCGGCCCCCCTTCAGCCCGCTCCGGCGCCTTCCGTGCCGCAAGGGACTTGAACGTTTCACCTTTAGATCATAAATAAGCCAACTCGAACCAGGAGAAACCGCCATCGCAAGACCAAGCTTTCAACCCCCCAGTGTTGCCGATAACTACCGCGTGGGCCGACGCATCCGCGTCCCGGAGGTGCGCGTCATCGGCGCCGACGGCAGCCAGGTCGGAATCCTTCCCACCCACGAAGCTATGCGGCTCGCTGAAGAGCAGGGCTTGGAGCTGGTCGAGGTCAACCCTCGTGCCGCGCCTCCCGTCTGCAAGATCATGGACTTCGGGAAGTTCAAGTACGAGACGTCGAAGAAGGAAAAGCTTTCGAAGAAGCACCAGTCGACGATCCTCTTGAAGGAGATCAAGCTCCGCCCCAAGACCGACGACCACGATCTCGATTTCAAGGTGAAGCACATCCGACGGTTCCTGTCGGAGGGCAACAAGTGCAAGCTGGTAACGGTGTTCCGCGGCCGTGAGATCGTCCACCCCGAGACCGGGCAGGCCATGCTCGACACCGTCATGAAGATGGTGGCCGACATCGCCACGGTCGAGCAGCGGGCCATGATGGAAGGGCGCCGCATGGTCATGGTCATCGGTCCCAAGGCCGGTGTGTTCCGCCCCGCGGCTCCACCAGTCGCGGCGGGTGGTGCGGCGCCAGGCGCGCCGACGATCCCCGGCACCGCGCCGGAAGCTGCTTCCGCCGCTCCAGTCGTGGTCGCCCCCGTTCGGCCTCCGGCTCCGGCTGCGGTGCCCGCTCCGGCGGCTCCGGCGGCCCCCGCTGTCGCCAAGGGCTGATCCGCTCACGTCCCGGGCGCGATCCACAAAGCCGTGCCCGCGAACGACTACCTTCGTCGCATCATCAACGCGCGCGTCTACGACGTGGCGGTCGAGACGCCGCTCGAGGTGGCGCCGCAGCTCTCCGCTCGCCTGGGGGGCATGCTGCTGCTGAAGCGCGAGGATCTGCAGCCGGTGTTCAGCTTCAAGCTGCGCGGCGCGTACAACAAGATGATCAACCTGTCGCCCGCGGCGCGGGCACGGGGGGTGATCGCCGCCAGCGCGGGGAATCACGCGCAAGGGGTGGCGCTGTCCGCGAAGAAGCTCGGTTGTGTCGCCGTCATCGTCATGCCGGCGACGACCCCGGCCGTGAAGGTCGACGCCGTCCGGGCGCTGGGCGCCGAGGTGGTGATGGTCGGCGATTCGTACTCCGACGCCTATGCCCACGCCCTGGGTATACAGCGCAAGCGGAAGCTGACGTTCGTGCATCCCTTCGACGATCCCGACGTGATCGCCGGGCAAGGGACGGTGGGAATGGAGATCCTGCGCCAGCATCACCCGCAAGAGCACGGCCCGCTCGAGGCGATCTTCTGCGCCGTCGGAGGGGGAGGCCTGATCTCCGGCGTGGCCGCCTACGTGAAGGCGGTGCGGCCCGAGATCAAGATCATCGGCGTCCAGACGGCCGACTCGGACGCGATGGCCCGCTCGCTGGCGGCGGGGCGGCGGGTCGAGCTGCGCGAGGTGGGGCTGTTCTCGGACGGCACCGCCGTGCGCCTCGTCGGGAAGGAGACGTTCCGGCTCTGTCGCCGCTACGTCGACGAGATCCTCACCGTCGACACCGACGCGCTGTGCGCGGGGATCAAGGACGTGTTTCAGGAGACGCGGTCGATCCTCGAACCTGCCGGCGCACTGGCGGTGGCGGGTGCCAAGCTGTATGCGACGCGCCGGTCCCTGGGCGGCAAGGCGATCGCCGCCATCACCAGCGGCGCCAACATGAACTTCGATCGCCTGCGCTTCGTGGCCGAGCGGGCCGAGGTGGGCGAGAAGCGCGAGGCGGTCTTCGCCGTGACCATCCCCGAGGAGCGGGGGAGTTTTCAGCGGCTGTGCCGGCTGGTCGGCGCGCGCAACGTCACCGAGTTCAACTACCGCATCGCGGACAATGCCCGGGCGCACGTCTTCGTGGGGGTACAACTGGCGCGCGGCGACGAGGCGGCGGCGCTGGTGAAATCGTTCGAAGGCGCTGGCTTTCCCACGCTCGATCTCACGGACGACGAGCTGGCGAAGCTGCATCTGCGGCATCTGGTGGGGGGACGTTCGGCGCTCGCCGCCGACGAGCAGCTGTACCGCTTCGAATTTCCCGAGCGCCCGGGGGCGTTGATGCGCTTTCTGGTCAGCATGTCGCCCAACTGGAACATCTCGCTGTTTCACTACCGCAATCAGGGGGCCGACCACGGCCGGGTGCTGGTCGGGCTACAGGTGCCGCGGGGCGAACAGGCGGCGCTGCGCCAGTTCCTGGCGACGCTGGGATATCGGTACTGGGACGAGAGCCAGAACCCGGCGTACAAGCTGTTCTTGGCTTTCTAGGCCCCTGGCACAGATCAGCTCGCCTTTGGGCGCGTCGTCCGTCACCAGAGACGCCGGGCACCGAGCGCGCCGATTGCCTTCATCGGCTGGCGTTCCAGGCGTCCAGTTCCTCGTCCGGCAGCGGCTCATCGAAGGCCGGATCGATGCGCAGCCCTTTCAGCAGGCCAGGCTGGCGGTCGGGCGGGGCGGACAGGGGAACGAGCTTGGCCCACGGCTCGCCGTCTTTGGCCACGACGATCTCCTCGCCGGCGTGCTCCCGATCGACGAGCTGAGAAAACTGCGTCTTGGCCTCGTGGATATTGACCTGCCGGGACATGAATCCAGCCTAGTCCAAGACGCGGACCAAGCCAGGCGGGAGCAGGCTATTTGAGCGTAGGATCGGCCCGAGGCCGTGCTAGTTGCTGAGCAAGGGCGACAGCGGTACGCCGAACAGGCGCTCGTGGGTGGCGACCTCGTGGCAGCCCATGCACGAGGCGACGCGGCCGGCGGCGGTGACCTGTCCGTTGGGGGTGATGGTCGCGTAGACCCAGCCCTCGTCCGTGTCCGGTGTCGCCGGATCCAGCCTGTACATGATGTAGAGGCCCGCGAAGTCGGCGGCGCGATACACACCGCCGTCTCCGTTGGCGTACGGGTAGAAGTGGTCCCCACCGTCGGAGGGGAAGGGCGCCATCGCTGGCAAAGTGCTGATGAAGCTCGGTGCCCCGGGCGCCACCAGCTCGGCGGTCCACGATTGCTTGACGACTACCTGGTCGGTCTGGGGCCCGACCGGATAGGCGTCGTGGTTCTTCGCGAAGACGGAGTACAGCTTCTGCCCGTGCGTCGTCGCGTCGTGGGACTCGCTCTGTCGTGCGATGCCGGGCAAGGGAATCCGGCACAGGAAGGGCGCCCAGCGCAGCTCATCGTCCACACGCCCCCAGGAGACGTAGTCAGCCGCGATCTGCCGCGCCGTCGCCGCGAACGCATCGACGAGGGGCGGGGGAGCGCCCGCATCGGCGGGGCCACCCGCCGCGCCTCCCGTTGCCGGGACATCCTGCCCGGCGGCTCCGGCGGTGCCGCCGCCACCGTCGTCGGTTGCACCACCGTTGCCGGCGACCGTGCCCCCGGCGGCCGTCGGGCCGGCGATCCCGCCGGTCCCCGGCGCCTCGGCAGCGCCGCCCGTCCCCGCCCCGCCCGTGCCGTTGGCGTTCGTTCCGCCGCTCGACGTCACCCCGCCGCGTCCGCCCGCGCTCCTGCTGCAGCTCGCGCCCGCGCCGGCCAGCAGCAGACAAAGTGCCACGCGATGAAGGGTCCGGCGCTCGAGCATGACGATCCGGAGTGTATCGCGGACAGGTCTCGATGTCAGTTGCGCTGATATTGCGAATCTGCTCGAACGTGCTCCGATTCTCGATCGAGCCGCTGCTGCACGCGGGCGCTGAAAGAGGTCAGCGGTCGGGGGCAGGCGCGACCGAAGGGACGGCACGGGCCTTGGCCAGCTCCGCCAGAAACTCGGTGGGCGGCGTGAACTGATTGAGCCGGCCGATGGTGGCGCCAGCGGCCGTGGCGATGCGCACGGCGGGGAGCGTGTTCACGTCGTACTTGGCCTTGATGGCCCCTGACGTCGGCTCGTCGTCCTCGTGCGTGAGGTCGATCTTCAGCAAGACGAAGTTCTTCTGCAGCTCCGCTGCCACCGCCGGATCCGAGAACACCTTCAGCTCCATCTCCTTGCACGGCAGGCACCACTCGGCGCGGAAGTCGACCAGCAGCTGTCGTGACGACGCCGTCGCCTCGGCGAGCGCCGGCTGCTCCTGATCGTGCCAGTGCAACGGCGACGACACCTTGGGCGTCAGCACCCAGTTCGTCAGCGCGAACAGGCCTAGTGTCGTCAGCGCGACGCCGCCGACCTTGCGCGCGAGCCGCAGCCCCGAATCGTGGAACGTCAGGTGAACGGCGCCCAGTGCCACCCCGCCCACCATCGCCGCCACCGCGACCACGCCGAACCAAGACTGGGGTAAGGCGAGCCGTCCCAGCGCCGGCACGACCGGCCGCAGGAAGTAGAACGCCGTGGCGAGCATGATGATTCCGAACACGCTCTTCACCGCCTCCATCCAGCGCCCGGGGCGGGGCAGGGACATCGACAGGCCGGCGATGGCCCAGAACGGAATGCCGATCCCGGCCGCGTAGGTGGCGAGCAGGGTGAAGCCGCGGGCCGCGTCGCGCGTGGTCGATACGTAGGCGAGGATGCCGGCCAGCGGCGGGCCGGTGCAGGGCGCCGCGATGAGGCCGGCGACGAGGCCCATGGCGAACGCGCCCGCCGGGCCGCTGCCGCCCACGCGGGACAGGCGCGCCTGAAGCGACGGGGGCAAGTTGAGCTCGAAGGCGCCGAACATCGACACCGCCATGGCCACGAACAGCAGCACCAGCGGAATGATCACGCGCGGATCGGCCAGGTGCTCGCCGGTCTGCTTCCCCGCCAGCCCGACCACCGTGCCGAGCGCGCCGTACAGCGTGGCGATGCCGGCGACATAACAGGTGGCGAGCAGCATGGCCTTGCGGCGATTCACCCCCTGCTTGGCGCCGAAGATCGCAATGGTGATCGGAATCATCGGGTAGACGCAGGGGGTGAGCGCGGTCAAGAACCCCGCCGTGAGGGCGAACAGCAGCGCGGCGGCGATGCCTCGCTGGGAGGCTTCGGCGAAGGTGGTGGCGAGGGCGATCATCGACGATCAGTATACGATGCGATAGGCTGCCCGCTTCGTGAGTCAGCCGCCGCGCGACGTTATCGAGGCGCGCCCGCCGAAGAACCTCGTCGTCCTGATGTGGGCGCTGGCGGCCGCGAGCTGCGGGGCGTGGCAGGAGCCTCCGCTCGAGTCGGCGTCCGCCGCGAATCGAGGCCCGCGCGACCACGCGGACGACGGCGATCTGGCGAGCCTCGTCCCCGTGGGGGTGGAGACGCTCATCGAGGTCGACCTCGCGGCGCTGCGCAAGTCCCCCTGGACCCAGGAGGCGCTGATCGACCCCGACGAGAAGCTGCGCGAGCGGAAGGCGGTCGCGCTCGGTTACGACGGAACGGCGGACGTCGATCGGATCGTCTACGCGGTGACCAGCGCCGGCTCCGCCGCGCCTACGGTCGTCATCGCCCAGGGGCGATTTCAGATCGCGAACGTCGAGGCTGCCTTTCGCGACCGCTGGCCGGGCGCCGCGGTCGACAAGTGGCGCGGCTCGACGACGCTGGTCAGCGGCGAGAGCGCCCTCGGCTCGGTCACGGCGCGCACGTTCTGTTCCGGGACGCTCGACGAGGTCCACGCAGTCATCGATCGGGCCTTCGGCGTCGGGGGTGGCTTTCTCGACGATCAGCCGGGCGCGGGCCAAGGGGCCTTGCGGCGCGAGCTGCTGGCGCTGGCGCGCGAGACGGCTCCCGGGGTGCTGGCGACGGTCGTGATCGGCGAGAGGCTCCGCGCGCGCGTGGGGGACACGCTTCCCCTGCCGCGCGAGCTGCGGCAGGTGGGCGCCCGGCTGGACGTGGGCCAGACGCTCGACCTACAAGCGGTGGGCATGCTGGACAATCGAGAGGCCGCCGCGGCGATGGCCCGCCGGGTCAGCGTCCTGTTGAACGCCTGGAGGACGCGGCTGGCGCTAGGCGCGCTGGGCCTGTCGGCGCTGGTAGGCGCGGTCCAGGTGTCAGCGGACGGGGCGGCGGTCCGCGTTCACGCCCGGGTAGGGGCCGAGCACCGGGCCGAGATCAGCGCGGCGCTGGCGGCGATCATGAAGGCCGTGCGCGGGCCGGACGATCCGCGCGGCAGCGGTTCGTGGTAGAGCACGCCTCCGATGGCCAACCACGATTCGCCCTCGCCGGATCCCACCGAGCCGCTGCTGCGCGTTCGCCGCTCGGCGCCGCTCCGCGGGAGCTGCCGCGTCCCCGGCGACAAGTCGATCTCGCACCGGGCCCTGCTGTTCGGAGCGCTGTGTGATGGCGCGGTGGCGATCGACGGCATCGGCCGCGGCGGAGACAACGTGTCGACAGCGCGCGCGCTGACGGCGCTCGGGGCCCGGGTCGACTTCGACGGGGCGCGCGCCGTGGTGAACGGCGTCGGGCTGTCGGGCTTTTCGGCCGCCGCCGGAGCGCTCGACTGTGGAAACTCCGGGACCACCATCCGGCTGCTGACCGGCTTTCTGGCGGGGCAACCGTTCGAGACGACGCTGTTCGGGGACGCGTCGCTGACCCGCCGCCCCATGCTTCGACTGGCCGCGCCCTTGCGGCAGATGGGCGCTTCGATCGAAGGGCGGAGCGACGCCGCGCGGCCGCAGGAGATTTTTCCGCCGCTCGTCATCCGCGGCGGGCGCCTGCACGGGATCCAGACGACCTTGCCGGTGGCGAGCGCTCAGCTGAAGAGCGCCCTGGTCCTGGCGGCGCTGCAGGCCGATGGCGCCTCCGAGATCATCGAGCCGGGGCTGTCGCGCGACCACACCGAGCGGATGTTGCGACACCTGGGCGCGCCGCTGGTTGCCGATCGGGCGAAGCGGTCGGTGCGCGTCGATCCGGCGGGCTGGAACCGGCGCCTCACCGCCACGTCGATGAGCGTGCCGGGAGATCTCAGCTCGGCGGCGTTCCTCATGGTGGCGGCGCTGATCGTTCCGGACAGCGACGTGACCATCGAGGCGGTGGGGCTGAACCCGACGCGGGCCGGCGTCATCGATGCCCTGCGCGCGATGGGCGCCGACCTGACCACCACCGTCACCGGGGACGCCATGGGCGAGCCGGTGGGGTCGGTGCGCGTGCGCCACTCGCGGCTGCGCGGCACGCACATCGACGGCGAGCTGGCGTTGCGGTCGATCGACGAGATCCCGGCGCTGGCCATGGCGGCCGCCGTCGCCGAAGGAGTCACCGTCTTCTCGGATCTGAAGGAGCTGCGGGTGAAGGAGTCGGATCGTATCGCGTCGCTGGCGCGCGAGCTGGGGCGTGCGCGCGTGCCGGTCGCCGAGCAGCCGGACGGGTTGACGATCACGGGCGTTGGGGCGGGGGCGCTGCGGGGCGGGACAGTGCAGCCCATGCACGATCACCGGATCGCGATGTCGGGCGCCGTACTGGGGCTCGTCTCCGACGAGGAGACCGTCATTCCGGCGGCCGAGATCGCCACGTCCTTCCCGTCGTTCGCGGAGACGCTGCGCGCGCTGGGCGCCTCACTGACCTGAGGCGCGTTCAGTTGGTCCGGACCGAGACGTAGCCGGTGAGCGCCGTGACGTCGATCCGGAAGTCGAAGTCGGGGCTGTTCGCGGGCAGGTTGTCGTTCTGCACGTAGACGACGGCCCCCGTCGGCAAGGGCTGCCCGACGAGCTGGGCGGAGCCCTGGCTGGCGAAGTCGACGTCGGCGTGGATGGTCGCGCTCAGCGTCGCGCTCGAGGGGGCGGCGGCCCCGGGCGCGGTGATGCCGGTGAAGCTCACGCCCGCCGGAGTCCACAGCACGCGCGCCACCGGATCCGTGAGGACGGGGACGCGGGCGGCGATCGCCGGGGTGGCTCCCGCGACGTAGGGGCGCAGCTCGACCCGGTTCGAGAACACGAAGGCGCGCACGCCGAGCCCCGTGGACAGCGCTTCGGAGCGGCATTTCTGCAGCTCGCGGGCCACGTCGCTGGCGAGGTCACGCCCCTCGCGGGCCCGGTTGTCCTTGGTGAAGCTGGGCGCGGCCGCGGCGGCCAAGGTGCCCACGATGGCGAGGACGATCATCAGCTCGGTCAGGGTGAACCCGGCCGCGGCTCGACGTTGTTTCCCGACGCAGGACACCTCATCGGACATCGACGGATGTCGGCCCGAGATTGAGCGTCGGTCAGAACGGCATCGACAGGGCCACCGTGGTCGTCGTTCCGGCCGCGGCTGTCGGCGCGTGGAAGCGCGAGATGGTGACGGCGGTCCCCACCGCGGAGGTGACCAGGCCGGCGCCCACCAGGCCCCCCGCGAACGCGCTGCGCAGGCGGTTGTCGCTGCAGGTGCTGGTGGTGGCGGTGACCGCGTGGCAGTCGGGCATGGTCATGAACAGGGCGACGCCGGTCGCGATCGCCACCAGCCCCCCCATCGCGGCGCCGAGCGGCGGGAGCAGGGATGGCGGGGCCACCGGCGCCAGCTTGACGGGGGCGGCGGTGGGGGCCGCCGGCTCCTCGAGATCGGGGCGAACGGCGTCGGCCAGGCGGAACATGTAGTCGCGCGCCTCCGCCACCGTGCAGACGTCGCAGGTCCGCGTCTTGGTCGAGACGGGCAGGGCGGCGGGTGATTCCCCCTCGGTGGAGAACAGGCGCGCCACCATCTTGTAGCTGTTTCCGGCCACGTCGATCTTCACGCGCAAGACGAAGCGAACGGCCAGCAGGCGCCCGATGTTCTTGAGGCAGGGAGACGAATCGCACCCCTTCAGCTCGGGGGTGGCGTCCAGCTTGCGACCGACATCGACCGGATCGAGCACCTGCACGCCGGCCCGCACCAGCCCGAGCACGAAGCCGTCCTGAAGCTGCAGGCTGAGGGCGGGCGTGCCGTCCCCCTCGATCTTGAAATCGGGCACGGCGACCCGCATCTTCGCCGACGAGGAGCGCGGCACGACCACCAGGGCCATGGCGAGCGCGAAGAAGAAGAACACCCGGCGCGGAAGTCGTCCCATCATGAGCACCCCGAAGGCAAACACATCGTGGGCTCCGGTCGCGCTTGCGGAGGAAGTCCGAAGCACGAATGGAGATCGCCGGGCGAGGCCTGGCGTGGACAGCGCGGGCTCGCCCAGCAGGTGGTGCGCGCCGTTCCGGGCGCGCAGGAGAAGATGGCCCGCGACGGGCTCGACCCGTAGTTGATCTCCGTCGTCGTCGTGGCGAGCATGTTCGTCCCCAGCAGCCCGTCCACCTGGGGGCCTTGCTGCCGCAGCTCGGCGCGCAGGCTCTCGAGAAAGCCGCTGCCGTCGGGGACGATGGCGACGTCGACCGGCCCGCCGATCTCGAGATAGCCGGCGGCGTTCTGGGCCTTGGCGCTGTCGCTGGGGTCGGCGTCGCAGGCCTGGAAGCAGGCGGGGGTGGCGCCCGTTTCATGGCGCTCGATCCATTCCATCCGCCGCGCCCGCGCCAGCTCGACGCAGGCGCCCGGGTTCATCGATGGGTCGAGCTCGAGATCGACGAGCGTCATCCGGGGGAGCGTCGACCAGGTCACGGTCGTCAGCGGGGCCGAAAGCCACGGGATGGACAGCGCGGCCCCGGCGGCGGGCGTGGGCGGGGCGGTCGCTTGACTGGCCACCACCCGGTTCCAGGCCGACTGCGATAGCACCACCGGTCCGATCCCCGTGGCTATCAACAGAGACAGGTTCGCGCCCGTCGCCTGCGAGACGGCGTCGGCGCGCGTGCAGCACATGGGCTGGGGATCGTTGACGGGATCGGCGGCGTCCGGGGCGGCGCAGGCGCGCAGCAGGGCCCGCGTCGCCGGAAAGTCGACCGGCCCGGTCAGACCGAGGAAGTCGGGCTCGGAGACGGCTGTCAGCTCGCCGCCCCCCAGCAGGCCGAAGTGCAGGACCGCGGAGCAGAGGGGGGCGTCGGGCGAGCCAGCGCACTGGGTCGCCCCGAAGAACGCATCGGGCGTGTTCTGAGCCAGCCAGAACGTGATCGACGGGGTGGGAAAATTGATCTCGAGCGAGAAGTTCTTCAGCAGATCGGCGCCCAGGACGATCTGGGGGCCCGCCGGATCGAGGCTCACGGGCAAGACCGCCACGTCCAGAAACGACGCCCGCTTCGGATAGACGCCGTTGGCATTGAGCTTGGTCCCCAAGAGGTCGAAGCTCCGCCTGGTCATGTGAGGGGTTCCATCGGCTTGGCCGCCGAAGAACGTGAGCGGCGCGCTGGTGTCGATGGCCAGGTGCAGGCTCTGCCCCTGCCAGAGCGCCTGCCCCTGCACCCCCCCGCCCTCGAGCACGTCCGCCCCCCCGAACAGATCG
>DASYCK010000260.1:0-4396 GCA_036500205.1 Polyangia bacterium | reverse complement strand
GGCTTCGCCAACGTCAGCGGGGCCGCCGTGTCGCCTCGCCTTCAGGACCTGCTGCTGGGCGTGGGGGTCAACTGGACCACTCGCACCGATGAGAACCGGGACAACAACCAGAAGATCGACTACACGGCCAACCTGCAGGCGTTCGGCGCCGTCCAGTACCTGGTGGCGCACCAGCTGTTCGTGAAGGCGGTGGTCGCCTACGCCCGCTCCGACTTCGACCTCGCCGAGATCAACGGCGGGGGCGGCGGCACCTGGAGCAACGACATGTTGAGCACCCGCGTCCGCCTGATGTACCTGTTCTGAAGGCAACGAGCGGCCGGCAGGCCTCGGCCCCCGCCGCTCGAGGTTTCGTTGTGCTAGCGTTGCGCCGACAGCGGCGGAGGGGCCATGTTGCGCGAGCCTGCGAAATCCTGCGGCACCTGCCGTCGGGCCTTACGGTCCGACGAGGTCTGGTACACGCCGGGCGCCGAGATCGTCTGCCAGGCCTGCTTCCCGACCGAAGGCCCGCCGCCCGCGGCGGAGGCGGCGCGGTCGTGGCGGGCGGCCATGGAGCGGCGCGCCCGCGTCCACCATCGACGGAGAATCCTCACCGGGATCGTGTTCGCGTGGATGGTGGCGGGGCTGTTCGTGGCGTGGCAACTCCATGCGAGCCTGACCATCGCCACCATCGACGCGCCAGCGACGAGGTCGGTGCCCGCCAACGTCCTCGTGGCGGGGCATGTCGTGTCGGGCCGGCTTCACCGCCCGCTGTGGATCGTGGCCCAGTCGCCCGAGCGCTGCCCGGGTGAGCCGGCCTTCGCGGCGCGGCTGGTGGCCCGCACCGACGGAACATGGGAGCTTCCCGTCCACCTCGAAGGGCACCCCGGACAGAGATTCCTGCTGACGATCGTCGCGGCCGACGAGCTGGCCGACGCCGCCCTGGAGCGCGGGGATGCGCACGCCCCCGGAGCGTCGCGAAAGCACGAAGCCACCGGAGAGGCCTGCCCCGGCGATGGTGGCTGGCTCGACCTTCCCCCGGGAAGCGCCGTGCTGGCCTCGCGAGACGTCACCCTCGCGCAGCCGTCCTCCCTCGCCTCCCGCGCCGCGCCCGATCGCCAGTAGAAGAACGCGCGCGCGTCGCCGCTGTCGGGAAGATCCGGGACGACGAACGTTGTCAGTGCCGGGGGGGTGGAGGAGGCCCGGATGGACCGGCTGGCGACGGCACAGGACCCGGAACGGATGGTATTGGCAGAACGAGCAGCGCGGCTCGATCACGTGATCGAAGCCTACGCCGAGAGCTGCCGCCTCAGCGCCCAGGAACGGCGGCTGCTGCTCGCCACCGTGAAGGGGAGCAGCGAGAAGGAGGTCGCCTTCTCGCTCGGCTGCCGCCGCTCGACGACCTCGACCTACTGGCAGCGCATCTTCCAGAAGACGGGACTGCGCTCCCAGATCGAGGTGCTGAGCGCGGTGCTGCGCTGGACGATCGACGCCGGGTCACGTCGTCAATTTGTGGACATGACCGACGACGCCATTTCACCGACAGTGACGTCACTCGAATCGTCGAGCCGATCCGGACGCTCCCTCGAACCAGGAGACAGCTCATGAAGCTCCGATACCAGCTCACCTTGTTGCCGGCCCTGTCGCTCTCGATCTACGCGAGCGGTTGCGATCAGGCCGGTCCCCCTGCGGCCGCCGAGGTCGACATCAACGTCGAACCGCTCACCCTCGACGACGCGGTGGCCTCGTTGACCCAGATCGATAACCTGCAGAAGCTCGACGCCCAGGATCCGCGCGCCCTGGCTGCCCTGCAGAGGCTTCGGCCACAGCTCGACGCGCTCAACCACCTGGTGGCGCGGGTCGAGCCCGAGCCGGGGCACGTGGTGAGCTTCTACGAGCCGCAGCCCGGTCTCATCGGCGTGTCCGAGACGGGCCCCACCAGCATGGCGCCCCGCTTCGTGACGTCCCCTGCCCTGGGCAACGGCTCGGTGCTGGCGCTGTTTCGCGACGTCTCCAGCGGCGCGACGCCCCCGGCCGCGCTCGTGCTCGCGGAGGCGCGCGCCGCGTCCGCGCGCGCTCAGAACGCGGTGACCAGCACGTCCCTCGCGACGACGCCGACTGCCACCTCGAGCGAGCGCCCCCCCGCGGCCCTCGCCGAACCGAGCGGCGAGCTCACCAGCACCTCATCGGCGCTGACCGGGGCCGACGGCCCCTGGTGGTCCGCCAACGTCTGCTTCAAGAGCGGCGACTTCCGCGGCTGCTTCCCGAACTGGAGCGGCGGCGGCTTCGCGCAGGCCTCGGCCAAGACGTCGTTCTTCCAGGTGGCGCCCTTCTCGGGGAACAACCTGTCGGTTCGCTTCCAGTACGACGGCTCGACCCGCTTCACGGACGCGCTGTTCCCGGGGCAGTGGGGCAGCTGGTGGTGGCACAGCGATTCGTTCGCCAGCTGCTGGTGCTCGCCCATCTGCGCCTGCGGCATGTTCGACTACAACCGGCGCGTTCACCGCTGGGACATCCTGAACGCCAGCGGCGACGGCTTCCACTGGACGCACGCCTTCAAGTGGAGCTGCGGCGACACGCTGTCCTGCGACCAGAGCCCCTGAACGGGCCCCTGGTCTTCCGGTTGATTCCGCGAGGCCCCGCGGAGGGGGGAGTGATAGAAATCGTTCCACCGATGAGCAACAACAGCGAAGACTTCACCTTCCAGGGGCAGGGCAAGCTGAAGCGGATCGACACGTTCGTCTCCAAGGCAGGCAAGCCGGTCTTGACCTTGATCTTCGAGATCGAGGGGCAATATCCCCAGCTGATCCCCATCAAGGTCTTCGGCCGGCTGGCCGAGGAGGCGTCCGCCTGGACGCCGGGCTCGATCCTGTCGGTGACGGGGCGCCTCGGCGGACGTGACTGGAACGGCAAGGTCTACGGCGACAGCATCGCCACCCACGTCGACGTGGTGAACGCCGCGGACGACGCCGGTGGCGCCCCGCCCCCCGACGACGTGCCGCCCCCCGGCGACGACGACGTTCCGTTTTGATGCGGGTCGGGTCGTGTCCGGGATTCGCGACGTAGCCTGACTTTTTCGGCCGCGTTTTTCGGGCTCAGCCGCGCGGCGATGCTTAGTTTTGCATCGTGCGTGGCGGTAGCGCGAGACGGGAGCGGCCATGACGGCCCATGGCCGGGTGCGCGTGGGGACGAGCGGCTGGCAATACCCGCGCTGGCGGGGGGACTTCTATCCCGGCGGGCTGGTGCAAAAGGACGAGCTTCGCTATCTCGCCGGGCGAATGCCCTCGGTCGAGGTGAACGGGACGTTCTATTCGCTGACCCGGCCGGCGACGTGCCTGGCGTGGCGGCAAGCGGTGCCCGACGACTTCGTGTTCGCCGTCAAGGGGAGCCGCTACATCACGCACATGCTGAAGCTGCGCAACTTCGAGGCGCCCCTGGCGAACTTCTTCGCGTCGGGCATCCTTCGCCTGGGCAAGAAGCTGGGCCCGCTGCTCTGGCAGCTTTCGCCCCAGCTCCCCTTCGACCCGGAGCGCGCGCAGCGGTTCTTCGCGGCCCTGCCCCGCGATCTGGCCAGCGCGGCCCGCTGCGCCCGCGGGCACGACCAGCGGACCACCGGCCGGGCGGCGTTGCGCGCCCCCGACGGCCACGACCGCCCGCTCCGTCACGCCCTCGAGATCCGCCATGTCTCGTGGCTGGAGGAGCGCGCGCTCGCGCTCATGCGGACCTTCGACGTCGCCCTGGTGGCGGCCGACACGGCGGGAAAACATCCGCTGTCGTTCGAGCGGACGGCCAGCTTCGCCTACGCGCGCCTGCACGGCTCGACGGCGCTGTACGCCAGCCGCTACGCCGACGAGGAGCTGGCGACCTGGGCCCGCCGCATCGACGGGTGGGCGGCCGCCGGCGCCGACGTCTACGCCTACTTCGACAACGACGCCCAGGGCCACGCCCCCCACGACGCCCTCCGCCTGCAAGCGGCGGTGACGGCGGCGCACGGCAGGCCATGAACCGGGGGGGGCCGACGCAACAAGCGTGAGCCTGTGACCGATTCGGTCACGAAGAGCTTGCTGGCCGCGTCGACCGGCGATGTTGGGGGGCGACACAATGACTCAGAGGTACATGGCCATTCATGACAAGAGGTTGCGCGGCGGCGTGCCGTCCCGGCCCCATCTCGCGATCCAAAACACCGACGCGTCGACGCCGCTGCGCACCGTTCTCAACCGCATCAACCACCACGCGAGCGCGGGGAAGATCCATTCCCTCTTCATCCTTTGTCATGGATTCGCGGGCGCGAACAAGAAGCTTCATCTCTCGATGGACGCTGGCGGGATGGGGTTGCAACTGGGACGCGAGGGACTCACCCAGGCGAACGTGAACCAGTGGGTGCAGATCAAGGACAAGGTCGACAACATCGTCATCTATG
>DASYCK010000259.1:0-5690 GCA_036500205.1 Polyangia bacterium | reverse complement strand
GGAAGGAGGGGCCGCGAAGCGCAGCCCCTCCGGCTTGACCGTGGTCTCGACCGTCGCGCCGGACGATCCGCGCGCCGAGCCGCTCTACCGCCAGCTGACGATGGGGTTCGCCAGCGAGGTCTTGCGCACCGACTATCTGGCCAAGCAGCTGGTGCGCGACGCCGACGTCGGCAGTAAACGCTACGCCGAGGCCAACCGCGCCGAGGCCGCGCAACCGACCGCCTTCATCGTGGGCGGCGCGATGGCCGACAAGGCCGGGCGGGGGGTAGCGCTCAAAGGGATGTTCGGCGGCGCGGACGAGCACCCCAATCTCGCCTGGATCGCGCTGCCGGCCTACCCGGATCAGGATCGGGCGCTGCCCCAGACGCTGGCCGGCCTCATCGGGTGGCAGGCGGCCTCGCGGGTGGCGGCCGGCGCGGCGACCCCGCTGCCGCGGCCGCTGCTCGAAGGCTACGCCGAGGCGCTGGAGGTGATCGCGCGCGAGTGGCGGATGGGAGAGGGGCCCGCCGGGACGTTGCCGGCCGACGCCGGCACCAGGGCCCAGCGCGAGCTGTTCGCGGCGGTGCGCGAGAACCGCTACGTTCTCGGCGGCGACGGCGCGCCACGCGCCGCGGCCGACCTCCTGGAGGATCCGGGCGTGGCGGCGACCGTCCTCTACCGCCTGGCCCAGTCGAAGGCGGTGGGGCGCAAGGTCGCGCCGCCCGAGGTCTACGCGCCCTTCGTGACCGATCGGGTCCCTGACGGGGTCAGCCCGGCGGCCGTGCTGGGGCCGTTCCGGAACTTCCAGGCCAAGCTGCTGTCGGCCTGGGGGCGCGCCGTGCTCGAGGGGCACCCGCCACGCGACATCGGCGACCTCGTGGAGGCGTACGCGCGCGCGTTGCCGGCCGAGCGGGGCGACGTGACGCGCATCTTCGTCATCACGACCTACGGCGCGACGGTCAAGCCGGGCGGGGTGCGGGCGCCCGCCGCCGACCCGGGCAGCGCCTTGCCCGAGCTGACGGCGCTGGCGGCCGAGGTGGCGGCGGGCAAAAAGAGCATCAGAGCGGGGACCCTCGAAGCGTCCCCGAGCCCCCCCGCGCGACCGAACGTTGCCCAGTAGCGGCGGGAGGCGGTTGCGGATAGATTCCGCGCTCCATGAGTGGTTTTTGGCAAGATCGACGGGTCGTGGTGACCGGCGGCGCCGGTTTTCTCGGCAGCTTCGTGGTGAGCCGGCTCAAGGACGCGGGCGCGCAGGTGATGGTCCCGCGTTCCGCCGAGTACGACCTCGTCGATCGCGCCGCCTGCCGCCGGTTGCTGGCCGACGCGCGCCCCGACATGGTGATCCACCTGGCCGCTCGCGTCGGCGGGATCGGCGCCAACCGCGCCAACCCCGGGCGCTTCCTGTTCGAGAACGCGATGATGGGCCTGCAGCTCTTCGAGGAGTGCCGCCTGGCGCAGGTCCCCAAGCTGGTCGCGCTCGGCACCATCTGCGCGTACCCGAAGTTCGCCCCGGTGCCGTTCAAGGAGGACGACCTCTGGAACGGCTACCCCGAGGAGACCAACGCCCCCTACGGCATCGCCAAGAAGATGATGCTGGTGCAGTCCGAGGGGTACCGACAGCAGTACGGGATGAACAGCGTCGTGTTGTTCCCGGTCAACCTCTATGGGCCGCGTGACAACTTCGACCTCGAGTCGTCGCACGTGATCCCGGCGATGATCCGCAAGTTCGTCGGCGCGCGCGTGCGAGGCGAGGCCGAGGTGGCGCTGTGGGGCGATGGCTCGCCGACCCGTGAGTTCCTCTATGTCGAGGACGCCGCCGAGGGGATCCTGCTGGCCGGCGAGCGCTACGACTCGAGCGATCCCGTCAATCTAGGCAACGGCGAGGAGATCACCATCCGTGATCTCGCCACCAAGATAGCCAAGGCCGCCCGCTTCGAGGGGCGCTTCGTCTGGGACACCAGCCAGCCGAACGGGCAGCCGCGGCGGCGCCTGGACGTGACGCGGGCCCGCGAGCGGTTCGGGTTCGTGGCCAACACGCCTTTCGAGGTCGGCCTCAGGGCCACCGTCGCCTATTACGAAAGTCACCAAAAGGAGATCGAGAACCGATGAAGCGCGCTCTCATCACGGGCGTCACCGGCCAGGATGGGTCCTACCTGGCCGAGCTGTTGCTGGCCAAGGGCTACGAGGTCTATGGGATCGTCCGGCGCTCGAGCACGTTCAACACCGAACGGCTCGACCGGATCTATCAGGACCCGCACGCGCAGGACTACCGACTGCGGCTGGTGTACGGCGATCTCGACGACGCCAGCTCCTTGAACCGCGCGCTGCGGACGGTGAAGCCCGACGAGATCTACAACCTGGGCGCGCAGAGCCACGTCCGCGTGAGCTTCGACGTCCCGGAGTACACCGCCTCGACGGTGGCGCTGGGGACGCTGCGCTTGCTGGAGGCGATCCGCGAGTCCGGCCTCGACAAGAGCGTGCGGTTCTACCAGGCATCGTCGAGCGAGATGTTCGGCGGGGCCAGGCCGCCGCAGAGCGAGACCACGCCGTTCGAGCCGCGCAGCCCGTACGCCTGCGCCAAGGTCTTCGCCCACCAGCTTTGCCAGAACTACCGCGAGGCGTACGGCATGCACATCTCCTGCGGCATCTTGTTCAACCACGAGTCGCCGCGGCGCGGGATCCCGTTCGTGACCCGCAAGATCACGCGCGCCGCCGCCCGCATCAAACACGGGCTCGACAAGAAGCTCTATCTCGGGAACCTGGACGCCAAGCGTGACTGGGGCTTCGCCGGTGACTACGTCGAGGCGATGTGGATGATGCTCCAGCAGGACAAGCCCGACGACTACGTGGTCGCCACCGGCGAGTCGCACTCGGTGCGCGAGGCGCTGGACGTCGCCTTCGGCACCCTCGACATCGACTGGACAAAGCACGTCGAAATCGACCCACGCTACTTCCGTCCGACGGAGGTCGACCACCTGCACGGCGATCCGAGCAAGGCGATGAAGGTGCTCGGCTGGAAGCCGAAGGTCACCTTCAAGCAGCTCATCGAGATGATGGTCAACGCCGACGAGGAGGACGTTCGCCTCACGCTGGCCGGTCGCGCCCCCAGCGCATAGGGGTCGATGGCCTAGGATCTGCGGATCGCGGCCTCTCAACTTTCTGAGATGGCCCGCGCGGTCCGCGCACGCGAGCGCGGCCACTTGCCCATCGGCCCACAACTTGCTGCAATGGCGGGTATGCGGCGGCTTCTCCTGGCTCTGTTTCTATCTGGCGCGACGCTGGGTGCCTGCAGTCAGTCGCTCCCCGGCAAGCCGTCGGGAACCGGCGGCACCGGCGCCGGAGAGGGCGGCACCGGGGGCGTGACGGCGGGAGGGGGAGGGGCAGGTGGGATCTCTCCGTGCGCGAGCCTGGCCAGCGCCTACCAGTCGGCGCTCGCGGCCGCGCAGGACTGTGGGCTGGGCCAGTCCGGCCAGTGCCAGGAGCTGATGCCGACCGCGCTCTCGGCGTGCGGCGCCTGCTCCACCTACGTCAACGACTCGTCGAGCCTCAGCGCAATCCGGCAAGCCTGGACGGCGGCAGGCTGCGCGGGCGTCGCGGTCCCGTGTTTCAGCGACGGAGCGTGCCCGAACCTGGTCCCCAGTCTCTGCGTCGCGGGGCCGGAGGCGAACCGCGGCATCTGCGCCGCCTCGGCGTCCGACGCTGGCGGCGCTGGGGGCAGCTCGCCCGACGGTGGCGCTTCCGCCGTCTGCGAAGGCCTGATCCAGAAGTACGCCGCGGCGCTCTGGAACGCCAAGAGCTGCTCACCGAGCGCGGCCGATCAGTGCGGGACGCTGGTGCCGACCGAGCTGGCGGTCTGCACGGCGGGCTGCATGGCGTACGTGAACGATCCCACCGAGGTCAACGCCGTCCGGCTGGAGTGGGACAACGCCGGCTGCGCCGCGGGCGGCGGGCTCGGGCTCGGGGGCTTTTCAGGCACCAGCCAGGGCAACGGTATGGTGTCCTGTCCGGTCGTGCGGTGTTCCACGGCCGTCAGCGGCGCGTGCGTCGCCGGTGACGCCGGCGGCACGGTCTGCAGCACGACCTACGGCCCGATCAGCTTCTAGAGCGCGGGCACACGATTTGCCGTCACGACCGCGCGATGACTGGAGGCTTGACTTGATGCTTCATGTACCGCGGGCGGCGCAGCTGGCTTTCATGGCGCTCCTCGTCTCGGGATGTGTCGACGCAAATGTCCGATAAGAAATATTCCGTCAACTAACGACCGAGGTCGGGGAAAGCCACCCCCGTCAGGCGCTCTGCAAAAAGCTAAGGCCCCCCGCCACCCGACCGCGGTGACAGAGGGACCTGGAGGCGGCCGCCTTGGCGGCCTGGTGTGGTCGACGCTCTACTGCGTCTTGATGCCGGCGTAGACCAGCACGGCGTGGAAGAAGTCGGTCGGCGAGTTGTTCGCCGTCGTCATGAGGACGTTCTCGATCGGGATGCCGACATAAACCACGGTCGACGTTCCGGCGGCGCCGACCAGCTTGCGGCCGACCACCGCGGGCACGGCCGTCGCGGCCGGGAGTTGCTGGTCCGGGTTCTCGACGACGGTGGCCAACGTGTCCGTTCCCGTCGCCGGCGAGATGACGTCGGCCGAGCTTCCGATCGGTGAGTCCTTGATGACGTGGAACGCCTCGCCCGCGAACGGCGTCCCCGCGGCGCCCGTGGCCGTGTAGCTCACGTGGTCGAGGTCGCCGTCCTCGGCATCACTGGCCGCGCCGACGTAGTCGGCCAGAAACTCGTCGCTCTCGGGATCGATCCAGGTGGTGACGCCGTTGTCGTAGATGAGGTTTTCCGAGAAGACCAACAACGTATGCCCACCCGCGTCCAGCCAACCCTGCAAGATCGCCTCCTGGGTTGGCGACATGCTCTGGTGGTCACCGTAGAGATTCCCGGTGTACCAGACGATGGTCGAGTAGCTGGAGATGGTCGCCAGGCTCGGATCGGCGGCCGCCGTCCCCGCCATCGTCTCATCGGCGATGAAGGTGTTGAACCCAATGGCTTCGCCCTGTAGCAACGAGGCAAACAGCGTGTCCGACGAGGATTGCGGATCCGTGGTGTCGGTCGGGTCCTCGTTGTTCGAGCTGCCGTCGTTGTCGACCAGCAGCGTGTTCTTTGCTGTGGTCACGGTCAGCGGGAGATCAACCGTGTAGACGTCGGCGCCGGACGTTCCCACGACCTCCAGGGTGTAGCGTCCGGCGACGATCCCGACTGTACCGATGTTGACCACAAGGGTCGTCGACCCGGCGGTTGCGGTCGTCGGGGTGAACTGCGCAGTGACGCCGGTTCCCGTAATGCTGTTCGGGACCTCCAGCGCGAAGGTGATGGGATCGATGAAGGTGGCGGCGCCCAAGTCCCGGTCGATGGTTACGGTGAGGGACTGCATGCCCCCCAGAGGAAGCGACAGCGCGGTTGGGGTCACGGTGAAGGAGTAGTCACTCGTCTGGTTCGCCCCGCCGGTCCCGGTCGTCCCACCGTTCCCCGCCGTCGCCCCGGTCGCGCCCGTTCCCCCCTTGCCGGTCGTCCCCCCCTTGCCGCTGCCGTTCCCGCCGCCCCCGCAGCCGACGACGATCAGCAGCACAGCCGTGGTTCCCAAGGAAGTCAGTTTCCGAATGTTCACGCTTGTTCCTCTCTGTGGTGGGTTGTGGGAGGTGGATGTATCCCGTTCCGGC
>DASYCK010000258.1:0-3090 GCA_036500205.1 Polyangia bacterium | reverse complement strand
CTGCACCTCCACCGTCACCTCGAGGTCCTTGATCCCGGTGATCTTGCCGATCATGCCACCCTGGGTGACGATGACATCACCGGCCTTCAGCTCGCTCAGCATCTGCTGCAGCTGCTTGGCCTTCTTCTGCTGCGGTCGGATGACCAGCAGGAAGAACACGCCAAAGATGAGGATGATCGGCAGAAAACTGCCGAATTGACCGAGGGGACCGCCTGCGGGGGCGGCCTGGGCGAGACTGTAAAGTGCGGATGTCAAAGCTGGGGCCTCCAAGGGGCTGAACGCATAGCAGACGGCCGATCCGGGGTCAAGGTTCGGCGCGCTTCGCTTCGGTGACGGACGGCGCCACGGTGCCCAGAAGTCCGGAAAGTCGCGGCGCCGCGCCCCGGCCCGTCACAGCTCGTCGTCGGCGAACGCCGTCACGTCGCGAATCGAGGCGGCGCCCAGCACCAGCATCACCAGACGATCGAACCCCAGCGCCACGCCGGCCGTGGGCGGCATGGCGGGCAGCGCCGCCAGCAGCGCCTCATCGAGGGGGTACACGGCCTTGCCGCGGACCCTCCGCGCCTCCGCTTCGGCGACGAAGCGAGCCCGTTGTTCGTCGGCGTCGGTGAGCTCGCCGAAAGCGTTGGCCAGCTCGATCCCCCCCGCATACAGCTCGAACCGCTCAACGAAGCGCGGATCATCCGCGCGTCGCCGCGCCAGCGCGCCCAGCGGCGCCGGCCAGTCGAACACGAAGACAGGGCCCAGATCAGGGAGGCGCGGCTCGACGCGATCGAGCCACAGCTGAAAGAAGACGTCGTCCCAGTCGATCGCGCCGCGCAGGTCGCTCCCGGCATCGCGCGCCTTCTCGGCCAGCGCTTCCGCCGACTCGTCGCCGGTGAGCGCCACGCCCGCGAAGCGCTGCAGCAGGTCACGCACGGTGACGCGGGCGAACGGGGCGTCGAACGCGCCCTGCCCTGCCCCGTCTTCTCGCGCCGCGGTCGCCGCCAGGCGCACCAGCGTCTCGCAGTCCTCGGCGATGCGGGCCAGCGGGGCGTTGGCGCGGTACCACTCGAGCATCGTGAACTCGGGCTCGTGGTGCGGCCCGCGCTCGTCGGCGCGCCAGCACTTTCCGATCGACACGATCCGCTCGTAGCCGGCGCCGCACAGCCGCTTCATCGCGTATTCGGGCGACGTCACCAGCCAGCGATCGACGGACCCGATGGCGTCGAGGTGGACCTCCTGCCCCGGTGAGCGGACGCGGGCGGGCGTCTCGACCTCGAGGAAGCCTTCGGCCTCGAACCAACGCCGCAGGGCCGAGCGAACGCGGGCCCGCGCCTCCAGCGCCGGACGGCGACGAACGAGGCGCTGTCGCTCGTCCGTCACGGCCGCCTCTCTCCCCTTTCCGGGCGCGACGAGCGCGCTAGGCGCGACCGACGCGCTCGAGGTAGTCGCCGGTGCGGGTGTCGATCTTGATGACGTCGCCGGCGTTGATGAACAGCGGTACCTGCACCGTCGCGCCGGTGGAGATCTTCGCCGGCTTGGTGGTGTTCGTCGACGTGTCGCCCTTGAAGCCAGGCTCCGTCTCGACCACCTTCTGCTCGATGAAGTTCGGGAGCGTCACGCCGACGGCGCGGTTCTCGAAGAACAGAACCTCGACGTTGATGTTCTCCGGCATGAAGTCCTTCGAGTCGCCGATGGTCGACTCGGGGATGCTCACCTGGTCGTAGGTCGTGGTGTCCATGAACACGCACGAATCGGCATCGCGATAGAGGTACTGCATCGTCTTGATCTCGACGTTCGCCTCTTCCAGGCGCTCGCCAGAGCGAAGATTCCGCTCGAGCACGGCGCCGGTCAGAAGATTCTTCATCTTCGTGCGCGTGAACGCAGCGCCCTTGCCCGGCTTCACGAACTGGAATTCAACGACGGTGAAGGGAGACCCGTCCATCATGAACTTCAGTCCCTTGCGAATGTCGGACGTATCGTAGGCCATGGGAGCGGGGATTTAGCCCGGCCTTTCCGCGCCGTCAAGGACACCCGCCAATTCCCGGGATTTCATGAAAAATCCAGCCACGGTGCCCCAACCTTCGTTTGTGGCGGATCAGGGACTCGAACCCCGGACCCGGCGCGTATGAAACGCCTGCTCTAACCAACTGAGCTAATCCGCCATCGACCCGCGACCGAAGAGCGCCGAAAGTCGCGGGGGATTTTGCGCTTGGTCCTTCCCCTGTCAAGAGAGAACCGAGCGCGCGTGAATTCTTGTGCGCGAAAAAACGGTAGCTTGACGGCGCGGGGGGGCGCCCCTATAACGCGCGAGGAGAAAATGCGGCTCTACAGCGGGAAGATCCCGACCATCGCAACCGATGTCGTCAAAGCCCTGACCGAGTCAGGTGACATCGCGGTGGTCGATCGTGGTGAGGCGGAGATGGACGCGCAAGCGGTGCTGAAGGAGTACCTGCGCCTCGATCGCGAGATCACCGAGAAGACGAAGGACATCCTTCAGAAGAAGGGTCTCCCCTACGAGCAGTTCGGCAAGGTGAAGCGCACCCTCGCCCACGAGAAGGGCCTCGGCCTCGGTGAAGAGGGCCTCGAGTGGATGACGGCTCAGATGATCGAGTCGTTCATGCAGTCGCCCCACATCGACGAGATCTTCGCGGAAGACACCGTCCTGCGTAAGCGCATGGCCGACGTGCTGAAGAAGCACATGCAGGTCGACGAGGAGCTGGACGAAGAGGTCCGCCGCAAGATCAAGAACCTCGAAGAAGGCACCGCCACCTGGGAGATCGAGTACCAGAAGGTCCTCGACCAGATGAAGCGGAACCGCGGGCTGGAGTAAAGGCACGCAGGGGTACGTAGGCCCCCCTACGTCACAATTCCGTCCACCCCAGGATCTTGAAGGGTTCGGCCGAGACGCCGTTGTTCGACGGGGTCGAGGTGCCGACGACGAAATTTTGTAGCACCTGGCCGTTGATGACGACCGGACCGGCGGAGCTCATCACCATGATCTTGCCGCCGACGACGATGGGGGCGCTCACCGGCTCGTCGCCCACCTTCAGCGCCTGCTACAGGATGCTCTGGCCCGCCGTGTACTGGTGGATCTGCATGTAAGTG
>DASYCK010000257.1:0-9989 GCA_036500205.1 Polyangia bacterium | reverse complement strand
TGCCACGAATGCCGGATGTGCGTCGGCTATTGCGGTTCGTTCCCGGCGCTGTTCTCCGCGGTCGATCGCGACATCGACGGCAATCGCGCCGAAGGGGCCGAGAAGACGACGCCCGCCGATCTGCGGCTGGTCAGCGATCTGTGCTGGCAGTGCAAGCTTTGCTACATCAAGTGCCCCTACACGGCCGACGAAGGCGCGGCCGAGCTGGTCGACTTTCCCCGGTTGATGGCGCGCGAGAAGGCGCAGCGCGCACGGCGCGAAGGGGTGGCGCTCGTCGATCAGCTGCTCGGTGAGCCGGGCGTGCTGGGGAAGCTGGGGGGCGGCTTCCGGGCCCCCGTCAGTAACTTCGTCGGCGCCAACCGGCTGGCGCGGAAGCTTCAAGAGGTGACGACCGGGATCTCGGCGGAGTTCCCGTTGCCCGCGTTCGAGGCGCTGCCGTTTCCGAAGTGGCTGGCGCGCCATCGTCCAGCGGCCGAGGCGGGCAGCGCGGGCGAGGTGGTGATCTTCTCGACCTGCACCGGCGACTACAACGAGACGAGCGTGCCCAGGGCCGCCGTGCGCGTGCTCGAACACAACGGCCATCGCGTGATTCGACCGGACGGCGAGGTGTGCTGCGGGATGCCGAACCTGGACGGCGGTGACGTGGTGGCGATGCGCGCCAAGGTCGAGGCGAATGTCGCGGTGCTGTGGCCTCACGTCCAGCAGGGGAAGACCATCGTGGTGCCAGCGCCGACGTGCGGCTACACCATCAAGAAGGAATGGCCGGTGTACAGCGATCGCCCCGAGACCCGCGCGGTGGCGGCGGCGACGCTGGATCTGATGGAGTTCCTGGACGGGCTGCGCAAGAAGAAGACGTTGAAGAAGGATTTCAAGAATCCGCTCGGCAACGTCACCTATCACGCGGCCTGTCACTTACGCGCGCAGAAGATCGCCTACCCGGGAATGCGCGTGCTGTCGCAGGTGCCAGACACGGAGGTGCGCATGGTCGAGCAGTGCTCCGCCGTCGATGGAACCTGGGGCATGAAGGCCGTCAACTACGAGATGGGACGGAAATACGCGCAGAAGCTGGTCGACGACGTGAAGCGCTCGCCCGAGGCGCTGGTGGTCACCGACTGCACGCTGTCCGCGCTGCGGCTGCGCAAGGAGACGGCAGACGGGGCGACCAGGACGGTCGTCCTCCATCCGGTCGAGGCGCTGGCGCGCGCGTACGGGATCGAAGGAGAGCCGACATGAAGAAGGTAGCGCGCGGGGACTTGCTGGAGCTGGGGGCCTACGAGGAGATCCGGCCACACTTTCGAGCGCGGGTCATCGAGGAGAAGCGGCACCGTCGTTTCCAGCCCAGCGCCGAGCTGTCGGTGGTGTTCGAGAACACCGACACGGTGCTGCTGCAAATTCAGGAGATGCTGCGGACGGAGCGCATCACCGGGGAGGCGGGCATCGCCCACGAGCTCGAGACGTACAACGAGCTGATCCCCGAGACGGGCGAGCTGTCGCTGACGATGTTCGTGGAGATCCCGGATCGCGAGATCCGCGACCGACGCCTGGCCGAGCTGGTGGGGCTGGAGAACGCGGTGGCCATCGAATGCGCGGGCGAGATCTTTCTGGCGCGCAGCGAGACGCGCGGTGTGCTGGAGGGGGCGACCACGGCGCTGCACTACATGAAGGTCCCGCTGGGATCGGCCGGCATGGCGACGCTGGTGAAGGCGGCGAAGGATTCGACGGTTCAGATCAATTTCTTGGTCCGCCATCCGGCGCTAACGGTGCGGACACCTCTGCCCGCGGCGGTCATTCGCGCGCTGGCAGGGGACCAGCCCGCGGCGTGAGCCGGCCGGGCCGGCCGTTCATCCGGCGCCGCGCGACATCGTGACGATCTCCTGATACGTCCACATGTCCTGACGCACGGTCGTGATCGTGGCCTTGCCGTCCCGCGCGACCTCGCGGGACTCCGTCAGCTGATAGCAGCCGGCGGCGCCTTGATGGACGAGGTGGGGCGTCTTGCGAATGAAGGCTGCCGCGTCTTCCTTGCGCGGAAACTCCTTGGTGCCGCGCACCAGCTTGCCTGTCGAACCGTCGACGAGATCCCACCAGACGTGGAAGGTGCTCTTGTGCAGGGGCCTGTTCATGTCGTGTCGATCCGTCGCTCCGTTTTCGCACAAAAGTGACGGCGGCGTGAACTGCTCACCACCGTCGGTGCGGCCGCCCATGACCATCTTGACACTCAGCGGTGGCAAGTGTTTGGTGTGGCGGGTTCATTGGCGTCCTCTGTTGGGACCGGGCTGTCAACCGTGGGAGGGATCATGTCGAGAGAGCAGCGCTTTGGTTTGGATTGGTGTCTGAGTCTATCGGTGTCGCTGGCGCGGGGCTGCAGGCGGCGGACTTCACGCTCTGGTCGCCGCTCTGATGCTTGATCGGGGAGAAGACAAATGGAACGCAAGAAGCTGGCGAAGACGGACACGAGCATGGCGGGGGAGGCGGCGGTGCGGCTCCACGCCTACAAGCGAATGGATCGGATGACGCTGATGGGGCTGTCCGTGCCCAAGCTGATCGCATTGGCGCACATCCCCCACCCGCAGCTCAGCCTCACCGGCGCGACGTTGCAGGCAGGGCAGGGATCTCGCGCCGACGGGACACAGGCGGCGCACAATCTGCCGCGGGACCTGCTCATCAACGGCAAGTCGTTCTGGCGCTATGCCGACACGCTCGAGGCCCACCCGCGCGTGAAGTTTCAGATGTTCTACGGTTCGGCGGCGACGATGACGGTGTGGAGCGAGTCGAACTACCTCGACTCGCGCTGGGAAGAGAGCGAGCTGCCGGCGCGCTGGCTGGTGTACCTCGACGGCAGCGTGCGTTCGACCACGGGCGTGGGCGGTGCGGGCGTGCTGGGCCTGGTCACGCAGCTTGCCGGTCAGCTGAAGAGCGACGCCGAGGCGACGCTGGCGACGACGATCGCGCGCGTGAAGACCCGCGACTACTTCCGTGGTCATGAAGAGCGCATGACCGACATCGTCGACATCTACCAGGAGACCGTCGCGCGCTATGATCCGCGCGCGTCGCTCGAGCGGATGTGGAACATCTACCAGCTCGAAAAGTACGCCTGAACGGGGGGGACTAAAGAACGTCGGCCGGGCTCTCGCCCAGCAGGCCGTGGCGAATGACGAAGTCGACTACCGGCTGCAGGCCCTCGCCGTGACGGATGCTGGTGAAGACGAAGGGCTTGTCGCCACGCATGCGGCGCGCATCGCGGTCCATCACCTCCAGCGACGCGCCCACGTGCGGCGCCAGGTCGGTCTTGTTGATCACGAGCAGATCCGACTTGGTGATGCCGGGGCCGCCCTTGCGGGGGATCTTGTCGCCGCCCGAGACGTCGATCACGTACAGCGTCAGGTCGGCCAGCTCGGGGCTGAAGGTGGCGGCCAGGTTGTCGCCGCCGCTCTCCACCAGGATCACGTCCAGGTTGGGGAAGCGGCGCCCCAGTCCGTCGATGGCCTCCAGGTTGATCGAGGCGTCCTCGCGGATGGCCGTGTGCGGGCAGCCGCCCGTCTCGACGCCCACGATGCGCTCTTCCGGCAGCGCGCCGCTGCGGATCAAGAACTGCGCGTCTTCCTTGGTGTAGATGTCGTTCGTCACCACGGCGATGTCGAACCTGTCGCGCAGGGCCTTGCAGAGCGCGTCGACCAGCGCCGTCTTGCCCGAGCCGACGGGGCCGGCCACGCCGACGCGAAGGGGACCGGTGGTTGCATTCTTCATGACGAGGCTCCTCTCGAGATCGATCAGGATCGAAACAGACGTGAATACTGCGTTTCGTGAGCGGTGGACAGCAACGCCAGACCGGGGGCGGCCCCGGCGATGTCGTCGTCGGCGCAGGTGAGCGCACCGTCGACGGCGCCGGGGATCGCCTCGGCGGCGCGCGCCAGGATGCGCACGCCAGCGCTCTGACCGAGCGGGACCAGGCGCACCGCCGCGCTCGTCTGGGCCTCGGCCCAGGTGAAGGCGAACGTCTCGAGGGCGGTGCGGGCGTCGATGCCGAAGCGCGCGGTGGCCCAGGCGAGCTGCCCCACGAGCGTGGACGCGACTCCCGGGACGAGCGCGGGGAGCCCCATCGTCGCCAGCACCTTGGCCAGGGAGGCGCCGAGCTGGCGGTCCTCGGTCTGCAGCTCGGCGGTCGCGCGCGACGCGAGCAGGAAGGCGTTCCAGCGTGCCGCCGTCACGTCGTCGCCGGCGACGTGCGCGCCGTGCATGCGGGCGTAGAGCGGCAGCTCCTGGTGGGCGAGCGGACCTGTGAGCAGGCCCAGGATCCACGCCGCCGCCGTCGCCTCGTCGTGGACGATGCCGGCGGCGACCGCCGGCTCGAGCCCTTGCGAGTAGGCGAACGCGCCGATGGGGAGGGCGGGGCTGGCGAGCTGCAAGAGCCGGAGAAACGCCAGCCGCTCGCCCGCGTGGCTCGTCGCCTCACGGTCCATGACGATGTCCGTGGCCGTGAGGATGCTCGTGCGCGTGCGCGCCATGGCCGTGTTCGTGGCGACCGGTGCCGTCGTGACGATAGCCGCCCGCTTCGGGCTCGAACGGCGCGCTCTCGGTGGCCACGCTCATCCCCAGATCGCGCACCAGCCCATCGAGGACATGGTCGTGCTGATAGGCGACGTGATCGGGCGCCACCTGCAACGGCACGTGACGGTTGCCGAGGTGATAGGCGGCCCGCGCCAGCAGGTGCGCGTCGGTGGAGCGGGCGACGGACAGCGTCTCCGCCGCCGCGCGGACGACGACGACGGTGGAGGGCTCGGCCTCGTCGCTCAGCCTGTCGCCGTCACGCAGCACCGTCCCCCGCGGCAGGTTCAAGCCCACCTCGCGCCCGTCGTCGAGGCGCGCCAGCTGTCGGCTGCGCCGGCGATCCTCGAAGCCCAGGCTCAAGGTACCGCTCGGCGAGGCCACCGCCCCCGCCGACATTACGCGCGTCAGCCGCAGGGCCGGGCTCCCAACGGTGCGTATCAAGAAGCCGTCATCGAGGCTCAAAACAGAAAGTACCTCTGCGCCAGCGGCAGCACCGAGGCCGGCTCGCACACCAGCAACTGACCGTCGGCGCGCACCTCGTAGGTCTGTGGGTCGACGTCGATCACCGGCAGCGCGTCGTTGAACAGCAGGTCGGTCTTGCGTACGTCGCGCGTGTTGCGGACGGCCACCAGGTGCCGCTTCAGCCCCAGCTTCTGCCCCACGCCCGCCACCAGCGCCGCCGCCGACAGGAACGTCACGTTGGTGGCCGCCAGCGCGCCGCCCAGCGTGCCGAACATGGGACGGTAGTGGACCGGCTGTGGCGTCGGGATCGAGGCGTTCGGATCGCCCATGGGCGCCGCCGCGATCAGACCCCCTTTGATGATGACGGCCGGCTTCGCGCCGAAGAACGCCGGCTTCCACAGCACGATGTCGGCCAGCTTGCCGACCGCCAGCGAGCCCACCTCGTGCGAGATGCCGTGGGTGATGGCGGGATTGATGGTGTACTTGGCGATGTAGCGCTTGGCGCGGAAGTTGTCGGCGCGGCCGCCGGCGTCGGCGGGCAAAGGGCCGCGCTGCTGCTTCATCTTGTGGGCGGTCTGCCAGGTGCGGGTGATGACCTCGCCCACCCGCCCCATCGCCTGCGAGTCGCTCGACATCATGCTGATCGCGCCGAGGTCGTGCAGGATGTCCTCGGCGGCGATCGTCTCGCGGCGGATGCGCGACTCGGCGAACGCCACGTCCTCGGGGATTCCGGCGTCGAGGTGGTGGCAGACCATCAACATGTCGAGGTGCTCGTCGACCGTGTTGACGGTGTAGGGGCGCGTCGGGTTCGTCGATGAGGGGAGCACATGCGGAACACCGCACGCCTTGATGATGTCGGGGGCGTGGCCGCCACCGGCGCCCTCGGTGTGATACGTGTGAATGGCGCGCCCCTTGAACGCCGCCAGGGTGTCCTCGACGAAGCCGGACTCGTTCAGCGTGTCGGTGTGGATGGCGACCTGCACGTCGTGCGTCTCGGCGACCGACAGGCAGCAATCGATCGCCGCCGGCGTGGTCCCCCAGTCCTCGTGCAGCTTGAGACCGATGCAGCCGGCGACGATCTGCTCGTCGAGCGCCTCGGGTCGGCTGGCGTTCCCCTTGCCCAGGAACCCCAGGTTCATCGGGATCCCCTCGGCCGCCTGCAGCATGCGCGAGATGTTCCAGGTGCCGGGCGTGCAGGTGGTGGCGTTCGTGCCGGCGGCCGGGCCGGTGCCGCCGCCGATCATCGTGGTCACGCCCGACATCAGAGCGTCCTCGCACTGCTGGGGCGAGATGAAATGGATGTGCGTGTCGATACCGCCGGCCGTGGCGATGCACCCCTCGCCGGCGATGATCTCGGTGCCCGGTCCGATGACGATGTCGATCCCCGGCTGCACGTCGGGATTCCCCGCCTTGCCGATGCCGGTGATGCGCCCGGCATTGATGCCGATGTCGGCCTTGACGATGCCGGTCACGTCGAGGATCAACGCGTTCGTGATCACGGTGTCGGCCACGCCCGCCCCGGCGCGCTGGCTCTGCCCCATGCCGTCGCGGATCACCTTGCCGCCGCCGAACTTCACCTCTTCGCCGTAGATCGTGTGGTCGCGCTCGACCTCGATCACCAGATCGGTGTCGCCCAGGCGGACCCGATCTCCGGTGGTGGGACCATACATCTCGGCGTAGGCGTGGCGATCGATGGTGCGGCTCATGGGGTACCGCCTTTCGGCGGCGCGCCGGGCGGGTCGAGGGGACCCATCACGTCGCCGCGGAACCCTTGCACCACGCGATCGCCGGCGTAGGCGACTAGATCGATGGTGCGGGTCTGGCCGGGCTCGAAGCGCACGGCGGTGCCGGCGGCGATGTCGAGGCGATACCCACGCGCGCGGGCACGGTCGAACTTCAGCGCGGGGTTCGTCTCGGCGAAGTGGTAGTGCGAGCCGACCTGGATGGGGCGGTCGCCGCTGTTGGCCACCTCGAGGCGCAGGGTGGGGCGCCCCTCGTTCAACGTCAAGGTGCCGGGGACGGGCTCGATCGCGCCGATGCCGACGATGCCCTTGGGCGCGATCGGCTGGTGAACCGTGACCAGCTTGGTCCCGTCGGGGAACGTCGCCTCGACCTGCACGTCCGGGATCAGCTCGGGGATCCCGTCCATCACGTCGTCGGCCGTCAGCAGGCGCGTTCCCGCCGACATCAACTCGGCCACGCTGCGCCCATCGCGCGCCCCTTCCAGGATGGCGGCCGAGATGTAGGCGACGGCCTCCGGATAGTTCAGCTTCAGGCCGCGCGCCTTCCGTCGTTCGGCCAGCAAGGCGGCCGTGAACAGCATCAGCTTGTCTTTCTCTCGGGGGGTCAGTTCCATCGCGATCTACCTTGTTCTTTTCGTTCCGTTGGTTCTTTGGTCCTGGTTTTCAGGTCGCCCAGATGCGGGGGGGAAGCGCCGGGCGCCGCATCAGCGGCGGTCGTAACAGCGTCCAGAGCTCTTGGACGAAGCGCTGGGCGCGCTCGGTGCTGGCGCCCAGGTAACGGCCGATCAGCGCCTCGCCGTCCGCCACCACGGTCACGCCGGCGCGTTCGGGCGCCGCAACACGCTCGGCCGCCGCGCGCAGCAGGGGCAGCAACGTGGCGAGCGTGGCCTGATCGGGGGCAGGAGAGGCGACGAACAGCGCGTGTACGCGGGCCCGGTCGAGGCCCCAGGGGGCCGCATGCACGGCGTCGGTGGCGTCGAAGCAGGCTCGCTCGATCACCAGGGGGCGCGCGTGGGGCTGCGACTCATTCTGGCGCCACAGCTCGAAGCGCTGTCGGCAGCGCCCGACGGCGAAGGTCTCGCCGCGGGCAGGCAGGCCGAAGCACAGCGTGTCGACGCCTATGAAGCGGGCTCCCGCGTCCAGGCGAACCTCGGTCGACAGCGCGGAGGCCGACCCGTCGTGCAGGATCATCGCTTGCGGCAGCCATTCCAGCGCGCCGCCCGCGGCGACGGTGAGACGCTGCGTCTGCTCGGCGGTGGGGCCACGCGTGCGATACACCTTCGTCGCGGCGGGCGTGGTGACGAGGGCGTGCGCCCCCGCGGCGACGGCGACGTCGACGTGCAGCTGATCGCCACCCACCAGGCCGCCGGGCGGATGCAGCAGATAGACATGGGGGAGGGCGCGCCCCTCCGGATAGAAGGGCCGCTGCACCACCAGCGGGCCGCTGTGCGCGCGCTCGAGCCGCGTACCGCCGGCGCCGTCGTCCGAGAAACGCAGTGACAGCTCGGCGCGCCAGCCGGGCCGACCGTCGGTCGATTGTCCCGACCGCTGGTCAGGGGTCAATTCTCGCGACTGCTGACTAGCGGTCGACGAAGGTGACGGGGCGAGCCCAGATGAGGAGGACGGTGCACCCCTCGTCGCTGTAGACGTCGTGTCGGGTGCCGGGGGGGTTGATGACGAGCGTGCCGGCACCGTACGTTCCCCGTTCGTCACGTTGAGATCCAGCAAGGACGTAGACGTGCTCATGACCGCCGTGGCGATGATACGGGACATGGGCACCGGGGGCGTAGCGAAGAATTGACGCCGTGGGGCCGTCGCCGTCGTTGGTTCCGTACAGCCGATGCTCATCCACACCGGGACGAAGCTCGGTCCAGGTGAACTCCGGCTTGCGGGTCTGCGCGAGAAGGTCCGTCAGCACCCAGGACGACGCGGGCGATTCGGGGCTCACTGCGCACCGTGCGGGGCGCGGTGCGGAAGGGACCAGGGTTTTCGAGGCATCTCGGGTATCCGTGCAAACATGAAGGCATCATAGCCGGCCTCCGCCCGCGGGCGAGCTTTCACGCATGGCCCGCCATGTGGCGGCCGATCACGCCGATGTCGGCCTCGGCGGCCGTCGACTCGTGCACGATCTTCCCTTCGCTGATCACCATCACGCGATCGGCCAAGGTGAAGATCTCGTCGAGATCGGCGCTGATCAGCAGCACCGCCGTGCCACGGTTGCGGGCGTCCATGATGCGGCCGCGGATCTCCGCCACCGCCGCGAAGTCGAGGCCGAAGCAGGGGTTGGCCGCGATCAGCAGCGCCACGTCGTCGTGAAGCTCGCGCGCCAGCACGGCGCGCTGCACATTGCCGCCCGACAGGCTGCCGATGGGCGCGTCCGGGCCGGACGTGCGAATGCCGTACTCGACGATCATGTTCCGGGCGTGCTTGCGCAGGGCCCCCCGGCTGACCAGCGCCTTGGCCCGCGCGAACGGGTGCCGATCGTAGCTGCGAAACCCGATGTTCTCGGCGACCGACATCGCCGACACGCAGGCGTTCTTCAGCGGCTCGTCCGGCAGACAGCGGACCTTCTGGGAACGCATCTCGTGGCGGCGCGCCCGGAACAGGGCGCCCCCCACGTGCACCTCGCCGGTGCGGGCGAGACGCTGTCCGGCCAGCACCTCGACCAGCTCTTCCTGACCGTTGCCCGAGACGCCGGCGATGCCGACGATCTCTCCGCTGCGCACGCTAAGCGACAGGTTGCAGACGGCGGGCGCGCCGAGATCGTCGTCGGCGTGCAGCCCCTTGATCTCCAGCACGGTCCCCTTCGACACGACCTCGATCCGCACGCGATCGCTCTTGGCCGGCTCGTCGCCGACCATCAGCCGCGCCATCTCGTCCGTGGACAGCTCGCCCACGCGCCCGCGGCCCACCAGCTTTCCCCGGCGCAGGATGGTGACCTCGTCGGCGAACTTCGTCACCTCGCGGAACTTGTGGCTGATCATCAAGACGGTCAGCTTGCCGGCGCGGGTCATCGACTGCAGCAGCCCCAGGACCTCGTCGGCCTCGTCGGGCGTCAGCACCGAGGTCGGCTCGTCGAGGATGACGATGGCGCTGCCCAGGTAGAGCTGCTTCAGGATCTCGAGCTTCTGCTTCTCGCCGGCCGCCAGCATGCGCACCGGCTTGTTGGGATCGAGGCGAAACGGCATCGTGTCCATGAACGCCGACACGTCGCGCCGCTCCTTGGCCCAGTCGAAG
>DASYCK010000256.1:0-36840 GCA_036500205.1 Polyangia bacterium | reverse complement strand
CGGCTGTCGGCGGACGGCTCGTTGGTTCAATCGAAAGCTTGGAGCTACACGGTGACCGGGAGCGATCCCGATCTGCGGCCCTTGGCGTTGGCGGCGCGCGGGACGCGCCTGTTTCTCGCCATTCCCGACGTCGACAGCGCTGACGTATTTGTCCTGGACGCGACGAAGCTCTGACCAGCCTCCCGCTAGGGATGCCCCTCGTTCGGGCCGGCGGACCGCTGACCTTCCGACGCGCGCGCGCCGCCCCACCGCCACGCGGCGACCACGCCCAGTCCCGGTTGCACGGGCCACTGCGTGACGGTCCGCTGGGTCGTCCCGCTCTGGTCGCGAAAGTCGAAATGCACGTCCGCGGTGGCGATTTCGCAGTGAACGTCGACGCCGAGCGCGAGCCGTTCGGTGACCAGATAGCGCAGCGCGAAGAAGACGCGTCCCGCCAGGGCGTCGAAGAAGCCGTTGCCGGCCGCCTCGACGGTAGCGTCGTCGCGCGGGGAGAACCAGATCCGCTTGGCAACGGCGCCGGCGCCGGCGCCCCAACGCAGCGGCCGATCGGGCGACGTCCACACCGCCATCCCCGCGCGAAGCGACAGGGCGGTCAGTCGGACACCGAAAGGCTGTCCGTCGTACACGACCGGCAACCGATAGCCCAGCTCTGCCCAGACCGACAGATGGCGACCCGTGAGGGCCGCTGTCAGAGCGGCCTCCTGCGCGGCTGGAATTTGTCGGGCGAGAGCCTGCACGCTCCAGGCTGGTCCGACCTCGATCGACAATCGCTGGCGCGGGAGCTCGATCGTCTGCGGGGTCACGTGGGTTGCTTCCCGCGCGGTCGCGGCGCGGACGGGCGGCGGTGCGGCGCGTGGCGTGGCGGCGGGCCACTGAGAGACCGCGGCCTGGGCCTCCGCGCGCGTCAGGGCTCCGCGCTCACCCGTGAGCATGGCCAGGGTCGCGGATCTCACCACCGCGGCGATCTCTTCGCGGCCGATCTCGTCGAGCCCACGCGCGAGCGGCAGACGGCGCACGAAGTAGCGGTTCTCCGCCTCGTCTCGCAACGTCAGCCGCGCCTCGTCGCGGGGCGACAGGTCGACCCACACGCGTGCGTCCGGGCCCGTTCGCAGCGTGGGCAGAAACGGTTCGTCGGAGTCGAGATCGGTTTGGCACGACCAATCGATCCCCGCCGTGACGTCTGCCAGCTGCGCGTCGAGCAGCGCGCGAACCTCCGGGGCGCAGTCCAGATCTCCAGCGATGATGACGGCGATCCGTGCCTGTATGGCCCCGCGAGCGGGCGTGGATTCAGTCGCTGGCCCGGCGCTTGGGCGCGCCTTTTCGCCCCCGGCCGCGGCCCCGCGCACGGGCGCCTGCGAGGCCACGCAAATCAAGAGTGGGCAGAGGACGTTCGCCAGCGCGACGTGGCCGGGACCTCTCGTCATCGAGCCAGTTCGGCCAATCGTCGCCGGGCCGCCGCTTCGTAGATCGAGTCAGGGAAGTCACGCAGGAGGCGCTCCCACGCCTCGACCGCCTCGGTCCGCCGGCCCAGCGCATCCAGGCACCGTGCCCGCCCGAACAGAGCTTCGGAGGCCAAGGCTCCCGAGGGCTGGGCCTCGAGGTAGCGATCGAGCTCGGCGAGCGCGCGCGCGGGCTCGCCCAGGCGTTGCAGCACGTCGGCTGTCGAGAAGAATGACAGCCGGGCTTCGTCGGAGGCCGGGAAACGATTTTGTAGCTGGTGGTAGCCCTCGACAGCCTCGGGAAACTCCTCGGCCAGGCGAGCGGCGTTCGCGGCCGCGAACAAGCTGGCGGGATCCTCGGCAGGTGCCATGTCGGGCGCTACCGGGACGGGCGCCAGCGCGGCCAGCGGCGGCGCGGGACGTCCCCGGGGCGCACGTACCGACGGCGGCGCGGTCATCCTGGGCGGAGGAGCAACCGCCGGGAGCGGCGCCGGCGGAGGCGGGGTTGCCGTTGCCGTCATCGCGCCGCTGTCCGGAGAGGGCGCGCCCAGGGCGACGATCCCGTGCGAGTCGGTCCCCCTTCGAGGGGTCGATGCGACTGGAGGTTCGTTCTGGACGGAGCGTCGCGGGCGCCGCGCCAGCATCCACGCCGTCGCAACCCCGGCCACCGCCAGCACCACGGCCGCGACTGCCAGCGCCATGAAGCGGGCCGCGCGCGGACGTCGCATCCGCTTCGTCACCAGCCGGTTGGCGATTCGGACCGCGTAGGCCTGGGCGGTCTCGTCGGTCTCGTCCGGGAGGTCGTCGTAAAGCGTGGCGAACAGCATCGCAGCACGACAGAGCTCGCACACGCCGAGGTGTGCGTCGAGGGCGCGGCGCTCGACGGGGGACAGCGGGCCGAGCCGACTGCGCGCGAACAGCCCCTCGGGACAGCGATCGGCGGTCTCTCTCACGAGCCCACCTCCATCATCTCGGAAAGATCGGGGCTGGACCGGATCCGAGCACGCAACGCTTGCTTCGCCAGGCGCAACCGGCTGCGGACTGTCTCGACCGGGCGCCCCACCGCGCCGGCTATCTCGTCCATCGTGAAGCCGAGCGCCGCGTGCAACACCAGCACCTCGGCCTGGCTGGCCGGCAGATCATCGAGGAGCGTGCCCAGCGCCCGCCGGCGCCCCCGCAAGAACGCTTCGTCCGCGGGCGACGGACCCGGCGCGACAGGGTCCTGCCCAGGACAGCTCTCCCCTGACCACTGCGCGCGCAGATCCAACCGGCGGCGGTTTACCAGCGCCGTCAGCACCGCGACCCGCCAGGCGAAGTGCATGAACGTGCATTCGCCGCGGAAACGAGGCAGCGCCTCGATCAGGGCGTGCATGGACTCCTGGACGACATCCTCGATGTCCGGGGTCTGGCGCGCTAGCACCTTTCCGACTGCGCGCAGCATCGACGGTCCGACCGCGACGAGGAGCGCCCGCGTGGCCTTGGCGTCGCCCGCGCTGCTGCGGCGCGCGAGCTCCTGGAGATCCGAATCGGCGACGCTCACCGTCTGCAGGTTGCGCGAGCGGACAAAACGGGTCAACGGTGCTTGAAAATACCAGTCAGGGGCCGTCGCTTGCGCGGCCGAGGATTACACCGATGACATGATCGAGAAAGGTCGCTGAAGGACCGCGTGGGCATGCTGTCTCCACTGGCAATCCCAAGGAGACAGCGCCCATGCAAAACACCGATCGGCAGATATCACCGTCCTCGTCCCCTGCGTCCCCCGCGGCGCTCTTCGCCACCCCGAAGACTCGTCCACCCTCCGGGGGGCCGCCGCCGCAGATCGAGGCGGTCGAGCGAGCCATTCACGAACAGGGTCACTGGGTCGAGGCGGTGCGCCACCAGCTGGCGCAGGTCATCGTCGGTCAGACCGCTCTCGTGGATCGCTTGCTGGTGGCCTTGCTGGCGGGAGGACACGTGCTGCTGGAGGGCGTTCCCGGCTTGGCGAAGACGCTGTCCCTGAAGACGCTGGCGGGCGCGGTCGGGGGGACGTTTCAGCGCATCCAGTTCACGCCCGACATGCTGCCGGCCGACGTGGTGGGGACGCTGATCTACAACCCGCAGCGGGGCACCTTCGAGACCAAGCGCGGCCCGGTGTTCGCGAACCTGGTCCTGGCCGACGAGATCAACCGGGCCCCCGCCAAGGTGCAGAGCGCCCTGCTGGAGGCGATGCAGGAGCGGCAGGTCACGCTGGGGACCGAGACCCATGCGCTGCCGTCTCCCTTCCTGGTCATGGCCACGCAGAACCCGATCGAGCAAGAGGGGACCTACCCGCTACCGGAGGCGCAGGTCGATCGCTTCCTGCTGAAGGTCAACGTCGGCTACCCGACGCCCGACGAGGAGCTGCAGATCCTCGAGACGATGGCGACGAGCGCGCCGCGGCTCGACGTTCGGACGGCCGTGTCACTGGACGAGATTCTGGCGGCGCGCCGGCTGGTCGACACGATCTACGTCGACGAGCGCATCAAGCGCTACATCGTCAGCCTGGTGGTGGCCACCCGCGATCCGCGCGCGCTGGGGATGTCGCTGGACGGACTGATCCGGTACGGGGCCTCGCCGCGCGCCACCATCGGGATCACGCAGGCGGCCAAGGCCTGGGCGTTCCTGCACGGACGGGGCTACCTCACGCCCCAGGACGTGAAGGCGATCGCGGCGGACGTCCTTCGCCACCGCGTGGCCGTCACGTACGAAGCAGAGGCCGAGCGGGTCACGGCCGAGAGCATCGTCGCCACGATCTTGGACCACGTGGCGATTCCGTGACGGCCGAGGACAAAACGAGGAATCAGCCACGCACAGAGCGTCACCGAGACGACGAAAGGTCACCGTCATGGACAAAGACAGCCACCGCCCGGACAGCGAGGAGAGGGAGCGCATCCGGACCATCATGGAGAAGGTGCGCCAGATCGAGCTGCGCACGCGACGCTTGGTCGACGAGAGCCTGGCCGGGCACTACCGCTCGGTGTTCCGCGGGCGGGGCATCGACTTCGACAGCGTCCGCGAATACGTGCCCGGAGATGAGGTGCGGACCATCGACTGGAACGTGACGGCGCGCGCCGGGCGACCATTCGTGAAGCAGTTCCGCGAGGAGCGCGAGCTGGTGGTCTGGATCCTGGTCGATGTGTCGGCGTCGGGTGACTTTGGCTCCGGCGCCACCACGAAGCGCGAGTTGGCGGCCGAGCTGGCCTGCGTCCTGGCGCTGTCCGCCGTGCGGAACAACGACAAGGTGGGGCTGTTGATGTTCAGCGACCGGATCGAGGCCCGCGTGCCGCCCGCCAAGGGACGCACGCACGTCATGCGGGTGGTCCGCGAGATCCTGGCGTGCCGCCCCGTGGGGCGGGGGACCGACCTCGCCGCGGCGCTGGACCTCGTGGGGAGGGACGCCTCGAGACGGGCGGTGGTCTTCGTGCTCTCCGACTTCGAGCTGCCCGATGACGGCGGCGCAACGCTCGCGAAGCTGGAACGAGCAGCCCGCCCGCTCGGGGCGCGCCACGACGTGGTCGCCCTCGAGGTGCGCGACCCACGTGAGCGGACGCTGCCGAACCTGGGGCTGGTGACGTTGGAAGACGCCGAGACGGGGGTTGTGGTGACGCTGGATACGGGGCGGCGCCGGGTGCGCGAACGCTTCGCGGCGCTGGCCGCGCAGCGGGACACGGACACGCGCCGAGCGCTGCGGCGGGTCCGCATCGAGACGCTGCCGCTCGATACGACGCGGCCCTATCTGCCCGAGCTGCTGGGCTTCTTCGAATCGCGAGAGAGGAGGATCGCATGAGCGCGCGCGTGGTGATTTCGCTGGCCATCGTGTTCGGCTGCTGTCTCGGCACCGGGGTCGGGCTCCGGGAGGCATCGGCGGCGTCGCCGGTGACGGGGGGAACTCCCCGGCCGGGGCCTTCCGTCACCGCCCCGGACTCCGGTGAGGACATTCGCGATATTCATGGACCGATCACGCTCCCGGCGCGCGGATCGCGGACGTGGCTCATCGCCGGAGCCGGAGTGCTGGCGGCGGCGACCCTCGGCGCGCGGCTCTACTGGCGCCGCCGCCGGCTCGCGCTGCCCCCCCACCAGCGGGCGCTGCAAGCGCTTCGCGACGCGAACGAGCTGGTCGGTGGCGACCCGCGCGCGTTCTCCGTCACCGTCTCAGAGATCGTTCGCGCCTACGTCGAGGAGGCTTTCGGCGTCCGGGCGCCCCGGCGAACGACGGATGAGCTGCTGGCGGACCTGATGCAGGACGCGAGCCCGGTGGCCGCCCATCGCGCGGCCCTCGGTCAGTTCCTGCACGACTGCGATCTCGCGAAGTTCGCGGCCTGGTCGCTGTCGCGCGCCGACATGGCGGCGATGCTGGCCAGCGCCGAGACCTTCGTTCGTGCCACCGCCCCCTTGAAATCTGCCCCTCACGTTCCCCCGGCCGCGGGACGCGGCGAAGGAGTGGCCGTCGCATGATCACCCTCGCTCATCCGCATCTGCTCTGGCTCCTGGCGGCACTGCCGGTGATCGCTTTCTTGCAGTCGCGCCGGGGACCTCGCGCGGCGGTTCGCTACGCCAGCGTGGCCACCGCCCGCGCCGTCTCCCGCACCAGTCGCTCTCGCCTCGGTCACCTGCTGCCGTATCTGCGCCTGCCGGCGGCGGCGTTCTTGATCATCGCGCTGGCCCGGCCCCAGCTCAGCCACGCCAGCAGCAAGGTGGAGGCCAGCGGTGTCGACATGATGCTGACGCTGGACGTGTCCGGGTCGATGCAGGCCCTGGACCTGCAACTCGACGGCAAGCGCGCCGATCGCCTGACCGTCGTCAAGTCGGTGGTGTCGAAGTTCATCGCCGCGCGGCCGAACGATCGGATGGGAATCGTCGCCTTCGCGGCGCGACCCTATCTGGTCAGTCCCCTGACGCTGGATCACGATTGGCTCGACAAGAGCCTGTCACGGGTGAGCACGGGGACGGGGGACGACGGGACCGCCATCGGATCGGCGCTGGCTGCGTCGGTCAACCGGCTCCGCCAGAGCGACGCCAAATCGAAGATCATCGTCCTGCTCACCGACGGTGTGAACAACGCGGGAAGTGTCCAGCCGGCGCTGGCGGCCAAGGCGGCGGCGGCGCTCGGCATCAAGGTGTACACGATCGCGGTGGGCGCCGAGGGGCGGGCGCCCATTCCCGTGGTCGACGACGCCGGCCGCAAGCGCATCGTCATGGGCGAGGTCGAGGTGGACGAGGCGACCCTGCGTGGCATCGCCGAGACCACCGGCGGCGCGTTCTTCCGCGCCACCGACACCGATTCGCTGGTCGCCATCTATCAGCGCATCGACGCGCTGGAGAAGACCGTCCGGACACTGAGCAAGTTCGAGCGGCGCGAGGAGCGCTTCGCCTGGGCGGCGATACCAGGCCTGGCGCTGGCGCTCGCCGAGATCGGCCTGGGCCTCACGGCGCTGCGACGGGTCCCGTAACTCGATGAACCGGAAGGGAACACGATGACACACCTGCAATTCGCGCAACCCCACTGGCTTTGGGCGGGGGCCCTCTGCTGCGCGGTCCTGGTCGGCCTCTTCGCACGGGCTGGTCGTCTGCGGCGGCGCGCGACCGCGGTCCTCGCGGGACAACGTCACGTGACGTCCGCCAGTCGGATGCGCCGGACGACGAAGCGGGTCCTGGTCCTGGTGGGAATCGCGGCGGGCTTTGCGACCCTGGCCCGACCGCAGTGGGGCTTCCGCTGGGAGGAAGAGCGGCGCGAGGGGGTCGATCTGATGTTCGCGGTCGACACGTCGAAGAGCATGCGCGCCACCGACATGCGCCCCGATCGGCTGACCCGGGCCAAGCTGGCGGTCAGCGATCTGCTGCGGGAGTTTCCCGGCGAGCGGGTGGGGTTGATCGCGTTCGCGGGCGAGGCGTTCGTGCAGGCGCCCATGACCATCGATCACGCGGTCTTCGGCGAGTCGCTGGACGCGCTCGACAGCGACACCATCCCTCGCGGGGGCACCGACATCGCGTCGGCGATCCGCGCGGCGGCGCAGGCGATGGCGACCGAGCCCGATCGGCGCAAGGTCCTGGTGCTGCTCAGCGACGGTGAAGATCTGCAAGGCGAGACGCTGGCCGCGGCCACCGAGGCTGCGCACGCGGGTCTGGTCATCTACACGGTCGGGGTGGGGACCCCCGCGGGGGAGTTGATCCCCGTCGGGCGTGATGGCCAGCGCGACGTGATGCGCGACAGCGACGGCCAACCGGTCCACTCTCGTCTGGACGAGGGAACCTTGCGGCGGGTCGCCGAGACGACGGGCGGCGCCTACGCGGCCCTGGGGCCCGCGGGCCGAGGGCTCGAGCTGCTCTATCGCCAGCATCTGTCGCGCCTGCCGACGCGCACCGTGGAGGAGCGCACGCACAAGGTCTACACGGAGCGGTTTCAGATTCCGCTGGCGCTGGCCATCTCGTGCCTCTTGCTGGAGCTGGCCATCGGCGAGCGGGCGCGACGACGGGGGGCGGGCGGGCAGGGCGCGACAGGTGGGAACAGTCGCGGCGAGACGGGCCGCCCCGGCCATGGGGGAGGCAGGCTTGGGCCACCGGCCGCGGTCACGACGGCGCTGGCCGCGCTGCTGGTGATGACGGCGCCAGGCGCCGCGACGGCGGCCACACCACCGGTGGCGCCGCCCGCCGACGGGGTTGCCACCTACAACGAGGGAACGAGCGCCTATCGAAAGAAGGACTTCTCGGCGGCGCAAGATCGGTTCCTCGGAGCGACGCGCACCACCGACGTCGCGATGCAAGAGGATGCCTACTACGATCTCGGCAACGCGCGGTATCGCCTGGGGCAGGCGTCGCTGGCGAAGGATCGCCCGGCGACGATCGCGGCGTGGAAGAGCGCGGTCGCGGCCTACGATGGCGCGCTGGCCTTGCAGAAGCAGGATGCCGACGCGAGGTTCAATCGCGATCTGGTGGCCCGACGCCTCGCTGCCCTCGAGGACCAGGAACGGCAAGACAAACAGAACAAGCAGAATCAACAGAATCAGAAGCAGCAGCAAGCGTCGTCGAAGGATTCGCCATCGGCGAACGGCCAGGGCCAGAAGGACAAGCCGCAACAAGGGCAAGGGCAGCCCAAGCAGGGGCAAGGACAGAGCGCCGCGCAGAACGGCGGTGGTCAGTCACCTCCTGATTCCGACGGCAAGGGCGCCGGTGCCCAGGCCGGCAAGCGAGACCAGAAGCCGGGTCAGGGCCAACCGCAGCAAGCGGGCGCCGGGACGCCAGGTCAAGCGCCGCAACCGCTGGCGAGCGAAGGAGCATCGCCCGGCGACGCCCCGAAGTCGGGAAAGCCGGGTGAGCGCCAGGACACGCGCGCTGGCGACGACCAGACGGGCCCGCCGAAGCCCGGCACGACCGAGGGCGCCGCAGCGAGCGAGGAGCCGAAGGCGCCGTCCCAGGGTCCGGGCGTCGTCACCGGGCCGAATCAGGCGAGCGCCGCGCGTGGCGACGATGCGTCCGTGCGTCGCGCGCCCGGTGCGCTCAGCGCTCGTGAAGCCACCCAGTTGCTCGACTCGGTGTCGGGCGAGCTGCGGCGCATGCCCGTGGCCTCCGGAAACCGTCACCCGCGCGGAGACAATGACAGCCCCACGAAGGATTGGTGATCCCATGAAGTACCCCTCTCGCCTCTCGATAGGTTTCGCCACCGCGCTGACGTTCGGTTGCCTGAGCTCGCTGGCCTGGGCCCGGCCTTCGCGCACGGCCACGCCCACGCCTGACAATCGGGCCCTCCGCGAGCCCGCGCGCGCCTCGCTGAAGCTGGAGCTGCGCCTCGATCCCGGGGCGCGGGGACTTTACGTGGGCCAGGCGGTCCCGGTGACGATTCACGCGTACTTCCTCGGCGGTACCGGGGTGACCATCACCGGACAGCCGCGCATGACCTCGGACGCGCTCCTGCTCTCCGAGCTGACCGCCGAGCCCCGGCAGTCCAGCGTCCAGGTTCGCGGCTTGCCTTACACGGCGCTCACCTGGACGGGGACCTTGACGGCCATCAGGGCCGGCGAATCGAAGACCGAGATCGAGCTTCCGGTCGCGCTCACGTATCGCGAGGCGCCGCGCGTGCCTCCGATGCGCGCGCCGGGGCAGGGGGGCCAACCCGACGATGGCGATGATGCCGACGGCGCCGGCCAGCAGGACGGCGGCGGAGATCCGTTTGCGTCGTTGCTGCGTCAGAGTCCTTTCGCGTCCGATCCGTTTTTCGCGCGGATGTTCAACGGACACGATCCCCTGAGCGGAATGTTCGAGGACCTGGCCGGGACGGTTCGCCGCCGGGACGTCACGCTGCGCGACTCGAGCGGCGGCATGAAGGTGATGGAGTTGCCGACGCCGCGACCGCCCGAGTTCTCGGGCGCCGTGGGGACGTTCGACATCAACGCGGCGCTGTCCGACGAGACCTTCCGCGTCGGCGAACCGACCAGTCTCGAGCTGACCGTGCGCGGCAAGGGGAGCTTCTCGCGTCTTGCCGTTCCCGCTCTCTCCCCGACGTCCGATCTGAACGCCTACGGCGTGACCTCTACCTTCACGCCGGGCCCCGGGCCGCTCGCCGGTGAGAAGGTGTTCAAGCAGACGATCGCGCCACGCCACGCGGGCGCCTTGACGATTCCGGCTGCTACCTTGAGTTACTTCGATCCGCGTGAGCGCCGCTACGTGACCCGGCACACCACCCCGATGCGCGTCGAGGTCGCGCCACCGGTCGGCGGGAAGGATCTGGCCGCGGGAGTATCCGACGTAAGAGAGGCCGTTGCTCCCAAGATCGAGAGGCGCACGGCCGTCGCTGGCGTCCCCGAGATCGTGGGCGCCACCTTGACGCCGTCATTCCGGACGCGCCGGTTCTGGATGCTCGTGGTCGCCATCGCCCTGGCGGGGGCCGCCCTGACCCTGCTCGGCTGGACGTATCGGAACGGCGCCCTCGGTCGGGTGGCGGCCGCGCGGCGGGTGGATCGCGAGATCGCGAGGCAACGCCGCGATCTCGACGCGGCCGCGTCGCGGGGGGATGCGGCGACGTTGTTCGGGGCCGGGCGGAAGGCCTTGCAGACGCGCCTGGGAGCCGTCTGGGGCGTTCCGGCCGACGCCATCGCGACCGCCGACATCGTGTCGCGCCTGGGGGCGAAGGGGGAGCGGATCAAACGGGTGTTCGAGCGCGCCGATCGATTGACCTACGCGGGCGGGCCGGGCGTCCCCTCGAGTCCTCCTCGCGATCTCGACAACTGGCAACAGCTCATTCTCGATGAGCTTCGAATCCTGGAGGCAAGGACATGAACATGAAGACGATCGCGCGCGTGAAGACCACCACGAAGGTCAGGCGGACCCTGAGCGCGGTGCTGGTGGCGGGGCTGCTGGCCCTGGCCGGCGGCATCGCGCAGGCGAGCGCGGCAGCCCAACCCGGCGCTGATGCCACCGGTCCGGGAGCCGCGGCGCAGACGGCCGGAGCGCCCACGTACTCCACCCGGACGCTCGTGTCGCGCGCCGATAGCGATCTGGCCGCCGGCCATCCGGGCCGCGCCATCCTCGGCTATGAGCGCGCCCGGCTGCTGGCGCCCCGCTCGCCCGTCATCGCGGCCGACCTGGCCCGGGCTCGTGCCAGCGCGAACCTTCCCTCGGCGCCCCGCCCGATCGTGGCCCGCGCGTTCGGACTTCTGAGCGCGAACGAATGGGGAGCGTTGGCGATCGCCGCGCTGTTGCTGGCGTTCGCCGCGCTGGTGTCCTTCGCATGGGCGCGCACGCGTCGTCGTCTGCCGGTCGTCATCGCCCTCGTGGCGGGGATGAGCTCGGCGCTGGCCGTCGGGGCGGCCTGGCACGTCACGCCGCCGCCGGGCCGCGCCGTCGTGGTGGCCGCCGACACGACCGCGCTCGTGGCGCCGTTCACGGGGGCCGAGGCGGCGTTCGTCGTGCCGGAGGGTGCCCTCGTCACGGTCGAGCGGACACGCGGTGACTTCACCCTGATCGCCGATGGGGAGGGGCAGGGCTGGGTCCCGCGCGCCGGAGTCGAGACGATACTGCTGGCCGACGATCATCACTCTTGAACCGCGGGTCTCCCCCTGCTGTGATGAATCGATGCGGTTGCTCATCGTCGAGGACGATCAAAAAATCGGAGACTTCGTCGAGAAGGGTCTGCGTCAGGAAGGGCATGCCGTGGACTGGGTGCGCACCGGAAGCGACGGTCTGGCCGCGTTGACGGACGGCACGCCCTACGACGTCGCCATCGTCGACGTCATGCTGCCCGAGCTGGGTGGTCTCGAGCTGATTCGCGCGGTTCGCCGCAAGCGCGTCGCGATCCCCGTCATCATTCTGTCCGCCCGCGACGCCGTGGCCGACCGGGTCGCCGGCCTGGAGGCGGGGGCCGATGACTACCTGACGAAGCCGTTCTCGTTCGTCGAGCTGGTGGCGCGGTTGAATGCCCTGGCGCGGAGGGCGACCGGGGCAACGGGCGAGACACGCCTGTCCTACGGCGGCGTGACGCTCGATCTGCTCAGCCGTCAGGTCACGAGGGACGGGGCCCCGCTGTCGCTGCAGGCCAAGGAGCTGGCGCTGCTCGAGTATCTGCTGCGTAATCCCGAGCGCGTACTGAGCAAGACCATGATCCTGCAGCACCTGTGGGATTATTCATTCGATCCGCAGACCAACGTCGTCGACGTGCTGGTATGCCGCTTGCGCAACAAGATCGATCGGGGCTTCGCCACGAAGCTGATTCAAACTCTGCGAGGCGTGGGTTATGTCCTCCGGCAAAAATGATCCGGCGGCGCAGCCAGTCCGTCGACGTCGCTTCTCCTCCTTGGCCTTGCGCCTGGGCGTCTGGTACACCGGAACGTTGCTCGTCGCGGTGGCGGTGCTGGGCGCCCTGGCGCTCTACGCGCTTCGACATGAGGCGGGGCAGGTCGGCGATCTCGTCGTCCACGAACGTCTGGAGCGCCACCGCGAGGTGCTGGGTCGGGTGGGCCTGCCGGAGTTCGAGCGCGCCATCACCCACGCCACGGAGCTCGAGGGCGAGCGCGGTCCGGTGCGGGTCGAGGACGGCGCCGGTCGCATCTTGTTCAGCCACGGGGACATGGCCGCGGCCAGCACCGTCGTGTCGACGTCGCTCACCAGTGACCTGCGGCTGCAAGTCGCGTCGACTGACGATCCCTGGAAGCGCATCGCGTCCCCTCTCAAGGTGGCCGGTCTCTTCGTGCTGGTCGGCTGGTTGCTGATCGCGATCGCCGGGGGAGCGTTGTTGACCGGCCGGGCGCTGCGCCCCGTGGCAGCCCTGGCGTCGACGGCCCGAGCCGTCATCCAGTCGGGGGATCTGTCGAGACGCGTCGATGTTCGCGACGCGGGCCGCGGCGAGCTCGACGATCTCGCCTTGCTGTTCAACCGCATGCTGGAGCGCAATCAGCTGCTGGTCCGCAACATGAGCGAATCCCTGGACAACGTGGCGCACGATCTGCGGACGCCTCTGACCCGGCTGCGCGGTGTCGCGGAGGTGGCGTTACGGTCCAACGAGGCGGGGCAGGCGTCCGAGGCGCTCGCGGATTGCATCGAGGAATCGGACCGGGTGCTGGTCATGCTCCGTACCCTGATGGACATCTCGGAGGCAGAGGCCGGAATCATGAAGCTGCAGATCGCCCCCGTCGACCTCCGCGCCATCGCGGGTGAGACGCTGGAGCTCTACGAACAGGTGGCCGACGACGCCGGGGTGTCACTCTCTCTCCGCCCGGGGGCTCCGGTGACGGCGCCGGCGGACGCCACGCGTCTGCGTCAGGCGCTGGCGAACCTGGTCGACAACGCCGTGAAGTACACGGGGCGCGGCGGGCACGTCGAGATCGAGGTCGACGCGGACGAACAGGAGGCCTCTGTGCGGGTGCGCGACGACGGCGTGGGGATTCCCGCGCCGGCCATCCCCCGCATCTGGGACCGCCTGTTCCGTGTGGATCCCAGTCGCGCCGAACACGGGCTCGGCCTGGGACTGAGCCTGGTCAAGGCCATCGCGCTGGCGCACCAGGGCCGCGTGAAGGTGGAGAGCGCGCCAGGTCGCGGCTCGGTATTCGCTCTGTCGCTACCGCTGTCAGACGAGCGGCCGGGGACCGGCAAGGCGCCGGCATGATCCCGGACCTCGAATGACGGACGGTTCGGCCAGGTCCCACGTGGCAAACAGCGAAATTCTTCGCGGCGAGATCTCGAAGAACCGAGACGGCCGGCATTGAGTATCGTGGCGTGGTACAGCGACGCCCAATGCCCGACCCATCCTCACCCGACGTCGAACCGCCGAAGGTTCCCTCCGAGCTGCGCGCCCGTCTTCGCAGGTCGCTGGCGGCCATGCGGCACGTGGCGACGTTCGAGGCGTTCAGGGGCGAACCCGCTGCAAGCCGATCGACGACGAGCAGCGCGGCGACGCCGCTCGCCACGGCGCTGGGAATCGTCGCGCCGCCGCTCGATCTTCGCATCCTCGGCCGGACGTTGCTGCACACGGCGCTGGTGGGCCTGGCCGCGGGACTGGTCGGTGCCGCGTTCTTCGCCGGGCTGGAGTACACACAGGCGCTGATGCTGGAGCACTGGGCGGGGTATGTGCCGCTGCGGGCCCATGGAGAGAAGATCATCGCCGAGCACGGCGTGCCGGTGTTGCGCCCCATCGTCATGGCGCTGCTTCCGGCGCTCGGCGGGCTCGTGGCTGGACTCATCTGCGAGCTGGCGCCGGAGGCCAGAGGCGGGGGCGGCGACGCCATGATTCACGCCTTTCACCATCAGGGGGGCGTCGTTCGCCGCAGGGTCATCTGGGTCAAGGCGCTGGCATCGATCTTCACGCTCGGGAGCGGCGGCTCGGGTGGTCGCGAAGGTCCGACCATGCAGATCGGCAGCGCGCTGGGATCGACGGTGGGTGGGTGGCTGGGGGTCGGGCCGCGCGAGCGTCGCATCCTGATGGTGGCGGGCGTCTCGGCCGGGATGGCCGCGGTCTTTCGCACGCCGCTCGGCGCCGCCCTGCTGGCGGCGGAGGTGCTTTATCGGGACGATTTCGAGGCGGAGGCGCTGGTTCCCGCCATTCTGGCCAGCGTCATCGCGTATTCGGTCGTGATCGCCACCTTCGGTCAATCGCGGCTGTTCGCGCGGGCCGACCACTACACGTTCGTGGTCGGGCACCTCCCGCTGTACGCGTTGCTGGCCGTGGTGGTGGCGGCGGTGGCCTCGACGTTTCTCGCCGCGCTCCGCGGGGCGCAGCGGCTGTCGTCCCGCCTGCCGGTCCCGCGGTGGGCGCGGCCCGCGGTGGGCGGTCTGGCGCTGAGCCTGCTGGCGGTGCCGCTCGTGCTGGTCGTCGGGAGCCATGTCGGCACCCCCGGCCAGGCGCTCGGCATCTTCGGAGGAGGCTACGGCGCGGCTCAGGTCGCGATCACCGGCGCGGACTGGCTGCCGAGCGGTTGGCATGGCGTCGAGATCCTGCTGTTTCTCTGCCTGGCCAAGCTGATCGCCACGGCCTGCACGATCGGCACCGGCGGTAGCGCCGGAGACTTTGGTCCGTCCCTCGTGCTGGGAGGTCTGCTGGGGGGCGCCTTCGGACGCGCGGCGGCGGTGTTGCTTCACGATCCTCGCATCGATCCAGGGGCCTTCGCCTTGGTCGGCATGGGAACGTTCTATGGCGGGCTCGCGCACGTCCCGGTCAGCTCGCTGATCATGGTCTGCGAGATGGCGGGCAGTTACGATCTTCTGGTCCCGCTGATGCTCGCCGAAGGCATCGCCTTCGTGGCGTTGCGGAAGCGTTACCTCTACAGCGCCCAGGTCCCCACGCACGATGACTCGCCGGCGCACCGGCGCCCCAACGCCATTGACCTGCTGACGTCCTCGCGGGTCGAGGAGTTGATGCTCAGGCCCGCCACCTTCGCGCGCTTCTCACCGGGCACATCGGCGTCGGAGATGGCGCAGACGGTGGCGCAATCGGACTGGCAGGCCGCGTTTCCCGTGCTCGACGGGGACGGTGCCTTGGTGGGGGTCGTGGGGGCTGGCTTCGTGGGCTTGCTCGCTCCCGAATCGGATGCGCAGGCGCTGACCATCGCCGCGGATCTGATGCAACCGGCGGTGATGCTCGCGCCGACCGACACGGTTCGCCGGGCGGCCGAGCTGTTCCTGGAGACCGAGCTGCGGCAGTTGCCCGTCGTCGGGCTGGACCGCCGGATCGTCGGATTCATCGGCGAATCGGACGTCATGAAGGCGCACCTGGAATCGCTGGTCCAGACGATCGAGCGCACGACCAGCAGCGTGAAAGCCATCACCAGCGATCCCCCGGTTCGCCCCGCGGCGCCCCGCAAGATGCCCTAGCCAGGGCTTTCACGTTTGTAATCGCGCCGCAAGTTGTGGGCAACCGAGGGGCCCCAGGCTGTGTCCCAAGCGATGGGAGCCGGCGCGGTCCGGGCGATCGCGTCCTCGTGAAGGCGGAGAATGATGAAGACAGCTCGCCGGTTTCCTTCATATTTCTTGGTGGTTGGGCTGCTCGCGGCGCTCGCCGGAGCGAGCGTGGCCAGTCAATCCCTCCGTGGCCCGCCTGATGTCCGGGCCACGGACGCGAACGTGACCCGCCTCACGACCGGCATTCTGGGGCAATCTCAGTTTGCCCATCACCCGCTCGATACCGAGCTGGCCGGTAAGCTCGTGGACCACTATCTGGACGCGCTCGACGGCAGTCATTCCTTGTTCCTGCAGTCGGATCTGGTCGAATTCTCCTCGTACCGCGCGGGCCTGGCGGCCGCCATGCTGGCAGCGGGAGACACCACCGCCGCGCGCGCCATCTTTGCCCGCTATCTCCAGCGCCTGGGCCAGCAGGTCGCTTACGATGACGAGCTGTTGCGGACCGACAGGTTCGACTTCGCCGGGCACGACAGCTACCTGTTCGACCGCCGCCGGGCGCCTCGGCCGGCCGATCTGACCACCGCGCGTGAGCTGTGGCGACAGCAGCTGCGCGCCGACTACCTGCAAGAAAAGCTGACAGACAAGCCGCCCGGCGAGATCGTCACGACCCTGACCCGCCGCCACGCGCAGCAGCTTCACACGATGAAGGGGTATCGCGACGACGAGATCCTCGAAATCTATCTCGACGCGCTGGCGCACGTCTACGATCCGCACTCCGATTATCTGGGACGAGAGCAGCTCGAGGACCTGTCCATCGCCATGAACCTGTCCCTGTTCGGGATCGGGGCATCGCTCGACAGCAGCGAGGGATATTGCAAGGTTCACGAGTTGATGCCAGGCGGGCCGGCCCTGCGCAGCGGCCTGCTGAAGCCCGGGGATCGCATCATCGCGGTGGCGCAAGCCGGACAGCCGCCGGTCGATATCGTGAACATGCCGCTGTCACGTGCCGTGCAACTCATCCGCGGTCCCAAGGGCTCGTCGGTGGTCTTGAGCGTCGTCTCCGGACCGGAGGGGGCCGCCGGGCTACCACGGACGGTGTCCTTGGTGCGGGACGAGATCAAGCTGGAGGATCAAGAGGCCAAGGCGCGAATCCTGGACGTGCCCGCCGGCAACGGAACAACGTTGCGGCTGGGCGTGATCGATCTGCCGTCGTTTTATGCCGAGATGGGACTCCGGGCGGGCGGCACGCATCGCAGCGCGACGGCCGACGTCGCCCGACTGCTGCGAAAGCTCGAGGCGGAGAAGGTGCGTGGCGTCGTCCTCGACGTGCGTCACAACGGCGGTGGCTCGCTGGAGGAGGCCATCAGCTTGACCGGCCTGTTCATCCGCAAGGGCCCCGTCGTCCAGACCCGCGATCCCTCGGGAGCCATCGAGGTGGGGACGGACGACGACGGACGGGTGCTCTATGACGGTCCGTTGGTCCTGTTGACGAGTCGCTTCAGCGCCTCCGCTACCGAGATCCTGGCCGGTGCGCTACAAGACTACGGACGGGCGGTGGTGGTGGGCGATACCTCGACGTTCGGAAAAGGCACCGTGCAGAGCATCGTGGGATTGGCCTCGGTCATGGACAAGGCCGGGCTTCCTCACGCCTATGACCCCGGCGCTCTCAAGGTCACCATCAGCAAGTTCTATCGACCGAGCGGCGCTTCGACGCAGCTTCGCGGCGTGGCCTCCGACATCATCCTGCCCACCCCGACCGACTTCGCCGACGTGAGCGAGTCGGCGTTGAAGAATCCCCTGCCCTGGGACGTCGTCCCGGCGACCGCCTACGAGCGCCTGGATCGGGTGGCCCCCTATCTGGCCGCCCTGCGACAGGGGTCCTCCCGACGGGTGAAATCGGAACGGGACTTCGCCTATCTGGCGGGTGACGTCGAGCAGATGGCCAAGAATCTGGCCACGAAATCGGTATCGCTCAACGAAGCGGAGAGGCGCCGGGAGCTGACTTCGGCCAAGGCGCGGCGAGAGGCGTACGAGCGGGACAGCCGTACCCTGCAGGGTGACCGGCCCATCGTCTATCCGGTCACCTTGAAGAACGTCGATATGCCGGGTCTGCCGTCCGCCGTCGCGGCGGAGAAGGGAAACGACCCGTCATTGCGCGGCGGCGAGGATACAGGGCGCCCGGTGTCCATCGGCGGCGATGTCATCCTGGACGAGAGCGTGAGGATCCTCGCCGACTATGTGGCCGCGCTGAGCGCTGGACACCCCGCCACCCGCCTGGGGGCGCTTTGATGGTCGGGGGAACTCGCCCAGAGTGCGACGGAGGTATGCTTCCGAAGGCCTGATGGAGCATACCGAAGCATTCCTGCGTCGCCCGTTGATCCGCCTCGCCGGTGGGGTCGTCACGCCGGGCGCGCTGCTGGTCGGTCTGGTGATCGTGGCGGCCACGGTGTTGCTGTCCGGCCTGGTTGGGCGCGGCTTGCGGCGCATGCTGGCGCGCCGGGGACTGTCCACGGGGGCGCAGTTCGCGACGGTCAGGATCGCTCGATATGTGCTGACGCTCATCGGGTTTCTGGTCGCGATCGATTCGATCGGGCTCAGCCTCTCCGCCGTGCTCGCGGCCTCGACGGTGCTGCTGGTGGGGATCGGCTTCGGCCTGCAGAACATCGCCCAGAACTTCATCTCCGGCCTGATCGTCCTGTTCGAGCAGCCGGTCCGGCCGGGCGACTTCATAAAAGTGGGCGACGCTTACGGGGTCGTGGTGTCGATCGGAATGCGCGCGACCCGGGTGGTCACGCGCGATCAGGTGACCATCATCGTCCCCAACAGCGAGCTGGTCAGCACCCAGGTCATCAATCACAGCATCCCCACGCCGAATCTGCGGATCGCCATCGCCGTCGGTGTGGCCTACGGCACGGACACCGCGCTCGTTCGTCAGACGTTGCTGGCGGTTCCCGTGGGACACGCGCAAGTTCTCGGCGAACCACCTCCCGAGGTCAGATTCGAACAGTTCGGCGATTCCAGCCTGAATTTCGCGCTGCTGGTCTGGATCGTCGATCCCGGCGAGGATCGACGCATCTCGTCGGAGCTTCGGTTCGAGATAGACAGCCGCTTCCGAGCCGCCGGGATCGAGATCCCGTTTCCTCAGCGGGACGTTCACGTGCGCTCGTTTTCGCCCGGGATGGAAAGCGAACGCACGCCGAGCTCGCTCCTTACCCCGAGGGGATAGCGGCGCTGTTCGAGCCGAGGGGAAAGCCCCGTGACGGCGGGGGCTGAACAGCCTGGGTGATCGTGCTTATAGGGAGCGTCAGGCACATCGGCACGGCTCACCTTTCGAAGCGAGGATCATCATGAGATCAAAATCAGCGCGGAGTTCGAAGCCAAATGACGAGGCGACGGGAGGCGTCGCGCCATTTTCGTCCCCCCCCCTCCATGCGCCCCAGCCCGTTCATCAGGACATCGCCGCCCGGGCTTACGAGAAATTCATCGACCGCGGTTACGTCCCTGGGTTCGACGTCCAGGATTGGGTCGCGGCCGAGCGTGAGCTGACCGACGAGAGTGGCGCTCGTCCCGCCGCGTCCGATCGGATGCCGTCATTGCGATCCCTGAAGGACCTCGAGCACTACACCGTGAGCGGGACCGATGGGGACATCGGCGACGTCGTGAACTTCCTCATCGACGACGAAAGCTGGACGATTCGTTACATGGTGGTGGATGCGGGCACGTTCTTCGACAGACGTCGCGTCCTGATTTCACCGAACGCCTTTCGCGAGGTCGACCGGTCGAACCGGACATTTCACCTGAGCTTGACGATGGAGAAAGTGAAGAACGCTCCGTCTGTCGAATCGGATCTACCGGTGTCGCGACAGAACGAGCGCGCCTATCACGACTACTACGGGTATCCTTACTACTGGGGCCAGGGGGGCGCGTGGGACATGACCACCGCATCCCCGACCATACTTGGCAGGGGGGAAGGGGCCAGCCTGGCCAGCGGTCATCTGGAAGATTTCTCCGGCGATGTTCACCTGCGCAGCGCCAAGGAGCTGCACGGGTACCACATCCAGGGCACCGATGATGGCATCGGCCACGTCAAGGACTTCGTGGTCGACGATGGCAGCTGGGCCATCCGCTACTTGATCATCGACACCAGCAACTGGTGGTTCGGGAAGAAGGTCCTGCTGGCGCCCCACTGGGCCCGCCGGATCAGCTGGGCCGATCGCCTGGTGTTCGTCGAGCTCACGCGGGACGCCATCAAGAACAGCCCCACGTGGAAGGGAATTGATTCGGTCAATCGCGCGTACGAGACCGACCTCTATACCCACTACGGACGCACCCCCTACTGGTTGACCGAGGATCCCGGGTACCGGTCACGGCTGGATGCCGATACCAACAAAGCCGGTCATTAGCGTTCGGTCACCGCGGTCGCTGGTCGCTCCCGCGCCTCGTGCTGTCCGTCGGCCCGATGGCGAGCCGGGCGCTGGGGATGGGCGGACAGGTTGTACGCCGTGTTGACCAGAGACAGATGAGTGAACGCCTGGGGAAAGTTTCCCAGCAACCGGCCCGACTGGGGGTCGTACTCCTCGGACAGCAGACCGACCTCGTTGGCCAGGCCCAGCAGGCGGTCGAAGAGCTCGACTGCCTCGGGACGGCGGTCCAGTTGAATGTAGACGTCGACGAGCCAGAAGCTGCAGGGAAGAAAGACCCCCTCCCCGGGGGCCAATCCGTCGACCCTGGCGGTGCTGTCGGTCCGGTAGCGACGGACCAGGCCCCCGACGAGGAGTTCTTGTTCGATCGCACGCACGGTCCCGACGATGCGTGGATCGCTGGCGGGAAGGAAGCCCACCAGCGAGATGAGGAGCAACGAGGCGTCGAGCTCGGGAGCTCCGTAACTCTGGGTGAAGCTGCGTCGCGCGGGGTCGTAGCCGCGGGCGCAAACGTCCTCGTGAATGTCGGCCCGTACGGTCATCCAGCGACCGAGAGGGCCGTCGAGCCCCAAGGTCTCGATCGACTTGATGGCCCGGTCGAACGCCACCCAGGCCATCACCTTCGAATGCGTGAAGTGGCGCTCCGGGCCGCGCACTTCCCAGATGCCCTTGTCGGGGGCGCGCCAGCGCTTCTCCAGGCATTCGAGGAGTCCCTTTTCCAGTGACCATGACCAGCGGTCGGGGGCGACCCCGAGGCGGCGGGCCTGGAACAGCGCATCGAGCACCTCGCCGTATACGTCGAGCTGAAGCTGCTCGTGGGCGGCGTTGCCGATCCGTACCGGCCTCGAACCCTCGAACCCGGACAGCCACGAGGCCTCGTACTCCGTGAGCCGGCGCTCGCCGGCGACGCCGTACATGATCTGCACGGAGGCGGGATCGCCAGCGGCGGCACGCAACAGCCACTCCCGCCAGGCCTCGGCCTCGCCGTCGTACCCCCCGAGCATCAAGGCGTACAGAGTCAGCGTGGCGTCCCGCAACCAGCAGTAGCGATAGTCCCAGTTCCGCGCTCCCCCCGGCCACTCCGGAAGGGAGGTCGTCGGTGCAGCCACGATTCCGCCCGTCGGGCCGAATGTCAGCGCCTTCAGCACGCGCAGCGACGTCGTCACGGCCTCCCGATAGGGTCCCTGGTACGAGCACCGCGTCGACCAAGCTCGCCACCACGTCTCGGTCTCCGCGAGAGCGACCTGGGGATCGAGGGGCCTCGGCATGTCCTGGTGCGACGGGAACCAGGTCATGGTCATGGTCCGTCGCTCTCCGGCGCGAACGACGAACGTGCCGACGGTGGCCATGTCCTCCCCGTGAAGGTCGACATCACCACGCAAGCACAGGGCGTCGGGACCGGCCGCCATGACGATGGCGTCGTCGCGCTTGCGAACCCAGGGGGTGACCCGGCCCATGTCGAACCGGACGACGAGATCGACCCGCATCTCCACGAGGCCGGCCACCCCCTCGACGATGCGCACGATATCCGGGCGCTCGTCTCTGATGGGCATGAAGTCGATCAGGCGAACGACGCCGCTGCTCGTCTCGAACTCGGTCTCCAGCACCAGGCTGTCGTCGCGGTAGTGGCGCCGTGTCGCCGGCAGCGCCTCGCGGGGACCGATCAGCCAGCGTCCGTTGGTCCGTTCCCCCAGCAAGGACGCGAAGCACGCTCCCGAGTCGAACCGGGGGAAGCATGCCCAGTCGATTGAGCCGTCGCGACCGACCAGCGCGGCCGTCTGCGTGTCGCCGATGAGCGCGTAGTCCTCGATCCTCAATGCAGGGCTCGCGCGCGGCTAGCCAATGCCCCTCCGGCGAAGCACAACGACAGCGTCGCGGCCAAGCCTAGACCCACGCCAAGGCGATGGAGGGTCAGCCAGGTCTGCAAGCTGCGCGCGTGCGAACGCGCCCCGAACGTGCCCCGAGCGCCGGCATCGCCCGCGACGGGATGCCACAGATTCTGGGGCTGATCCGCCGGACGCCGCTCGTTCGTCTGTTGCGCCTTGAAGCCCGTGCGGCCCAGGTAGTGGTCGAGCAGCCCCGGGATGAGCTTGTTGCCGACGATGGCGGCGACGGTCGGCATTCCAACGCGAATCTCGCGGCGCCGGTGATGGGCCGCCCAGTAGATGGCCCGGGCCGCCACCTCGGGTTGGTAGATGGGGGGAACCGGCTGCGCCTTGTTGGGCAGGCGGCTCTTCACCCAGCTAAACTGCGGGGTGTTCATGGCCGGCAGATCGACGACTGTCAGGTGCACCCGGCTGCGGCGGTGGATGAGCTCGCAGCGCAGCGAGTTGATGAAACCGCTGATGCCGTGCTTCGCGCCGCAGTAGGCCGACTGCAGGGGGATGCTGCGGTAGGCGAGGGCGGACCCTACCTGAACGATGGTGCCCCGATCTCGCGTCAGCATGCGCCGCAATGCCGACATCGTTCCGTAGACGGCGCCCAGGTACGTCACCTCCGTGACCCTCTTGAATTCGTCCGCCGTCATCTCCGCGAACGTTGAGAACACGGAGGTCATGGCGTCGTTGACCCAGATGTCGATGGGACCGAAGCGCTCCTCGACGACCTGCGCGGCTGCCTCGACCCCCTTCGCGTCGGCGACGTCGACGGGCAGAATCAGCGCCTCGCCCCCGGCCGCTTCGACTTCGCGGGCGGTCGCCTCCAGTCCTTCCTGACCGCGTGCGATCAGCCCAATGCGCGCCTTTCGCCGGGCGAACTCGCGCACCACGGCTCGTCCCACCCCAGCCGACGCCCCAGTGACCACCACCACCTCCGACCGCTGTGAAGACATCTGCCCAATCTGCAACTTCGAGAGCGACATGCAAGAGCACCGGCCCTGGTGGACGTCATCGCCCGCCTCGCGGCGGGGATGGTGAGAGGCGTGAGCCTATTTTCCGGCGGTGACGCGCAGTTTATTGGAGACGGTCTTCACGCCATCGGCCTTTTGGGCGACGGCCATCGCGTGTTCACGGGCGGCTTCGGAGGCGACGGTCCCCGTCAGCATCACCACGCCGTTGTTGGTGGTGACGGAGATGTCGCTGTGCTTCAGCTCGTCGTCACCCACCATCTCCGCCTTCAGCTTGGTGGTGATGACCGTGTCGGTGACGGCCGCGCCCACCCCCTTGCTGCCCACGTCGAGCTGATTGTCGACCCGGACGATGCCGTCCACGTGGGCGAGCTCCTCGGCCTTGCCCTTCTCCGCGGGCGTGTCGACCGTCCCCTTCAGCGTCACGACGCTGTTGTCCACCATGACGCCGATGCGGTTGTTCTTCAGATCGGAATCAGCCGTCAGCTTCTTCTCGATCTGCTTCTGCATCTTCATCTGTTCCTTGCCGGCAACCTGCGTGGCCCACGCCGACGACTGGGCACCCGAGAACATCATCGCGCCCACCACCGAGACAACACTGATCATTTTGAACATGGTCGAATCCTCCTGGACCGTACATGGGTCGGGCCTACCCGCTGGGCAAGGGGGCCGCCAGAGTGGCGGGCTCAAGCCCGTGTCGTGTGCCTCCGCATCCGCTTCGTCGCCTCACCGTAGCGTTCCTCCACCGCCAGGCGATCCTGACTCTCCGGCAAGGCCTCCCGCGCCCCCCTGACCACCATGTCCGCGTGCCGCTGCAACGCGACCCGCCGCTCGTCCGAGCCCGCGGCGTCCGCGACCGCGGCGATCGCCTCGAGCAGCCGCAGCGTGACGCCGACGCTGGTCCGGGCGTACTGCCTGATCTGGTTGAACGCGCTGTCCACGATGCCCGCGAAGTCGGCTGGCGGGGCAATCACCCGCAGCTGCCCCTCGCCATCGAGCCGGTAGGGGGAGGGGGTGTCCCGCCGCACCAGGCGACTCAGGGCAGAGCCGAGACGATCGACGCAAACGATCGCCGTGAAGGGATCGTTGATGCCAGGCGACAGCGCGCGCACGGCGATCTCGACCAGTTCCTGCACGTCGAATTCGATGTCCTGTGCGGACGTTCTTTGGTTCCCGAGGACGAACGCGGCGTTGATGCGGGCGTCGAGGGCTTCGGTGACATGTCCGGCCGGCCAGACCGAAACGAGGGGATGATCCCGAATGACGTACTGGCCGGGCCGTCGCTCGATGCGAAAAACCGCGCTCTCCTGCCTCGCCAGCAGGACCAGCGCGTCCATGTCGATGATCTGCAGGTACCCGTCCCCTTTGCTTTCGACCGTCTCCGCTTCCGTCTCGAAAGACGATGGCATGCCGGCGCCGGCGGCGTCGTCGGTCGACAGGGCGCTACCCCGGGTGGTCTGCTCCGGAAACAGTCGGTCGATCCCGGCGGCCAGGTTCTCGCCCACCCGGGCGACGATCTCGTCTGCCTGAATCGAGACGGCGACGTGATGGATGAAGTAGATCAACACCCACAGGCTGGCGATGGCGAAGACGACCCCCAGGGTGACCGAGAGGTGGGGGACGAACAGGCTCTCCTCGGCGCGGCGGATGGTGCGCAGGACGAGGAGGCAGTAGAGAAAGGTCGCCACGAAGGTGCCCAGCACCACCTGCGTCATGGTGTCGCGCATGAAGCTGCGGAGCAGGCGCGATCCGAACTGCGACGACGCGAGCGAAAGCGCCACCAGCGTCAGGGAAAAGACGACGCCGGCGATGGTGATCATCGATCCGGCGATGGTCTGCAGAACGGCGCTGGCGCCCTGGGCACCGCCGCTGTAGGCCCACCCCAAGGCGCGGACCCATTTGTCGGTAACCCCCTGGTCGAGGGCCACCATGCCGAACGCCGCCGCGATGGCTCCGGTCGCCATCAGCGACGGAAGAAACCAGAAGCTCGCCCGAAGACGCCCTGCGTATTTCAGCAATTGCAGTCTCATGGCGCTGCCGCCCGCGAGACCAGAAACGCCAACAGCGTGTCCAGCTCGTTCGGATTCAAGAGCGACGCGAAGGCCGGCATGTTGGTTCCTCCATTTTCGATGCGGATGGTCATCTGCTCTCGCGTGAGCAGGTCGCCGATGCGGGTCAGGTCTGGGCCGCGCCGGCCGCCGCTGCCGGAGATCAGATGGCAACTGAGGCAACCTCTGTCGTGAAACAATCGCGCCCCGTCCGCGACAGGGCCGTGCGCCGTTCCCACCACCTGCTCCGACAGCAAGGGGGGATCGAACTTGGGGGACCACGGCGAGCGCGCGCCCAGGATCCACAGCGAGCCGATCATGACGATCGTCAACAGCACCATGGCCACGGCCCAGGGACGTCTTCGCGCGCTCCGCTCGCCCTTGTTGGAGATGAAGGGGGGCGAAACCAGCAGGGCGCCGACCAGCAAGGGGGTGAGAATGATGATGTACGTCTCGAGGTTCGGGGGCGCGAGCGCGAGGATCGCGAAGTACCACAGCAGATACCAATCGGGGCGCGGATCCGCGGCGATGATGCTGGGGTCGGGCGGGGCCGATAGGGGAGGGGGCCCGGCGAAGATGGCCAGGAACAAGATGCCGAGCGCCATCGCCACCCCGAACGCGATGTCCCGCCAGGCGGCGTCCGGCCAGAACGGAACACCGTCCTTCGCCAGGAGTTTCTGGTAGCGGCTGCGGTAGGCCTTGGGGTCGACCGGTTCGCCGGCCTTGGGAGGCTCCGCGATGCCGTGCTTGACCACCAGCAGCAGGTGCAGACCCACCCCCGCGAAGATGGCCGCCGGGATCAGGAACACGTGAACGGCGAAGAACCGGCTGAGCGTGGCGCCCCCCACGGTGTCACCGCCCAGGATGAAGCGCGCGATCCGGGTCCCGATGAAGGGCAGGCGACCGGCTTGCTCGGCGCCGACGACCACCGACCAGGTGGCGTTCTGATCCCACCGCAGCAGCTGCCCGGTGAAGCCCATGCCCAGGGTCAGCACCAGCAGGATCACGCCCGACAGCCAGTTCATCTCGCGCGGGAACTTGTAGGAACCGGCGAGAAACACCTGGCCCATGTGGATGCCGACCATCAAGACCATCGCGGAGGCGCCGTAGTAGTGCAGGCCCCGCAGCACCCGTCCGAAGGGGGCGTCGTTCGTGATGAACAGCAGCGTGTCATAGGCCTGCGACGACGAGGCAATATAGGAGAACGCCAGCGTGACGCCGCTCAGGACCTGGATGATGAAGGCGAACAGCGTGGCGCTGCCGAACACGTACCACCAGCGCGCGCCGCTCGGTACCCGATGGTTCGCCAGGGGGCGCAGCAACGCGACGATCCCCACCCGATCATCGATCGTCTTCCAGGCCGACTTCAGGACACGCTTCATCATCGTCATCCGATCGGAATGGGCTCGGTGTGGATCTCGACGTCGCCGTCACGGACGCGGACCGGGTACTGGGTGAGAGGCCGGGGGGGCGGACCGGCAGCGACGCTGCCGTCCTGGTAGTAAACGCCCCCGTGACAGGGGCACATGAACAGCTTTGCCTGTTCCAGCCAGCGGACCGGACAGCCCAGATGGGCGCAGTTCACCGAAAACGCCACGAACGATTCGGCGCTCGTCCGTCGTAACCAGGCGGCTGATTTCGCGGTCACCCCCGCCCACGGCAAGGGAGAGGCGTCGACGAACACGACGTTCGTCGTGGTCCCCAGCTCGAACGCGTCGACCTTTCCCACCTTTCTCCATTCCTGGGGCGAGTCGCGGAACAGCGGCACCACCACGAAGGCAAGCCCGGGGATGGACAGCGCGGCACCGCCCACCACCCCCAGGCTGATCCCCACCCGTCCCAAGAACTTCCTTCGCGCCAGCTCGGCGGGAGTCGACTCCGCCGGCGCGCAGCCGCTCGCTGGTGGGGTCTGAGCCGGTTCTGCTTCGGCACGCGAATCCGGCCGCTCGTCATGTTCGTCGTCATTCCTGGGCATGGCGCATCTCCCCGATCCATCCCATCAGCGAGGCCACCACCGTCAACGTTCCCACGGCGAGAAGCACCGGCGACGTGACGATCCCCCACAGCAACAGCGTGATTCCCAGGGCCATCCCCGCGGGCCACGCGCTCGGCCGTGGAACCGTGGCTGGGCGCGGCTCGTTCCAGCCATCGTGCAGCTGTTCCTGCCGTTCTTGCTGTTCCTGCACGTCGGTCGATTCCCTCGTCATTTCATCCCCGCCGCGGTTCGGTGTGGCGCGGCCCGGGCGGGCACGAGGGAAGGCGCCGCCTCGCCTCCGTAGTAGCGACCGAGGGTGGCCAGGATGGCGGCGCCGTACACCAAGCACGTGGGTATCCACATCATGAGACCGCCCAGCTGTTGATCGCTCCGCGGTGACAGGCCCCACCCGTCGCGGAGCAGCGGCAGAATACCCAGCCGATCGACCGGATGCGCGTAGACGTTGCACACCTGCACGGGCGAGAACGTCACCAGAATTCCCAGCACGGTGCAGGCCAGGCACGCGGTGAACAGATAGGCGACGGCCGCGAGAGGCGCCGCCCGAGCTCCGCCGAGCAGGATGGGCCGCCAGAACAAGAGGCCCATCCCGATCAGCGACGCGGTTTGAATCCAAGCCATCGTGGCGCTGGTGGCCGCCGCGTTGCACAGGGAGCGCTCGTGCCACAACCACATCGCTCCCACGCCCGCCAGCCAGGGGCCAAGGTAGCGGGCTCTTCTTTCTCGCGGGGCGGACGCGTCCTCCCGAGCGGCCAGACTATCGGGCTGCCCGCGGATACCGAGCAGCACCAGCGGGGGCACCGCAAGGAGCAGGATCAGATGCTGGAGCATGTGAGCGCTGAAGAGATATCCACGCGCCAACACGCCTATCGGGGAGGCGAGCGCGACGAAGAACAGCCCCACCGCCCCCACGAAGCAGAGCCTTTGGGGTGTCCGGCGCGCCGGACCCACGCCGAAATAGATCGCCAGCGTCACCGCACAGATCGAGGGCACGACCAGCCCTGGCTGCCAGGCGTGGAGCAACAGGTCGCGCGTGGTCACAGGGCACTCCGCAGGTAGACGACGCTGAACACCACCAGCCAGACCACATCGACGAAGTGCCAGTAGATGCCTACGGCCCGCAAGGCGCGGGCGGCACGTCCCTGAACCTCCCCGAAGAAGGCCAGCCCGGCCAAGATCCCCAGGGCGATGAGGCCCCCGGTGACATGCAACGCGTGGAACCCGGTGAGCGTGAAGAACGAGGTCGCGAACAGGCTGCTGTTCACCGACAACCCCGCCGCGAAGAGCCGCCGGTATTCGCTGACCTGGCCGCCCAGAAACACGGCCCCGAGCGCGATGGTCACCACCAGCCAGGCGCGATGTGCCTGGGGGTGCCCTTTCGCCAGGCTGCGCTCGGACAGGTACAGGGTCAGGCTGCTGGCCACGAGGCACACGCTGAAGGCGCCGGTCGTCTTCGCGTCGAGGACCGCGGCGGCCGCTCGTGTCGAGACGTTGAAGTACACGTAGGCCAGAATCAGAACCAGGAAGAACGTGGCCTCCGAGGCCACGAACGCCAAAACCCCCACCTTGGCCCGATCCCATGGCTCCTCGGGGACATCGTTCACCTTCGGCGTGTCGCCGCTCGGATGGGCCAGGTCCCACAGAGGCCGGCGGCCGTGTACGGGCGGCACGCGCTGAAAGTTGTGGGGTGGCGGTGGTGAGGTGGTCGCCCATTCCAGCGTCCAGGCATCCCAAGGGTTGTCGCCGGCGTGCTTTCCGCGCCTCAGGCTGCGCGCGAGGTTGAGCGCAAAGACCAGCATGGCGACCGCCAGGACGAAGGCGCCCACCGTCGACACCATGTTGAGGACCCCCCATCCCGGCAAGTCTGGATAGGTGAAGACCCTGCGGGGCATCCCCATCAGGCCGAGCAGATGCTGCACCAGGAACGTCACATTGAACCCCACCACCGTCAGCCAGAAATGCACCCTGCCCCAGCGCTCGGACAGCAGGCGGCCGCTCATCTTGGGGAACCAGTAATAGGTGGCGGCGAACACGGCGAACAGCGTCCCGCCGAACAGCACGTAGTGAAAGTGCGCCACCACGTAGTACGTGTCCGTCACGTGCCAGTCGATGGGTACCGCGGCGAAGGTGATACCGCTCAGGCCCCCGATGACGAATTCGATCAGGAACGCGATGGCGAACAGCATGGCCGTGGTCAGGCGCAGCGTGCCCCCCCACAGGGTGGCGATCCAGTTGAAGACCTTCACGCCCGTGGGAACCGCGATCAGCATGCTGGCGGCGGCGAAGGCCAGATCGGCCGTGTGCCCGAGCCCCGCCGCGAACATGTGGTGCACCCAGACGCCGAAGCTCAGCACGGCGATGGCCACCGTGGACGCCGCCACGAAGCCGTACCCGAAGATCGGCTTGCGCGAGAAGACCGGGATCACCTCCGAGATCATCCCGAACGCCGGCAGCGCCATGATGTAAACCTCGGGGTGGCCGAACGTCCAGAACAGGTGTTGCCACAAGATCGCCGACCCGCCCTTGGCCAGAAAGAAGTGCGCGTTCAGCTGTCGGTCGACGAGCAGCATCGCCAGCGCGGCGTTCAGCACGGGCAGTGCCAGGATGATGAGCGTCGCCGTGACGAACGTCATCCACACGAACAGCGGCAGCCGCCGGATGGTCAACCCTGGCGCTCGCAACGTGAGCACGGTGGCGATGAGGTTGATGGCGCCCGCCACCGAGCCGATGCCCAGCACCAGCAGCGCCAGCGCCCAGTAGTCGGTTCCCGTGGTCGAGCTGAACGGCGTCTCGCTGAGCGGCGCGTAGCTGAACCAGCCGGCAGACGGCGCCCCGCCCGCCAGCAAGCTGAAGTGCAGCAGGGTCCCCCCGAACGGGAACAGCCAGTAGGACAGCGCGTTCAGCCGGGGAAACGCCATGTCGCGCGCGCCTATCATCAGGGGCACGAAGTAGTTGGTGAACCCCACCAGGGTGGGCATGACGACGAGGAAGATCATCGTCGTCCCGTGCATGGTGAACAGCTGGTTGTATGCATCGGGCGACAGGAGGTGGGCGTTGGGACGCGCCAGTTGCCAGCGGACCAGCAACGCCTCGATGCCTCCCACGCCGAAGAAGAAGAACGCCGTCGACAGGTACAGGATTCCGATCCGCTTGTGATCGACGGTGGCAACCCAGGAGAAGGGCCCTCGTCGCTCGTCGGCGACCTCGACGGGGGCGGGGCCGCGCAGGACCTCGACCGCGGTCACTTCAGCGTCTCCAGGTACGCCACGACGTCCGACAGCGCGTCATCCGAGAGCTTGGCGTTCGGCATGTGGCAGCCCGCCTTGATCTTCTGGGGATCCTTCAACCAACGCTCCAACTCGGCGGGGCTGTTGTCGATGACGCCCGCCCCCAGGGTGGCCCGTTCGGCGAGCCGGGTCAGATCGGGGGCGGTCCGCGCCGTGCTGACGCCGCGGATGGCGTGGCAGCCGATGCATGCCTTGGCGCGAAACGTGGCGAGGCCACGCGTCGCCGGGGCCGTCACCGGGGGGGGCGCCGGCGCGGCCGCTCGCTGTTCCCAGACCGTGAAGTCGTGGGGCGCTTCGGCGATGACCCGGATGCGCATCCAGGCGTGCTGGGCGCCGCAAAACTCCGCGCACGTGCCCAGGTACAACCCGGGGTCATCCGCCTCTAGCCAGATGTTCGTGGCGCGGCCGGGTATGGCGTCTACTTTTCGCCCGAGCGCGGGCACCCAGAAGTCGTGAACCACGTCCTCGGAGAGCACTTGCACCACGAGGGCCCTCCCGGTCGGAATGTGGATCTCATTGGCCGTCACGGCCCCCGACGGGTAGCGCGCCTCCCACCACCACTGATGGGCCACGATCGTGAGGTCGGGCACGCGATCGACGGGCGGGTCGGCCACGGCCATCGCCCGTGAGGTCAGCACCAGGAGCCACACCAGCACACCAACGGGAACCAGGGTCCACGCCACCTCGAGTTTCCGATTGCCCTCCGTCTGGGCCGGCTCCTTCACGCCGCGCGCCCGAAAATGCCACACGCAGAACGCCACCAGGCCCACCACGATCAGAAAGATCACGCCGCAGATGACGAGCGTGCTCTCGAACAGCTGCACGATGGCCGCTGCCTGCGGTGAGTGGGTCGCCAGCAACCTGTCGTCTGCGGAGCTGAATTCCAAGCCGTCAGCTCCTCGGACGAGAGCAGCACCCGCACCCGACAGGACGCCCCGAACTCCGCGACGACCTCACCTCCGCCTCCTTGAAACATCACGCCGCCACGCCACCATCTGCGGAATCTAGTCATCCCCGCGCGCGTGGAGAGGAAAATCGACAACGGAATGTCGTCGCGCGCGCCTCCTATTTTCTTCGCGACGCGGGTCGACCCATTGACGGGGACCTGCGCGCACCCCAAGTAGACCGCACGCGAGGCGACAGCGGGCAAGTCGCGTGAATGGAGATCGATGTCAACGGGGACAGATGGCGAAGGTGTCGCGTCGATCACGATTCGAGGACTGGTGGCGGGGCTCGCCGGTACCTTCCTGCTGGGGGCCTTCGAGCGTATGGAACGCTACGCGTTGGGGAGAGAACCGGTCTACGCGCCCGGGCGCATCGTGACGCGGTTGTCCGGGCGGATGGGGATCGCTCTCACGCCGACGCAGACGCGGCAGTGGGGGGGGGCCATGCGCTGGCTCTATGGCCCGGTCCTGGGGGTCGCAAGCCGGTTGATTCGCCCCTCACCGAGCTCCCGCGCTGGACGGGTCATTCGTACCAGCGCCACGATCTTTGGCTTCGAGCTCGTGGTGTTGCCTCTCCTCGGTGCGGTGCCGCCGCTCGGTGACTGGCCGATCGTCGAGATTGTCTCGCTGGCGGCGCACACCACCGCCTTCGCGCTTGGCGCCGAAGCGCCCGCCGTCGCGCGAGCCGCGGCGACCGTGATCCTGTGACGGGAGACGCGATCGGGCTGGACCGGGCCGGCTGTCGCGATCTGGCGCGATCGAGCGCGCTCGAATGGGTGGATGCGAACGGCCGGGGGGGCTACGCGGCGGGCACCGTCAGCGGCCTGGCCACCCGCCGCTATCACGGTCTGCTGCTGGTGGCCTCTCATCCACCGCACGATCGCGTGATGCTGATCAATCACCTCGCGGAGTGGGTGGAGACGGCGGATGGTCTCGTCGCCCTCTCCACCTGCTCGGCCGCCGATCCACCTGAAGACGGGTATCGACGCTGTGAGGGCTTCTCGGCGCGCCCCGTGCCCGAGTGGACGTATCGGGTCGGTGGCGCCACCCTCGTTCGGTCGATCCTGTGCCCGCGAGGGCGTGGTGCGGTCATCGTTCGCTGGCATATCCTGGAGGTCGACGGGCCCGCGCTGCGTCTGTCGGTGAGACCGATGCTGACGGTGCGCCCCGACCACGCGGTGGTGAGCAGCGATGACCCGATCGCGACCTCGGTCCGCCTCGACGCGGGCGGGGTCAGCTGGCAACCGCGTTCCGACCTTCCGCGGGTCAAGGCGCTGGGCGCCGATGGCTACCATCACGATCCTTTTTGGCGGAGGGGGATCGGGTATGCGATCGACCACGAACGGGGGGAGCCTTCCCAGGAGGACTGGTGGTCGCCGGGAACGCTGTCGTTGACGGTCGCGCCGGGGAAGCCGGTGTTCCTGACCTTCGCAGTGGCGGATGAAGGACCGGCGGACGGCCGCGGCGCGTTCGAGGAGGAGCTGGAGCGGCGACAGGCAAGCCGTCGAATGGTTCGCCCGAGCGGCAATCGGTTGTTCGATCAGCTCATCCTCGGCGCCGAGGCCTATATCGTCGAGAGCCGCAAAGGGCCGGCGCTGCTGGCCGGATTCCCCTGGTTCGACGTGTGGACGCGGGACACCTTCACCGCCTTCGGTGGGCTGCTGCTGGTCACCGATCGCCTCCATCTGGCCGGGCAGATCCTGAAGACGTTCGCGCCGCTCGTGGACGGGGGGCTGCTTCCGAACAACCTTCCCGATGGGCACACCGCCCCCCGCTGGGACTCGGTCGACGCGTCGCTGTGGTTCATCGTCTCGGTGGGCCGATACGCGAAGAGCTCTCCCGATCGGACCGTCCTGGAGGCCGTGTGGCCGGCGGTGCGGACCATTCTCGCCGGCTACACACGCGGCACGGGTCACGTGGCGATCGCGATGGATGAGGACGGGCTGTTGCGTGCGTCGGACGACAGCGCGCCGCTCACCTGGATGGATGCGAAGTGTGGCGACGACGTCATGACACCGCGCCGAGGCAAGCCGGTCGAGGTCCAGGCGCTCTGGGTGCAGGCCCTCGGTGTGGCCGGCGCCCTGGCGCGCCGGCTTGGCCACGGCCCCCAGGCCGTCGTCTTCGAGGCCAGCCGGGCGCGGGCGATCGCGTCCTTCCAGCGACGGTTCTGGTACGAGGCGGGCGGATATCTGTTCGACGTGCTCGATGGGCCCGAGGGCGACGACGCGACCTTCCGTCCCAATCAGCTGTTCGCGCTGGCGTTCGACGCCGAGCTGGTGTCCGGCGAACGCGGCCGGCGCGTGCTCGATCTGACGCGTCGAAAGCTGCTCACGCCGAGAGGCTTGCGGACGCTGGCCGAGGACGATCCCAATTTCCATCCCCGGTACGTGGGCCCGCGGCCGCGCCGCGACGCCGCCTATCACCAGGGGACCGTGTGGCCGTTTCTGCTGGCGCCCTTCGCGCGCGCGTGGCTTCGCTTCCACGGGCGGAGCGAACAGGCCCGCGCGGAGGCCCTGTCGTTCTTCGCCGGTATCGAGGAGCACCTCGTGACGGAGGGCTGCCTCGGCCATCTCTCGGAGATCTTCGATGCCACCGCCCCGTACACACCGCGGGGCTGCTTCGCGCAAGCGTGGTCGCTCGGCGAAATCCTCCTCGCTCTGAAGGAACTCGCGCTGGTGAGGGGGACCTGAGGGACCGCGCGCCTGCGACCAGCGGCTTCCTCCGCCGCCGTCCCTCTCGTTACCGCGAAACCGGTGACGAGCGTTTGCGGAGCGAGGTGATGGCGATGAAGAAGACCATCGCCGCCGCCAGGGAGAGCGACGAGATGATCCGGCTGATGTTCAACCCTCCATCCGCGCTCGGTTTCGTGAGGGTGTCGCCGAGCGTCGCCCCAAGGGGCCGCGTCAGCACGTACGCGGCCCAGAACAGCAGGCCACTCGACACGTTCGTGAAGTGGTGAATCAGGAACACCACCCCGATCAGCGCCGCAAAAATGAGCGCACCCCGCTCGAACCCCAGGCCGGTCGACGTGGCGACGAAGTCCCCCAGCGCCGTGCCCAGCGTGTTCGACACCAGGATCGTCAACCAGTAGAAGATCTCGTTCTTTCGAGTCGTGATGCGATCGACCGCGATGGCGCCCGTCACGAGGCGCCACGTCAGGAGGACGGCACCGACCAGGCAGAGAAGGATGATCGACGACTTCACGTAGCCGAGTCCCACCGTGCGATCGAAGAAGTCGGAGGTGGTCGTTCCCACGGTGGTGGTGGCGACGACGACCGCCCAGTAGAAGATCGGGTGGTAGTGGCTGGACTTGACCTGCGCGGCCAGGGTCACCAAGAAGAATGCGAGAAATATCAGGCTGCTGACGGCGTATCCCAGCTTCAGCGTCATGGAGAGAGCGTCGCCGCCCGTTTCGCCCAGCGTGGTGGCCAGTATTTTCACCGCCCAGAACGCCAGCGTCACCTGGGGGACCTTGCTCGAGGCGTCCGCCGCCCCGGGCGACGGACCGACCAGCGGCGAACGTACCGGGGAATCGGCCATCTCAGCGTCCCTTCCTGATGACCAGACGATTGATGACGTCCCCGGCGATCCGGCGCGCGTCCTCGTCGGCCTCCCGCCAGCCGATCCAGCTGTCGACGGTCCCGCTCAAGGTCGCCACGCCGCCGTGGACCGTCACGGTGATGGTGTCTCCGGCGACGAAAGGGCTCCAGAACAGCGCCCTCACCACGCCTGCCTTTATCTCGGCGTCGCTCGGGTAGGGCGGGGGACCCAGCTCGACGGACCGGGGGAATGGAGATCGATAGTAGGGCCAAGCATGGTAGTCGGAATAAGGTCTGTCGTAGGCGACCACTTGGTCCGGTTCGACCTTCAGGCGGTTGCGGACCCACAGCAGGCCCTCGACACGCGAAGCGTCCTCCTCCGCCTCGACCATCTCGTACCGGGAGTCCACCGCCCCGGTCAGGTAGGCGACGCGATTGATGACCGCCACGTCGATGGCCGAACCGTCCAATGACGGGTCCCAGGCCAGCATGGTCTTCAGCTGCTTTTCCATGTCGACGTCGACGACCGGTCCCTGCGGCCGGACCTTGATCAGGTTGTCGACGCGCCACACGCCGCCGATGTCATGGGCATCCTGTTCGGCCGAAGCCTTCGCTTTCAAATTTTCCACCGTGCCAGTGAGGATGACGCCTCCCCCCTCGACTGACACGTCGGGCACATGCCGGGAGACGCGCGGGTCGAGCTGAAACGCCGCCTCGACCGCGGCTTTGATGTCACCGTCCGTCTTCACGGCGAAGTTCGGGCGATGCCGGGCGTCGTCGCGCAAGCGTGGATCGACCTCGAGGGCTGCGTCGTCGACCGCGGTGACACCATTCACCCAGGCGTCGTCGTAGGCCCGCGACTTTCCGACGGCGCTTCCCACGAGACCGCTCAGGGTCACTGCCCCACCCTTGACCGCCGTCTTTATGGAATCGCCGTTCAACCAGAGGTCCCACGCCAGACGGGCGCGCGCGTCGGCGGCGATCTGCTCGTCGCTACGCTTTCGGGCGTAGTCGATGGTGAGGTCGTCGCGGACGTCCTTCATTCCCTTCACGCCCTTGGCGAGGCGCACCGCGAGCCGCTTGGCCGCATAGGAGTCGACGACGCCCGCCAGCGTGGCCACGGCGTTCTTGACCGACGCGGACACGTGGTACGACGCGGTGGCCGGGTCGTGCGACAACATCATCAGGACGGCATCGCGGATGTCTCGATCGGAGCGGAGCACCGGCGTGACGGTGATTCGATCGACGACCCCACGCACGCCGCGAATGCTCTCGGCGATCGCGACGGCGCGCTCCTTCGCCAGGAGGTTGGAGACGGCACCGGAAAGGGTGACGATCCCGTGACTCGAGCCGGCGTCGACCGTGTTTGGCGCGACGCCTCTGTCGTACCGCAGCCCCGCTTCGACGACTGCGGTGATGGCGGGGTCGGAGAGCTGGGGCCGCGCGTCGGCGGCTTCTACCCCTCGGGGTATGACCAGGAGAGATCCGGCCACGACCAGCAGCAACAAACAGAACCAACGAGCGGGCCAGGCCAGGCCGCGTCCGCGTCGCGCTCCCCCCATTTCCACCATTTCGTCAACCTAACCATCACCATGATGGCGGGAGGGGGAATCGACGGTCATTCGGTCACCAGAATGACCGTCAGCGCGAACGCCGCGTAGAGCACCACGAGCGCCATGCCTCCCTTCCGCCCCAGCCCTTGGGGGCGGCTGGCGAGAAACAATGCGACCAACGTCACGACCGGCAGCCATACCAAGGCGATGACACCAACGGTACCGGGCGTCGCGGCGCCCAGAAGCAGACCGGGCAGCCCCAGGCCGAAGATGACGTTGAACGAGTTGCTGTTCAAGGCTTCGCTCATGACGGCTGTGCCGCGGCCCCGTCGGGCCAGATGAATGGCGGCCACGAAGTTCGGAATTCCCGTCAACGTGGCAAGAATCAGGGCTCCCACCAGGGCCCCCGGCACGTGCCATAGATCGCCCATGGT
>DASYCK010000255.1:0-4621 GCA_036500205.1 Polyangia bacterium | reverse complement strand
TATTCCGCGGAGTCCGCGCGCGACCCGACCAGCAAACGGAGCATCACCGGCAGGACCATGAGGCCGAGGATGGTCGACGAGAGGATCCCGCCGATGACCACCGTGGCCAGCGGCCGTTGCACCTCGGCGCCCGCGCTGGTGGAGATGGCCATGGGGATGAACCCCACCGCCGCCACCAGCGCGGTCGTCAGCACCGGACGCAGCACCGTGAGGGCGCTGCGGCGGATGGGCACCAGGCCATGCTCCCCACGCTGCAGATACACGTGCAGCTCGCTGGTCATGACGACGCCGTTCAGCACCGCAACGCCCGCCACGGCGATGAACCCGACCGCCGCCGGGATCGAGAACGGCAACCCGCGCACCGCCAGCGCCACGATCCCCCCCACGATGGCGAACGGCGCCCCCGCGAACACCGCCACCGCCGAGCGCAGATCGCCGAACATCAGAAACAGCATGGTGAAGATCAGCCCCAGCGCGATCGGCACCACCACGCCCAGACGCTGGCTGGCGCGGGTGAAGTTCTCGAACTGCCCGCCCCACTCCACCGTCACGCCGTCGGGCAGCTTCACCTCGGCGGCCACGCGACGCTGGGCGTCTCCCACGAAGCTGACCAGGTCGCGCCCGCGCACGTTCGCCTCCACCAGCACGCGCCGCTGCAACGACTCGCGGTTGATCACCGCCGGCCCCTCCGTCTCCTGGATCGTCGCCACCGACGCCATCGGCACCAGCGTGCCGTTCGATGAGCCGACCAGCAGCTCGCCGAAGGCGTCCGGGGTCAAGGTGGCGGGCGGCAGCAGCAACATCAGATCGAAGCGGCGCGACCCCTCGAAGATCTTCCCCGCGAAGCGCCCCACCCGCGACGCCTCCACCACCTCCAGCACGTGATCGGCGCTGATGCCGTAGCGGGCCAGGCGCGCCCGATCGGGCAGCACCTCGAGCAGCGGCAGCCCCAGCACCCGCTGCACACGCAGATCGCCGCGCCCAGGCACCTGGTTCACCACGGCGCCGATCCTGTCGGCGGTGTCTTTCAACACCGCCAGATCGTCGCCGAACACCTTGATGACGACGTCAGCGCGCGAGCCGGCCAGCAGCTGGTTCACCCGGTCCTCGATCGGCTGCGACACCGACACGAACGTGGCCGGCACCTCGCTCTCCACCGCCGTCTTGATGTGCTCACCCAGATCGTCGAGATCGTGGGCGGTGGTCCACTCCTTCTTGGGCCGCAGCTTCACCATCACCTCGGTCTCGTCGGGACCGACCGGATCGGTGGCCACCTCGGCGCGGCCGGTGCGCGTGACGATCGACGTGATCTCGGGGAAGCGGGCCAGCACGTCCTCGACCTGCACGCCCAGCCGCTGCGCCTCGGTGATCGACACCGATGGCAGCCGCTTCACGTCGAGCGACAGCTCCCCCTCGTCGAGCCGGGGCACGAACTCGGCCCCCAGGGTGCGGCCGACGCAGACCGCTGCCACCAGCGTCAACACCGCCAGCGCCAGGGTCGTCTTGGGCCGGGCCAGCGTATGCCCGAGGACGCGATCGTAGAGCCGGCGCGCCCGCGCGAACAGGCCGCGGTCTTCATCGTGCACGTGCCTCGGCGCGGCCAGCACGTAGGCCGCCATGGCCGGGAACGCCGTCAAGGTGAACAGCATCGCCGCCCCCAGCGCCAGCGCCACCGTGATGGCCATGGGCTGGAACATGCGCCCTTCCACCCCTTCCAGCGCCATCAGCGGCAGATAGACCATCAGGATGATGGCCAGCGCGAACGTCACCGGGCGGGCCACCTTGCGCATCGCCTCGGCGATCACCGTGGCGACGTCGAGGCGCTCCTGGGGCCTCCGCACCGCCAGCTGCACCAGCGCCGCTTCCAGCATGACGATGGCCCCGTCGACCAGCAGCCCGAAGTCGATGGCCCCCAGAGACATCAGGTTCGCCGTCACGTTCAGGCGCACCATGCCGATCACGGCGATCCCCATCGCCAGCGGGATCGCCAGCGCCGCGATCAGCGCCCCGCGGATGTTCCCCAGGGTCAGGAACAGCACCACCACCACCAGACCCGCCCCCTCGGCCAGGTTCACGAACACCGTCTTCAGCATGCGGCTGATGAACTCGGCGCGATCGTAGTACGACCGGATCTCGATCCCCGCCGGCAGCGTCTTCTGGATCTCCGCCAGCCGGTCCTTCACCGCGTGCACGACGTCGCGCGAGTTCGAGCCCGTCAGCATCATCACCGTGCCCGCCACGATCTCCCCCTCGCCGTGCTTGGTGACCACGCCGAAGCGCAGGGCCGCGCCGATCTGCACGCGCCCCAGGTGCTTCAGCAGCACGGGCGTGCCGTCGTGATCCGACGTCACCACGGTGTTCTCGATGTCCTCGACGTTGCGGAACTGGGCGGCGCCCCGGATCACGAACGACTCGCCGTTCTTCTCGATGTATCCGCCGCCCACCGCGGCGTTGTTTCGCTCCAGGATGTCGTGGATCTGCCCCAGCGACAGCCGGTACGCCGCCAGCCGCTTCGGCTCGATGACGACCTGATACTGCTTCGCCTCGCCCCCCATGCCGTTCACCTCGATGACGCCGGGGACGGCGCGCAGCTTGTACGCGACCACCCAGTCGAGGAGCGTCCGCAGCTCCATGGGCGTGTGCTTCTTCGACACCAGATAGAACTCGTAGATCTCACCCAGGCCCGTCGACACCGGCCCCAGCTCGGGCCGGCCGTAACCGGGGGGGATGTCGCTCTCCGCCAGCTTCAGCCGCTCGCTGACCAGCTGGCGCGCGAACCAGGGATCGGTGCCGTCCTTGAACACCACGGTCACCGCCGACACCGCCGTGCGGCTGATGGAGCGGATCTCGGCCACGTTGGGGACGCCGTTCATGGCCGTCTCGATGGGGAAGGTCAGGTACTGCTCGACCTCCAGCGGCGACAGGCCGGGGGCGCTGGTCAGCACCGACACCTGCACGTTCGTCACGTCGGGAACGGCGTCGACGGACAGCTTGGGGATCGACACCAGCGCGCCGACCAGCACCGCCGCCCAGGCCACCAGCACCAGGCCGCGACGCTGCACCGACAGCTCGACGAGCTTGCCTAACATCAGCGCAACAGCTCGCTCTTGAGAAGGAAGGCGCCCTTGGCGGCGACGGCGTCGTCCTCGCGCAGGCCGCTGCGCACCTCGACGAGGTCGCCCCCCGCCACCCCCAGCTCGATGGTGCGGCGTTGGAAGCCGCTGCCGCTCTTCACGAACACGGCCGGCTTCCCTTCGATGCGCTGTACCGCCGCCACCGGGATGGCCAGCACCGGCTCGGTGTCGCGGCCGGCGTTGCCGATCAGCTTGGCCGTCACCAGCTGGCCGATGCGCAGCTTGCCGGACGGGTTCGCGATCTCGATGCGCACCTTGGCGGCGCGGGTGGCCTCGTCGATCACGGGGACGACGTAGGCGACGCGGCCCTGGAACAGCTCGCCGGGAAGCGTGTCGGTGCGCAGCTCGACGTTCTGGCCGACGTGGACGTGGGCCAGATCCTTCTCGTACAGATCGAGCAGCACCCACACCTGCGCCAGATCGGCGATCTTGAAGGCGTCGGTGGCGCGCTCGACCGCCTGCCCCAGGGTGACGAACCGTTCGATGACGGTGCCGGCGATGGGCGCGCGCAGGGGGACGCGCCCCCCGTCGTCGCGCGCCCCCACCGCCTCGATCTCGGACGGCGACAGGCCGATGGCCCGCAGCCGCTGCTGGGCGGCGCGCATGGCGGCGCCCTCCCCGGCCCACTGCGCCTCGGCCACCTCGCGCTCGCGCGCCGACGAGATCTGCTTGTCGGCCAGCTCCCGCTCGCGGTGAAGATTCGCCTGCGCCGCCGACAGCCGCGCCGTCGCCGAGAGCAACGCCGCCCGCGCCTCGCCCACGTCGACACTCTCGATCTCGGCGATCACCTGCCCCCGCTCGACGTGCGTGCCGATGCCGGCGTTCAGGCGGGTCACGCGCCCCGAGACGAGCGGGCCGACGATGGCGACGTGATCGGCGCTGAACGAGACGCTGCCGATCATGTGAATGTCGCCGGCCAACCGGGTCCGCGTCACCGGCACAACCTCGATGGCGTTCTTACCGGTGGCGCCCGCCCGCAGGGCCACGGTCGCGGTGCGCGCCTCGGCGACCGGCGGCGTGGGGATTGGCTCCGGCCCGCGCGAGGCTCCCGCCCGCGCGAGCAAGAAGAGCGCCAGGGCGACGGACGCCGCGCCCGCGGTCAACAGGACCGCGATCCCGCGGCGCCGACGCGGCGCCAGCTCGGCGGTGGGTTGGGATTTCGACGGCGTGGTCTCGGTCGGTGGCTTGGTCATGGTGTCCCCGTTGCCCGGTCGACGGCGATGGCGGCTTGCCAAAGCGCACCCAGGCTCTCCAGTTGGTTGCGACGCGCTTCGCTGGCCTCGCGCGAGGCCTGAATGACGCGAAAGAGATCGAATTTTCCGGCGCGCCACCCCTGCGTGATGAGGTCGACGGCCGACTCCGCCGCAGGCAGGACGTCGCGCTCCATCGTGTCGACCATCTGCAGATTGGCGGTGAGCGCGTGATGGGCACGGGCCACCTCGGCGTCGATTTCCCGCTCGGTGGCGTCCGTCTCGGTGTCGAGCCGC
>DASYCK010000254.1:0-9676 GCA_036500205.1 Polyangia bacterium | reverse complement strand
GGTGGGGGCCCCCACCCTTCCCCTCCCATCTAGATCGGCTGTCCCGCTGGGCAGCGTGGCCCGCAGCGCGCCGCGCTCGAACACCCACAGCGATCCTGGCGTTCCCTGCTGCCAGACCTCGTCGCGCGTGAGAGGTTCGGTCGAGATCACGGCGACCCGGTCCTTCTCGGTCGTCACCGCCGAGAAATCAATCGCCAGCTCGGCGTCGCGCAGGGTGGCGCGCCCGAACGGCGCTTGCCGGATGATGTAGCAGAGCTTGGTCCCGCAGCGCGCGAAGAGGTGCCGCCCGTCGGCGAGCAGGAAGTTGAACTTCCCTTCGGCGCCGAGCTCGCCCCCGAGCGCGGCCACCAGCTTCCAGAGCCGCCGCTGGTTCTTGGGATAGCCGGCGGGGAAGGCGGCCCGGATCCGCTCGAGCATCCAGCAGAAGGCGTGCTCGCTGTCGGTCTCGCCGACCGGCTGCTCGAGGATCAGCTTGCGCTTCTTCACGCTGGGGAGAGTCCCGTTGTGGGCGAACACCCAGTGCCGCCCCCAGAGCACGCGCTTGAACGGGTGGGTGTTCTCGAGGCTGGCCTTGCCGCGCGTCTTCTTCCGGACGTGCGCCACCGCCAGCAGCGTCTTGATGGGGTTCTTGCGGATGTAGTCGGCCATCGCGCTCTCGCAGGCCGGCTTGGGCTCGAGGAAGCTGCGGGCGAACTTCCCCTCGTAGAGGGCCAGACCCCATCCGTCGGCGTGCGGGCCGGTCTTCCCCCCCCGCAGCGCGAACCCGGTGAACGAGAAGGTGATGTCCGTGGGGACGTTGCAGTCCATCCCCAGAAGCTCACACATGCTTCGATTGTACTAGAATCGACGCTAACCATGCGCGGCCGTCGAAGCGCGGCACCGGCGTCCCCGGCTCTCCCCTGGTGGGCGACGCCGCGCGGGGCGGGCGTCATCGTCGCGCTGGTGGCGGTGGCGGCGTTCGCCCGGGCGCTCGGCAACGGCTTCACCTACGACGAGGGGCTGGTGCTGGTGGGCGCGCAGCGGTTCCTGCAGTCCAGCGCGTTCGGGGCGCTGGTCGGCAAGGGCTACTTCGCGTCCAGTCTGGAAGGGACCTGGCGGCCGTTCTGCACGCTCACCTACATGGTCGACGCGATGGTCTGGTTCCATCCCGCGACGTTCAAAGCCGACAGCCTGCTCTGGCACATCGCCGTGGCGCTCTTGCTGATGGCCTTTACGCGCCGCCTGTTGCCGGAGGCGCGGCGCCCCTGGGCCATCGTGGCCGGCCTGCTGTTCGTGCTGCACCCGATCACCGCCGAGACGGTCGACAACGCCTCGTTCCGCGAGGACTCGCTGGTCACCGCCTTCACGCTGGCCACGCTGATCCTGGCGCTCGACCGGCGGCCGGCGCTGGCGCTGGTCACCTACGCGCTGGGCCTTCTGTCCAAGGAATCGGCGGTGATGGCGCCCGCGCTGCTGGCGCTGCTGCGGCTCGGCCGGTTCGACCGCCAGATCCCGCGCGCCTTCGGGGCGCCCGAGCCGGCGGCCTCGCCGGGGCTCGGCGCCCGGTTGGGACGGACGATCGTCGAGCTCATCCCCTACGGGGTGGTGACGGTCGTCTACCTCGCCATCCGGTTCGGGCCGCTCAAGACCCCCGTCGCCTACGCCCGCTACCCGGGCGGGACGTTCGCCGACACGTTGATCGGGCTGCCGGCGATCTGGGCGCACGACCTGCGTTTGCTCGTCTGGCCCTGGCCCCTCTGCGCCGACTACACCGGCTACTTCCGGTTCGGACCGCAGCCCTTGCCGCCGGTGCTGCTCGCCTCCGCAGTCATCCTCGCCTACCTGGCGTTCACGGCGCTGGTCTTCCGGCGTGGCGAGCGGGTGGCGGCGCTGGGGCTCGGCTGGTTCCTGCTGACGCTGCTCCCGGTCTCGAACCTGCTCCCCATCCCGATCCCCGCCGCCGAGCGGTTCCTCTACCTCCCGCTCTGCGGGATCGCCATCGCCGCCGCGGTGGCGGTCGCGCGGATCGTCGAGCGGCATCCGGCCCCGGCGGCCCGGCGGCGGGCGGGCCTGGCCGTCACCGCGGCGCTGGCGGCGCTGGCGGTCGTGCTCAACCTGCGCCACGGCGACTGGCGCGACGACCAGACGCTCTGGCAGGCGACGGTGGCCGTCAACCCGCGCTCCTGCGGCGCCCAGAGCGCCGTGGGCGGGAACCTCCTGTCGCGTGGGATGAAGACCGGCGACCCGGAGACGCTGCGCGCGTCGGCCGCCCGGGAGGAGCTGGCCCTGCGCCTCTGCAGCGACGACAGCGACCCCTTCAGGGCCGCCTTCATCTATACCCGCCTGGGGGCGGCGCGCGCGCTGCTCGACGACCGCGCCGGGGCGCGCGCGGCGCTCGAGCGCGCGGCAACCCTCCACCCGCGCTATGCGCTGCCGTTCGCCTGGCTCGGTTATCTGGCGTATCAGGAGGGGGATCCGGCCACCTCGGCGATGCTGCTCAAGAAGGCGATCATCGATCTCGGGCCGCCCGACGCGACTGTGGCCGCCGTTGCGCAGATCTACGTGGATAAAATCTGACCGCGGGCCGCGGGCCGGGCCCGCCGGCAGGTCTTGGTGTGCTCTTCCGGCGCTGTTGACAGGCTCGCTCGTTTCTCTTAGTTTCGCGGCGGCTTAGCCATCCATGCCGCTCGAGTTTTCAGCGCAATCGAAGGAGCGGGTCGGAAGGCTCCTTTCGCGGTACCCCACCAAGCAGGCGGCCCTCCTGCCGGTCCTCCACGTCGCCCAGGAGGAGTTCGGCCACCTGCCCGACGAGGTCATCGAGCTCGTGTCGCGCACGCTCGACGTGGCGCCGGCCCACATCTACGGCGTCGTCACCTTCTACACGATGTTCCATCGGGAGAAGAAGGGACACCACGAGCTGATGGTCTGCACCAACATCTCCTGCATGCTCAAGGGGGGCTACGGCATCCTCAAGCACCTCGAGGGGCGCCTCGGGATCAAGGCCGGCGAGACGACGCCCGACGGGATGTTTTCCCTCGTGGAGGAGGAGTGCCTGGCCGCCTGCGCGAACGCGCCGATGATGATCTGCGGCGACGACTATTTCCTCGATCTGACGCCCGAGAAGGTCGATGCCGTTCTGGACGACCTGCGCAAACGCTTCCGCGACCAGCAGCGGGCCACGCCGCTCGGGCGGACGGTGCTGGGCATGGGACCGGGAGAGAAGGCCTGATATGGCGGCGACCTGGCAGGAATCCAAGGGCGTCAAGATCGTCACCAAGAACTTCGGCGTTCATGACAGCCACAAGCTGGCCGTCTACCAGCAGCGGGGCGGCTACGAGGCGCTGCGCCGGGCGCTGACGCTGCAACCGGCCGCCCTGGTCGACGAGGTCAAGAAGTCGAACCTGCGCGGCCGCGGCGGCGCGGGTTTCCCCACGGGGCTGAAGTGGTCGTTCATCCCCAAGGACGCCAAGCTCGTCTACCTGGTCGTCAACGCCGACGAGTCCGAGCCGGGGACCTGCAAGGACCGCGAGCTCTTGGCCTACGACCCGCACCTGTTGATCGAGGGGATGCTGATCTCCTCGTACGCGCTCGGCTGCAAGCACGCGTACATCTACATCCGCGGCGAGATGATGCGGGAGGCGAAGATCGTCCAGGCGGCGATCGACGAGGCCTACGCGGCTGGCTGGCTGGGCAAGGACCACCCGGCGGTGGGCGGCGGCGGCTCGTTCAAGCTGGACGTCACCCTTCATCGCGGCGCGGGCGCCTACATCTGCGGCGAGGAGACGGGCCTCCTGAACTCGCTCGAGGGGAAGCGCGGCTGGCCGCGGGTCAAGCCGCCGTTTCCGGCCATCAAGGGCCTGTTCGCGGCACCGACCGTGGTGAACAACGTCGAGACGATCATGAACGTCCCCGACATCGTGATGAAGGGCGGGGAGTGGTTCAACAGCGTCGGCATCGCCAAGTCGGGCGGCACGCGCATCGTCTGCGTCTCGGGCCACGTGCAGAAGCCGGGCGTTTACGAGCTGCCGATGGGGATCCCCTTCCGCGACCTCATCTATGACGTGTGTGGGGGCATCCCCAACGGGCGTCAGCTCAAGGGGGTCATCCCCGGCGGCAGCTCGATGCCGCCGCTCGACGCCAGCGAGATCGACGTCCCCTGTGAGTTCGACGCGCTGATGACCGACGCGCGCATCAAGGACGTCGAGGTGCGGCCGGGCGTGCCGTTCGATCTGGGGGGTGGTCGCAAGCTCAAGACCATGGCCGGCTCGGGCGGCATCGTGGTGTTCGACGACAGCACCGACGTGGTGGCGCTCTGCGCGCGCATCATGCAGTTCTACGCGCACGAGTCGTGCGGGCAGTGCACCCCCTGCCGCGAAGGCTCAGGTTGGCTGTCGCGCGTCTGCAAGCGGCTGGCGCGCGGCGAGGGGCAGGCCGGGGACGTCGAGCTCCTGGCCAACATCGCCAATGGAATCGGTGGCAACACCATCTGCGCGCTGGGCGATGCGGCGGCCTGGCCGATGCTGGGCTTCCTCACCAAGTTCCGCGCCGACTTCGAGGCGCGCATCAAGCCGAAGACCATCGGATTGCCCGTCGGCATCCCGGCCGCGGCCAAAGCCGACGCGAAAGGCGAGGCGGCGTGATGCCCGACGGCGTCTCGATCGGCGATGCGGTCGTCTTCTGGATCCTCTCGTTGATGATCGTCGGCTTCGCGATCTTCACCATGACCCGCAAGAACCCGATCACGGCGGTCATGTCGCTGGTGGCCAGCTTCTTCGGGCTGGCCGCGATGTACGCCACGCTGTCGGCGCACTTCCTGGCCGTCCTGCAGGTGCTGGTCTACGCGGGCGCCATCATGGTGCTCTTCATCTTCGTGGTCATGATCCTGAACCGCGAGGAGGTGACGCCGCTCTCCTTCCGGCCCATGCGCGTCCTCGGCGTGCTGGCCGCCGTCTACCTGTTCGTGAAGTTCGTCGACGTCACCATCGCCATGCCGCTGGGGGTGCCGCCCGTTCCGTCGGAGACCTTCGGCACCGTCGGGGCCATCGGCGACCTGCTGTTCCGCGACTTCCTCTACCCGTTCGAGGCGATCTCGGTGCTGCTGCTGGTGGCGATCATCGGCGGCGTGGTGATCTCCCGCTCGCACCAGAAAGAGGTCGCCGCGGAGCGCGCCGCCGACTACCGCAAGCAGATCCACGAGCTGGCCAACCACGACTACCCGGGGGCCCCGCAAGACGAAGCGCAAACGGCGCCCGAAGGGCACCACTGACCGCCATGCCGACCAACTACTACCTGGTCCTCTCGTTCGCCCTGTTCGTGATCGGCACGTCGGGCGTGCTCCTGCGCCGCAACGCCCTCATCGTGCTCATGGGGATCGAGCTGCAGCTCAACGGCGGCAACCTGGCCCTCATCGCCTTCGCCCGCCAGCTCAACGATCTGAAGGGGCACGTCCTCGCCTTCCTGATCATCGCGCTGGCGGCGGCGGAAGCAGCGGTGGGCCTGGCCATCCTGGTGGGACTCTTCCGCGGTCGGCAGACCGTCAACCTCGATGAAATCACTCTGATGAAGCGCTAGACGCGCTGAGGGAGACGCCCGAGTGATCTTCAACCTCCGCCTCATTCCGCTGCTCCCCTTCGTGGGGGCCGCGGTGCTCATGCTGTTCGGACGCAAGTGGTCGCGCGACACCGTGGTGGCGGTCGCCGCCGGGATGATCGCCGCCGCCTGCCTGGTGGCCGCCGACGCTTACTTCACGACGCCGCCCGAGGCCCTTGCGGCGGGGCTGCACGACACCGTCGGCACCTGGATCTCCGCGGGGCCGCTGAAGATCGACCTGGCGTTTCGCCTCGACGGTTTGTCGGGGCTGCTCTGCCTGATCATCACCTTCATCGGCTTCCTGATTCACATCTACTCCGCGGGGTACATGGCGCATGACCCCGACTACCCGCGCTTCTTCGCGTACCTGAACCTCTTCTGCGGGTCGATGCTGGTGCTGGTCCTCGGCGACAGCCTGCCGGTGATGTTCATCGGGTGGGAGGGCGTCGGCCTCTGCAGCTACCTGCTGATCGGCTTTTGGTACAAGGACAGCGCCAACGCCAGCGCGGGGAAGAAGGCGTTCATCACCAACCGCATCGGGGACCTCGGCTTCCTGATCGGGATGTTCCTCATCTTCCAGTACACGGGGACGCTCAACTTCCAGCAGATCCAGGACGCGGCGACCACCACCAGCGCGCTCATGCATCCGCTTTGGCTCGGCGCCCCCGTGGCGTTCTGGGCGGCGCTGTTCCTGTTCATCGGCGCGACGGGCAAGTCGGCGCAGATTCCCCTCTACGTCTGGCTGCCGGACGCGATGGCGGGTCCGACGCCGGTGTCGGCGCTCATCCACGCCGCGACGATGGTGACCGCAGGCGTCTACATGGTCGCCCGCATGCACGCGGTCTACCTGCTGTCTCCGGGGGCGATGGCCATCGTGACCGCCATCGGCGCGCTCACCGCGCTCTACGCCGCGATCATCGGGTTCGCGCAGAACGACTTCAAGAAGGTGCTCGCCTACTCGACGGTCAGCCAGCTCGGCTTCATGTTCGTCGGCGTCGGCACCGGCAACTTCGAGGGGGGCATCTTCCACCTCTACACGCACGCCTTCTTCAAGGCGGGGCTGTTCCTCTGCGCCGGCTCGGTGATGCACGCCATGAGCGGCTCGGGCGACATCCGCATCATGGGCGGGCTGCGCAAGAAGCTCCCCTGGACCCACGCGGTGTTCTTCGTCTGCTGGTTCGCGATCTGCGGGGTGGTGTTCTTCTCCGGCTTCTTCTCCAAGGACGCCATCATCGCCGGCGCCATGTCGACCGAGGCGCTGGGCGAGGGGCTGGCCTGGGTCGGCCACGTGGCCGGCTACGTGCTCAGCGCCGCCGCGCTGGGGACGGCGTTCTACATGTCCCGGCTCTACTTCCTGGTGTTCTCGGGCAAGGAGACGCGCGCCTCCGACGAGATCAAGCACCACATCCACGAGTCGCCCATCAGTATGGTCGGGCCGCTGGTGGTCCTGGCGCTGGGCGCCCTGCTGGGCGGTTACATCGGGCTGCCCGGCGGCACCTTCCACCACGCCGACCTGAACCTGCTCGATCGCGAGCTGGCGCCGGTCCTGGGTCCGGAGGTGGACATCCCGCAGACCGTCGAGATCGGCGTGATGGTCATCGCCAGCTTGCTGGCGGCGATCGGCATCGGCGCCGCTTACGCCCTGTACGGCGGCGGCTATCGCGCGCCGTCCAAGTGGGTCGGCGAGACCTTCCCCAAGCTGGTCAAGCTGGTGCAGGACAAGTTCCGCGTGGACGAGCTCTATCAAACGATCATCATCCGTCCGATCAAGGCGTTCGCGCAGGTCGTCTACTTCATCGTCGACCGGATCATCATCGACAAGCTCCTGGTCGAGGGCTCGGCCGCCGTCGTGGGGGCGGTCGGCAGCCTGGTGCGCTCGCTGCAGATGGGTGACGGCCAGCGCTACATGGCGGTCTTCGCGGTCGGCGTGGCCGGGCTGGTCTACTTCAGCACGCGCCCCGCCACCCCTGACGAGCTCAAAGTGACGGTCAGCGGGATGGTGGTCGACGTCGACGCGCACCGCACCGGCCGGGCGCCGCCGCAGCCGCTCGAGTACAGCTTCGACTTCGGCGACGACGCCAAGGCGGCGCCGCCCGTCGCCATGCCGTCCGCCCACCATACCTACGCCCACCCGGGCGCGTACACCATCCGCGTGCAGGTGAAGGACCCGCGCTGGGGGACCAGCGCGTCGGTCAAGCAGAAGGTGGAGGTGCGCTGATGGGCCTCCTTGCTTGGATCACGCTGCTGCCGCTGTTCGGCGCGCTCCTGGTGATGCTGGTGCCGCGCGAGGAGGAGGCGATCCACCGCGGCCTCGGCCTCCTGTTCGCCATCATCACCTTCGTGATCTCGCTGCCGATGGTGCTCGGCTTCGACGCCGGCCAGGCCGGCTTCCAGATGGAGGTCGATCAGTCGTGGATCGCGCCGCTCGGCATCCACTTCCACCTGGGCGTCGACGGGATCTCGCTCTGGCTGGTCATGCTGACCACCTTCCTGATGCCGCTCACCCTGCTCTCGCCGCAGGCGATCGGCATCCGCAACATCCGGGTCCGCGAGTTCACCGCCGCCATGCTGATCCTCGAGACCGGCATGCTCGGCGCGTTTCTCGCCCTCGACCTCTTCGTCTTCTACGTGTTCTGGGAGCTGATGCTGATCCCGATGTACTTCATCATCGGGATCTGGGGCGGCGAGCGGCGGCTCTACGCCTCGATCAAGTTCGTCATCTACACGCTGATCGGGTCGCTGCTCATGCTGGTGGCGATCCTCTACCTCTACGCGCAGTGGCAGACGGTCGGGGGGACGGCCAGCTTCGACTACACCCAGCTGTCGCACCTGACCTTGCCGGCCACGGCGCAGATGCTCTGCTTTCTGGCCTTCGCGCTGGCCTTCGCCATCAAGGTGCCGATCTTCCCGTTCCACACCTGGCTGCCCGACGCGCACGTCGAGGCCCCGACGGGCGGCTCGGTCATCCTGGCCGGCGTCCTGCTGAAGTTCGGGACCTACGGCTACCTGCGCTTCGCGCTCCCGATGTTCCCGCTGGCCGCTGCCCGGGCCGCGCCGGTCATCGTCACGCTGGCGGTCATCGGGATCATCTACGGCGCGCTGATGGCCTACGTGCAGGACGACGCCAAGAAGCTGGTCGCCTACTCGTCGGTCTCGCACCTCGGCTTCGTGGTGCTGGGGATCTTCACGCTGACCCCGACCGGCGTGCAGGGGGCCATCTACCAGATGCTGGCGCACGGCATCTCGACGGGCGGCCTCTTCTTCGCGGTCGGCCTGCTCTACGATCGCCGCCACACGCGGCGCCTCGCTGACTTCGGCGGCCTGTGGGCCAAGACGCCGGTGTTCGCGGCCCTGTTCCTGGCCATCATCCTGGCCTCGGTGGGCCTGCCGGGGCTGTGCGGCTTCGTCGGCGAGTTCCTGGTCCTCATCGGCACCTTCACGGCGCAAACGATCTGGGGGCCGGCGCACATGAGCGGCTTCTTCCCGTCGCCCAAGCTGATGGGCGCCCTCGCGGCCAGCGCCGTCATCCTGGCGGCGATGTACTTGCTCACCATGTACCAGAAGCTGATGTTCGGCCCCCTCGACCGGCCGGAGAACAAGTCGGTGCGCGACATCCACGGCCGCGAGACCTGGGTGTTCGGCATCGTGGTCGCGGCCGCGCTGGTGATGGGGATTGCGCCGCAGCCGATCCTCAGCCGCTCGGAGAAGTCGGTCGAGGCCTTCGTGGCCAACTACCGCGATCGGTTGCAGCACAACCGCATCGCCCCCGACGCGCCGGCGCACATCTATCCGCCGTTTCAGCCGGGGACCCTGGGAGGGTCCCCGAACCCCCCCGCGCCCCTGGGCGCGCCGCCGCCTCCGCCGCCCCCGCCCGAGGGAGCCGCCCCATGACCTTCGACATCAACCAACTGCTCGCCTTCACGCCGATGCTGATCCTGATCGGCATGGGCTGCGTGATCCTGCTGGCCGAGACCTTCATTCAGGGCAAGGCGACGCGTTCGGGGCTGGCCTGGCTGGGCGTCGCCGGCTGCGCGGCCGCGCTGGTGGCGATCGTCGCCGGCTGGTCCGACGCGGCGACCCCCTCGTCGTACTTCGACGGGATGCTGAC
>DASYCK010000253.1:0-9641 GCA_036500205.1 Polyangia bacterium | reverse complement strand
CAAGAGCGACGCGCAGCACTTGAACCTGAAGGGTGTCTCGCCGGTGGCGGCGGACCCGTACAACGTGGCCATCCCCATGCCCGTCCTGTACATCGACGGCAAGATGGACAACCAGCGCAGCGCCAACTCCGCCACCGACGCCGTGGCGCGCTTCCGGACCGCCAACATGTGCGCCACCACCTCGACGACCTATGCGCCCGTGATGACGTGCAAGAGCACGGACAGCGGAAATCCCACCGTCGACCCGGGCTGCATCATCTACGACGGCTGCACCGTTCCGACGATCTGGTGTTCCCACAACGACCCGAGCTACAGCGGAACGGAGCATGGCGTGCCGTGCTTCGCCATGAAGGCGATGTACGACTTCTTCGCGACGCTGAAGTAACGACCGCCCTCGACTGGCGGATCGTCCACCGGGCGGGGGATCCCCGCCCCTTTCGCCCGTCTGAACGCGAGCGCATACTCTCGCGATGTCAGCGAGCCCCGAGATGCTGGCGCCCGGCGGCGCTCGGGTGAGCCTGGAGCCGCGCGACGGTGTCTCGTCGGCCCGCGCGCCGCGCACGCTCTTCATCCTGTGCTTTTTGGCGGTCCATGTCGTCCTGGCGATCAGCTGCTACTTTCGCGACGCCAAGACCTGGGGCTGGCAGATGTTCGCGCACGCCACCATCTATCGCGCGGACATATTGGAAACCGCTCCAGGCGGTGCCGCTCTCCCCGTCTCGGGCGCGGTCTTGCAAGCGGCCCTGTCGCCCCGGGCGTTCGACTTCTTCGGTCCCGATCCGGCGCCGAAGAGCTTTCACCGCGGGCGCGGCTTGCTGCTCGACGCCGCGGCACGAGTCCCCGCCGAGCTCTGCCGGCGCGCGCCGCGCTTGCCGGCATGGCGACGCCCCGACGTGATGGGACCACCGACGTTCGGTCGCTGCGCAAGGCGGTCGGGGCGCGCTGGTCGGCGTTCTGGTTCGAGGCGCGCTTCGCGACCCTTCCGCTGGCGATCTGCCGCCTGGCGATCGCCACGGTCCTGATCGCGTTCGCGGTGCACCAGCGGCGGGCCTTCGTGGGTCTGCCGGCCGATCGGGGATTCGGCGACGTGTTCCACCTGGCCTATGCCGGGTTCGTGCCAGCGCTGTCCTACCGGGCCACCGCGATGGCGTACACGCTGGCGGCCGGCTGCGGTGCCCTGGCGCTGGTCGGCCTGCTGGTGCGCCCGGCGCTCGTCGCGGCGAGCGCCCTGCTGACGCTGACCCTGCTGCAAGATCGGCTCGGTTTCCTCAACCACCAGCACCACCTCGCCGTCGTCACGTTCGTGCTGGCTTTCGTGCCCTGCGCCGAGCGGCTGTCCCTGCGAAGCTGGTGGCTGCGCCGGCGCCCCCACGCCCCCACGCCGCCCCAGGTCGTCACCTCGTGGGCGGCGCGCCTGCTGCAAGTGATGACGTCGCTCGTGTTCCTCGCCAGCGCGCTCAGCAAGGCCAAGGCGTCGTGGTGGTCGGGCGATCTGATGATCGCCTCGCAGATGGCCAACGCCGACGTGGGGGTGCGAGGTGGCGTCCGTGCGCTGCCTGGCTTCGGAATGAGCCATCGTCCCTGGATCATCGCGGCTCGGCTCGCGGCACGGCTGGCCGGCTAGCCGATCGCTTCGTGTCGACGGACGGGCCGCCATCCGAGGTCTCACCAGAGTCCGGCATCCCCTTGCATGCCGCCAATCCCTGCGGTAAACACTGAACCATATGGTTCAGTATTCAAAACCCCGACTCGATGCCTCGTTCGCCGCGCTCTCGGACATCACCCGGCGTGGCGTGCTGGAGCAACTGGGACGCGCGGACGCTTCGATCACGGATCTTGCCGACAAGTTCGACATGACCCTGACGGGCATGAAGAAACACGTCGGCGTCCTGGAGCAGGCCGGGCTCGTCATCACGAAGAAGGTCGGGCGCGTGCGGACCTGCAAGCTCGGCCCGCGCCGACTGGAGGAGGAGACGGCGTGGATCGAGAGGTACCGCCAGCTCTGGGCCTCGCGCTTCGACGCGCTGGACAAGGTCATCGAAGAGCTGAAGCAGAAGGAGATGGTCGATGAACGCAAGAAGAGAGAGTGAGCCCACCATGAAGAACCGCACGACAGTGGAACGAAAATCCGAGCGTGAGCTGGTCGTCACGCGCACCTTCAATGGCCCGGCGCGCATCGTGTTCGAGGCGTGGACCAAGGCCGAGCTGTTCAAGCAGTGGTGGGTGCCGAAGTCGGCCGGCATGTCCCTGCTCTCCTGCGAGCTGGATGTTCGTGTCGGGGGCAAGTACCGCCTCGTGTTCGGCACCGGTGCCTCGAAGCACATGGAATTCTTCGGCAGGTACCTCGATGTGAAGCCGCACACGCTGATCGTCTGGACCAATGACGAAGGCGGTGACGGAGGGGCCGTCACCACGGTGACGTTCGAGGAAAAAGACGGACAGACACTGCTGGCCCTCCACGACCTCTATCCCACGAAGGAAGCGCTCGACGCTTCCTCCGGGAGCACGGATGCGATGCCCGAGACGCTCGATCAGCTGGACGAGCTGCTCGTCACCCTCGGCGCGAACGGGGGAAACGAGGCCTGAGCCACGTCACTTCTTGGCGGCCGGAGTACAATCGTCCGGCCGATGATGAAGTGGTTCTTCACCTGGCTGCTCGCCGGTTCGTTGATTGCAACGATCCCCGCGCTGGCTCGCGCCGCACCGGCGAGTGAGCCTCCGGGGCCGGCAGCGCCAGGTCCGTCCGGGAGCGATCCCGCCGCCGCCAGCGTGGGCCAAGGACGCTGGTACGGATGGGAGCTGTTCCTCAGCGACGTGCTGTTTCTGGCGATCGCGGCCGACGGAAGCAACCAGCACACGGAATCCGGGTTGGGTTCGGCCGGATTGCCGATCGGTTTGCTGGGCCTGGTGCTGGTCCCGCCGGCCATCCACTACGTGCATGGGAATCCGCGTCGTGCCGTGGTGGGAGGGATCGTTCGCGGGGTGACGGCGAGTTTGTGGGGCGCCGTCCTCTCCTCGGAAAATACCCAAGGGGGCCCTTCGTGCGATGGAGAGGGCCATTGTCCGGGCCTCATCGAGGACAGCGACATCGCGCTGATCGGCTTGGCGACCGCCGCGCTGATCGGCACCGTGGTCTTCGTCGCCATCGACGACCTGTTCTTCGCGCGCGCCGCTGTCGATCGCGCGCCGCCGCCGTCGTTGACGCTGGCCCCTGCCCTGTTTCTCCGCGCGGACGGCGGCGTGGTGGGGATGGCGGGTCGGTTCTGAGGCTGACATGGAGATGGCATATCGAGGCGAAGGCCTTCAAGCGCGCCTTCGAGGCGCTGACGCCGGGGCGGCAGCGGAGTCCTGATTCGCCGCCAACACTAGACGTCGCCGAGGCGTGCCGCACGGGCACACGCTATGGTCTTCGCCGCCATGCCTGTCGTCAGCGCGATCTGCGTCTTCTGTGGCGCCAGCCCGGGCGATGATCCCGCCTTCATGGCCGCCGCCGCGGCGTTCGGGCGCGCCGTGGCCACCGCCGGCCGCGCCCTGATCTACGGCGGCAGCAAGACGGGCCTGATGGGCGAGGTGGCCAACGCCGCCCTGGCCGCCGGTGGCCGCGTCACCGGCGTGATCCCGCGCGGTCTGGTGGACAAGGAGCTCGCGCACCCGTTCCTGACCGAGCTCCGCGTGGTGGCCGGCATGCACGATCGCAAGGCCACGATGAGCGACCTGGCAGACGCGTTCGTGGTGTTGCCGGGCGGCCTGGGCACGCTGGAGGAATTCTTCGAGGTGTGGACCTGGGCCCAGCTGGGCCTGCACGCCAAACCGGTCGGCCTGCTGAGCGTGCCGGGCTTCTTCGCTCCCCTGCTCCAGTTCCTGGACGGCCTGGTGACCCACCGCTTCGTTCGCCGCGAGCACCGCGACCTGCTCATCGTCGACGACGATCCCACAAACCTGCTGGCCCGCCTCGACGCCTGGCAACCGCCGGTCGCGCGGCCAAAATGGATCGCGCGCGGCGAGGAGTGACTCGACGGGGAGGCGACGCGAACCGACCCGCTGTCCCAGGGGAGACGCCGCCCCCTTGAATCAGCGGGAAGGCTCACCTCGTTTGGGTGAGCCGATTCTCGGGGACGCGCCACTCAGGGGTAAGGTGCATGAGTCCCATGGCGCGCCCCCAGCCTCGGCCGGTATCGCTCGAGATCGTCCCGGACGGCACGCGGACGTCGTTTCTGGGGGACGTCTACCGGCGCTACTGCCGTTACGTGGCCGCCGTCGTGCTCAGACTCGACGGCAGGCACGGCGAGGTCGACGATCTCGTGCAGGAGGTCTTCGTCGAGTCGGCGCGGGGGATTCACGCGCTGCGCGCCCCCGAGGCGATCAGGGGCTGGCTGGCCACCATCGCGGTGCGCGTGGTTCGCCGCCGCCTGCGACTCCGGCGGATGCAGCGCTTCCTGGGCCTGGATCCTGAGGCCGACTACGCCAATCTGGTCGACCCCGCCGCCTCGCCTTTCGATCGGTTGCTCGTGCGCGCCGTCTATCGGGCCCTCGACGAGCTGCCGGTGGCCGAGCGGCTGGCGTTCAGCCTGCACCACATCGAGGGGGAGAAGCTGGAGGAGGTCGCGCGCCTCTGCGGCTGCTCGTGCGCGACCGCCAAGCGACGTATCGCCCGCGCCCTGCGCGCCGTCGTCGACCGGGTGGGCGATGGCTGAAAAGAACGACCTGCTCCAGCGCGTCGGCCGGGTGGGCGCCCGGATCGATCCCGGCCTGAGTGATCGCGACGTCGAGCGGCTGGTCGCCGGAGCGTTGTCGCGGCGGACGCGGCGGACGCGCCTGCGGGGGGCGGGCCTGGTCGTGGCGGTCGCGGCGGCGGGCTGGTTCGTGGTCGCGCATCGTCGACCGGCGGGCGACCTTGCCCGGGTGGACGCGCCTCCGACCGTCGCGACGAGCTCGGGCGCGGCGGGCCACCCATTTCGATTCGCGGACGGCTCGATGGCCACGCCCGCCGACGAGCGGGCCGCGATCGCGGTCCGCGAGGACTCGCCGGCGCACGTCAGCGTGGAGCTCACTTCGGGCCGGGAGCGGTTCGAGGTCGTGCCCGGGCTCCACCGGGAGTTCGTGGTCCGCGCGGGTGACGTCACGGTCACGGTGCTCGGGACCGTCTTTTCCGTCGAACGAATCGCCGACCGGGTGGGCGTGTCCGTCGAGCGTGGCCAGGTGAAAGTGGACTGGGGCGTGGGCCGACGGACGCTCGCCGTCGGCGAGTCGGCCTGGTTCCCCCCGCTGCTCGTTCGTCGAGAAGCGCCGGTCGCGGAAGCGCCCGCGCGGCGACCGGTGGTGGCGGCGCCCCGAACCGCGCGCGCGTTGCCGCTGGCGTCGCGGCCGGCTGACCCGCGCGTGACCACTCCGAGCCCGTCGCATTTTCCGGAGTCGGCGGAAAGCCTGCTGGCGGCGGCGGATGAGGCGCGGCTCGCCGGCCGGGCCCGCGAGGGCGCGGCGCTGTTGCGGCGCTTGCTCGACGACCACCGGAGCGATCCGCGCGCCCCGTTCGCCGCCTTCACGCTGGGGCGGGTGCTGCTCATGGAGCTCGCCCAGCCTGGTGCGGCCGCCGCCGCGTTCGCCGAGGCACGGGCGCTCGCGCCCGCCGGGCCGCTGGCGGAGGACGCGCTCGCGCGCGAGGCGGAGGCGTGGGCGAAGGCGGGCGACCGCGAACGCGCGCGGGCACGCGCCCGCGAATATCTGCGCCTGCATCCCGACGGACGGCGGGTCGAGGCGATGAGGGCACTCGGCGGCGGGGAATGAGGGCGGTCCGGGCCGCGCTCGCCGCCGGTTTCGCGACGCTCGCGTTCGGTCTCGTGGCGTCACCGGCCGAGGCGGCCCCCGGGCCACCCGAGACTGGGGCCGTCATCCTGGAGGTGGGCGGCTGCGGTGCGCGGGTCGCGGCGGACACACGCCGGATCGTCGGGATCGAGCTGGGTGTCCTGCTGCTGCCGCCGACCGCGCCGCCGGAACGGCGGGCCGCCGCTGATCGCCTCGGCGTTGCGTGCGAAGCAGGGGCCGCCGCGCTCGTCGCGACCGGAGGGCCAGCGCGGGCGATGGTCCGCCGAAGGCTGCCCCTCGTCGATCTCCCCGACGATGTGTCGGCAAGGGCCGTGGCGCTCGCGGGCATCGAGCTGCTGGCGGCCCTCAGTCCAGTCGTGCGCGCCCGGGTTGCGGCCCGAGCGCTGGAACCGACAGCAGCGATCGCGATCGTCACGCCGTCGTCCGAGCGGAGCATCGCGCCCGCACCACCGATGCGGCTCTCGATTCTGGGTGGGGTGCGGACGTTCTCGTCGGGCGCGGGCCTCCTGGCCTGGGGGGCCAGCCTCGATCTCGAGCGCCCGCTGGTTGGCGTCTGGGGGCTCGCCGGCAACGTCGAGGTCGCCGCGGGCGGCGCCTCATCGGCTCTCGGCGACGCGCACGAGCAGCTCGCCTCGCTGGGCGGATGCTGGGAAGCGGGAGCCCACGGCGCTCACTGGGCCGGCGCGGTGGGGCTCGGTGGTCGGGTCGGCCTGGCGCGCTTCGCGGGAACGCCCCCGCCGGGTTCGGGCGTCGTGGGCAGCGCCGTCGTGCGCCCCTGGGCCGGACCGGCCGTCTCGGTACGTGCCTGGCTAGGCGGGCGGTCCGTCGCGCTGGCGTTCCTGGGCGAGGTCGGCTTCGCGCTGCGGGGCGCGCAGGGTTTGTCGGGCAGCGACGTCCTGCTGGCGGCGAGCGGCGGCTGGCTGTCGGCGGCGCTGGGTGTCGGGTTCTGATTATTCAGATGAGCCGGTTTTTCTCCGCGGCCCACTCAGGGCGCATGAGCAGAGCTTATTTGTCCGGCGCGGTGGCCGCTTGTCTTGTGCTCGCGGCCTGCAACTCGAAGGATCCGGTGCTTCGTGGCGGCCACGGCGGTGGCGGCGGCGCCGCTGGCGCGGGGGGTGCTGGCGGGATCGCGGCGGCCGCGGGCGGCGCGGGCGGCGCGGGCGGCGCGGGCGGCGCGGGCGAGACGATGGTCGGCGCCTCGGGCGGTGCCGGCCCGGGCGGTGGCGGTGGCCCAGGCGGTGGCGGCGGCGCCGGTCTTGTCGGCGGCGCGGGCGGTGGCGGTGGCTCGGGTCGTGGCGGCGCGGGCTCGGGCGGTGGCGGTGGCTGGGGCGCGGGTGGTGGTGGCGCGGGTGGTGGCGGTGGCGCGGGCGGCGCGGGCGGCGTCGCGGGGGCCGGGGGCGGGGTCGCCATCACCATGCTCGCTGCGGCCAACGCTTACGACTTCTACTGCGGCATCAAGCGTGGCCAGATGGCCTGCTGGGGCTCGGCGAATGACGTCTACTTCGTGACCGTGAACGCGGCGGCCCTGACGCGGCTTCCCCCCAATCTCGTCCAGTTCACGATGTCGAATGCCCCCACCGACCAGGCTCCCTTCTGTGGTGTCGATGTCAGCGGAACAGGGAACTGCTGGGGTCCGATAGCCATCCGGTCGCTGGGGACCGGCCTCAAGGCGGTCACCGTTTCGAATTACGGCAGCTGCAGACTGGCGGTCGACGGCAGCTTGACCTGCGATGCGCCGATCATCGCGCCCCCTGCTGGTCCCAGGTTCGTGACCGTTTCGGCGTCGGAGGACACGGTGGGCACGCTGGACGACACCGGCGCTGCCTGGTACGCGTTCCCCACTTTCCCGTCGGCTCGCTACACCGAGGTGTCGACCAATGACAATCGGCGGGTGGCTGCCGTGCGCTCAGACGGAGCCATCGTGAGTTTCCTGCAGGACGGGACGGCGTCGGTGATGCCGGGATCGTTCGTCCACGTCGCGGTGGACTATTACGGGCGCGTCTGCGGCGTGGAAAGCGGCGGCGCGCTCACCTGCTGGAACGGCGGTTCGAGCAACACGACTCCCCTCACGCCGCCCACCGGGTCGTTCTCCCAGATCGTCGGCGGCGACCTCGCCTTCTGCGCCGTGCGGACCGACGGGACGATTGCCTGCTGGGGGGACACGCCCATCACGGTGCCGACCGGCTGGTGACGTGACCCTACTCGAAGGCGCCCAGCAGCGTCGCGCTGACCCTCATTCAGCTTGACGACGGCCGTCCGCCACGCCCACGTGCCCGGGATCCGATCCGCCGTTCAGCGTGCGATACCGATTCGATAACGGTCAGCTGGTCCTGGAGACGCGTGAAGGGCTCTAGTTTCACGAAGGTTGGGAACCCAGGACTGGAGAATGTGACCGGATGTTGGTTGGACGGCGCCTTCGTGCAAGGCGCGGCGATGCCGACCGGAAACGCCGTCTCTCCGAACGCCTCCGCCGAAGCACGCACGCGCCCTATCTAAAGCTTCAGCAACTGTTTGGTCCGTCGCGCGCGTTTGCCGATTACGCTGGTGATCGATTCGGCGATACCAATGCTGCCGTATTCGCTCTCGAGCGTCCGTGACAGCTGCCGCGCATTCTGGGGTAGCTCCTCGACGAGCTCGACGACCACGTTCTCGAGATACTTGCCCACCTTTATTGACGCCGCGAGGGCCCGCCAATCTATTCCGCTGATCTGACCCGGGTCTGCCTTCCCGTGGATGCTCATGGCGAGTCGGGTCGCGACCGCCGGATATGTGGCGGTGCAAAGGAGATCGTAGAAGGACGCCAACCGTGCCCCGTTCGGGCTGAACAGGAGCGATAGGTTCTTGGCGTGCCCGTCGGCGTTGCCGACTATCAAGTTGAATACGAGCCAGCGAAGCAATGAGCGCGTGTCGAGCGCGGGCTCCACCGATGCGGCCTCGACGAGGCCGAAACACTGGTCGAATCGGGGACCACCTTCCTGTTCGTACTTCCGAGCTGGCGCAACGCCAAGGGCCTGGCAGAAATCTTCTTGATGCAATCGATGAATTGTCCCATCTACGTCGACCACGCGGTCGTATCGCCTGACGAGGAGATGCCGACTCTTTCCGATGGTGCGTAGTTCAGCCATCACGGTGGGAAGGGCGCAGAGACCCGCGAGCCTGGTTACGAAAAGCTCATTCTCCGGAAAACCGCGGTAGTTCGGGTTGGCGAACTTCATCTACGCCTGAGTTCTCGCGTTCATCCCCTTGACCTCTTTTCTAGGAATCACTGAGCCGAAGACCCCGGCAGGTCAGTTGTGCATCGCCGATCATCGCTGAAACTGAATCAGGACGGATTCGTTTCTGGCCGCCTTTACCTGGCCGTCCAGCGAGGTCTCAGCGCGAACGCCGGTGGCGACGATCGCCACGCGACCGTTCCCCGCCACCGCCAGCCGCGCCCGCGTCGTGCGCAGCGTGTGGTGGGCGCGCAGACGACCGTCATGCACCTGCAGCAGGACCCAGGTCTCGCCCGTCACCAGATCGCCGGGGAACTTCACGCCGTCGAACTGGAACGGCGCCGTGACGGCGGCGAGGACGACCAGATCACCAGCGACGTCGACGCCCAGCTGGGGATGGGCCAGGCAGCTCATGCAAAGCAGCATGTGACGGCCCGGCCCCGGCGGGTAGCCGTCGAGGACCTGGGGGATCTGGCGCGCCGGCAAGATCTCGGGCGCGGGCCCCGACGCCGCCCCCGTGCCCAGCGCCCACAGCGTGCCCGCCTCGTCGAACGCCGCGCCCGAAGCGGAGGACAGCCGCGGCGTCGACCCGAGCACCTTCCCGGT
>DASYCK010000252.1:0-3055 GCA_036500205.1 Polyangia bacterium | reverse complement strand
GCCCTATCCCGCCGCGCTTGCTCGGCGGCACGTGTCCACACGTCGTCGGCGAGCTCGGCCCCTTCATTCGTGCTTCGCTCTGTCGTCGATGTCTATGGTCGAAGGCGGGAGCTGATCTCCTTCGCGGCGCGGACGCCCGAGGCGAGCGCCCCGTGGACGGTGCCCGGATGGTCTGCGTCCGTCGCCTCACCCGCGAAGAACAGTCGGTTTTCGACCGGCGCGGCCAGAGCGGCGGGCGCGCGGACCCCGGCGACCGGGATCCAACTGTAAGCGCCGCGGGCATAAGGATCGCTGGCCCAGTCGAAGAGCCGAGCGTCCTCGATCTGCGCCAGCACGGCACCAGGCTGCAAGCCGAGTGCGCCCGCCAGGCTGATCGCCGCCGCGCGCAGCGGGGCCCGGGCGGCTCGAAGCCGCGCCAACAGCGCCGGGGGCCGCCCATGCACGAACTCGGCGCCCGCCTCGATGGGCCCCGGCCAACCGGTGAGGCGGTGTGTCTCGATGCGACCGCCCACGCGGGGTCGCGCCTCCAGGACGATCACCGTCAGACCCTGGCGCGACAGCCGCCGGGCCGCCTCGAGACCGGCGATCACGGCGCCGATCACGACGACGTCGTGGCGCGAGCTGGAGGCCACGGGTGCCTGGGGTGAAGGGGACGCTCCTTCGGACGCCCCACGCCACGATCGCCCCCGGTCGATGGCTATCTGCCAGCGGACGCGAAGCGCGGCGCCGCGGCAGTCGAGCCCGCGCCGATCATTGCGGCTCGGACCGCTGAGACCAGCGCGCCAACGCCGCCCGCCGAGCCAGCTCTTTTCGTTCGGCTGCGGTAAGTCCTCGCGCGCGGGCACGTCCAGCACGTGCGGCGATCTCCCGGCGCCGGCGCGCGCTGAGCGCCCTGGCGCGGGCCGGACCACCTTTTTCCCCGCCGAGCCGTCCCAACGCGACGGCGTGTCGATTTTTGGGCGGGGATTTCATCATGGCGTAGAGGAGGACCGGCGAGGCAGACGACGGCCCGGCACAATCTAACGTCGCGTCGCCGGCCCGCAAGTGGCGGCGCAGCGCCGGCGCCGCCGTCTTCCAACACCGTTGAGGGCCCCGTATCCGCAATCCAGCCTCAACGGTCAAGCAAGCATGGAGGGCCATTCCCTCCGGGGGGCCAATGCTTAAGCTCCCGGAAAATGGATAGCCCGAGGACGAACCTGACCTCCGGATCATCTCCCCCTCGTTCACCTTCCCACGTCGTGGGAATCGGCGCCTCCGCTGGCGGGCTCGAGGCGATCGAGACCTTCTTCGACAATCTGCCCCAGCAGACGGGCTTGGCGTTCGTCATCATCCAGCACCTTTCGCCCGACTTCAAAAGCATGATGGACGAGCTCCTGGCCCGTCACACCGCGCTGCCGATTCATCTGGTGGAGAACGGGATGCCCGTCGAAGCGGACCACGTCTACCTGATCCCGCCCAAGAACGAGATGATCATCTCCGGGGGGCGCTTGCTCTTGAGCGCGCAAGAGCGCCATCACGAACGAACGTTGCCGATCGACATCTTCTTTCGATCGTTGGCCCAGGACTGCGGCTCACGCGGGGTGGCGATCGTCCTTTCGGGCGGCGGGAGCGACGGATCGCGGGGGATTCGCGAGGTGCATCAGGCCGGCGGGCTGGTCATCGTCCAGGACGCCGACACCGCCCAGTTCGACGGGATGCCCCGGACAGCAGCCGAATCGGGCGTGGCGCACTGGGTCCTCCCGCCGTCCGACATGCCCCGCATCCTGGTGGAGCACGCCGTGGGCCGAGGAAGCGCGCCGGAAGCCGAGCGCGAGCCAGAGGTCCGCAACAGGAGCGTGGTCGAGGTCTACCGGATGCTCCAGGAGGAGTACGGAATCGACTTCACCCACTACAAACCGAGCACCGTCACCCGCCGCATCGAGCGACGCCTGGCGCTGGCCCGCTCGACCGACATCGACGAATACGTGCGGCGGTTGAAGTCGGAGCGCAGCGAGCTCGACGTCCTCTATCGCGACCTTCTGATCGAGGTGACTCGCTTCTTCCGCGACGAGCAGGCCTTTCAGATCCTGGAGACCAAGGTGCTCCCCGAGCTCCTGACCCGCGAGCCACGGCAGGCGCCCCTCCGGCTCTGGGTCGCCGGCTGCGCCACCGGCGAGGAGGCTTATTCGCTGGCCATCTTGCTGGAGGACCTGATGGCGAAGCTGGGTGAGCGGCCCGTCAAGATCTTCGCCACCGACGTGCACCGCGGGTCGCTCGAGCACGCCGCCCAAGCCGTCTACAGCGAGGAGGCCCTGGCCGGCGTCTCGGCGGAGCGTCTGTCGCGCTACTTCACCCGCGTCGGAGAGCGCTACCAGGTCGTCCCGGAGCTGCGGCAGCGAATCGTCTTTGCGCAGCACAATGTCATCAAGGACGCACCCTTTACCCACGTCGACCTCGTGACCTGCCGCAACCTCCTCATCTATTTGCAACCGGCGGCGCAGCAGAAGGTCCTCTCGCTCTTTCACTTCGCGCTCACTCGAAATGGATTCCTGTTCCTCGGGCCCAGCGAGACGGTCGGCCCGCTGGCCGTCGGGTATGAGACGCAGGACAAGCATTGGCGGATCTACCGGAAGCGGCCGGATGCACGCATTCCGATCGACGCACGGTTGCAGCCGGTGGTCCCCCGCACCTCGCTGCCGCCATTTCAGCCCGCGGGAGGGCGTTACTCTCTCTCTCAACTCCTCGGCACGTACGACGCGCTTCTCGAGCGGACCATGCCGCCGAGCCTTCTCGTCAACGAGCGCGCCGAGCTGGTTCACAGCTTCGGCGGCGCGGGCGCGTTTCTACGCCACCGGGACGGCCGCCAGGGGCTCGACGTCCTCGAGCTGGTGGACGCCGAGTTGAAAATGGTTCTCTTCGGTGGCCTCAAGCGGGCGATGTTGGAGCCGGCGGCAATCGTCTACCGCAACGTCCGCATTTCCGAACAGGAGGGAGAACGGACCTACAAGGTCACGATCCAACGCATCGGCAGCCGTGGTGGGGCTGCGCCCCACCTCTTGGTCTCTTTCGAGCCGAT
>DASYCK010000251.1:0-15950 GCA_036500205.1 Polyangia bacterium | reverse complement strand
TGAATTGCGCACGCCGCTGACGCCGGTATTGATGGCGGCTTCGGCGTTGCGTCACCAGCGAGAGCTCCCCGCGCACCTGCGCGACGTCTTCGCCATGATCGTTCGCAACGTGCAGATCGAGGCGCGCCTGGTCGACGATCTGCTCGACGTGACCCGAATAACCCAGGGAAAAATGTCCGCCGACCGGGTCGCCGCCGATCTTCACGAGCTGGTGCGGACGGCGTGCGAATCGTTCGGGGTCGAGCTGTTGAACAAGCGGCAGAGCATCTGGATCGAGCTGAAGGCCGAGCAGACGTCGGTGAGCGTCGATCTCGTGCGCATGCAGCAGCTGTTCGGGAACCTGCTGAGCAACGCCATCAAGTTCGGCCCGACGGAGGGGGAGATCCGCATCCGTTCCTGGAACGACGCCTCGAACATCATGATCGAGGTGGAGGACGACGGCATCGGCATCGAGTCGGGAAACGTTCCGCGCATCTTCGAACCGTTCAATCAGCTGGAGATCGACCCCAGCCGAACCATCAGCGGGCTGGGTCTGGGGTTGACGATCTGCCGGGGGATCGCCGAGCTGCACGGCGGCCGCGTCGACGCCACCAGCCGCGGACGGGGCCTGGGCGCGCGTTTCGTGGTTCAGTTGCCGGTGCTCGAGCAGCCGACCGCGGTGGCTGATGCCGACGGCCTCGCCGCGGCGCCGACGCCGGCCCCCATGCCTCCGCCCGTGGAGTCGTCCGATTCGTGTCGAATTCTCCTCGTGGAAGATCACGAAGACACGGCTGATCTGCTGGCCGACCTGCTCGCCGACGAAGGGTACGAGGTCAGCAAGGTCACGAACATCAGGGAAGCGCTGGCGGTCGACATCGAGACGATCGACGTCATCGTGAGCGATCTCGGCCTCCCCGATGGCAGCGGCCTGGATCTCATCCGTCGGCTGCAGGAGGCCAGCTCGCGACATCACCCTGCCATCGCCCTCAGCGGATTCGGCACGGGGTCGGACGTTCAAGCGAGCAAGGAGGCGGGTTTCGACGTCCACCTCACCAAGCCGGTCGACTTCGACCGGCTTGTCGGCATGATCCGGGCGTTCGATCCGAGGCGCCGACCCGAGCAGTTCGGCGACGCCCAAACGCCGCAACTGAGCTCGGCGACGCCCAGACGCCGCAACTGAGCTCGGCGACGGGTCAGACCGCGCCGTTCGGAACGTCTTCGCGGATCCAGCCGCCGCCCACCACCTGATCGCCGTCGTAGAACACGGCCGCCTGACCGGGCGCGATCCCGGAGGTCGGCTCGTCCAGGTCGACGAGCGAACCGTTCGCGTCGGGCGCGGCCACCCAGGCGGGCGTGGCCTTCGCGTGGTGGCGAATCTGCACCGCGCAGCGCAGCGGCCAGCTCTGCGGCCGGGGCGTGGCGGTCCAGCGCAGATCGTCGACGCGCAGTGTGCGGTTCAAGAGCGCGTCGCGCGGCCCCACCACCACGCGCCCCGTGGCGGCGTCGATGCGGACGACGAAGCGGCGCTGCCCGTCGCTCGTCATCGGGACACCCTTGCGCTGGCCGATCGTGAACCGATGCGTTCCGCCGTGGGGGCCGAGCGACGTCCCCGCTTGATCCACCACCTCGCCGGTCCGGCCGCCGCCCCCCCGCGCCTCGACGAACGCCTTGTGGTCACCTTCGGGAATGAAGCAGATCTGCTGCGAGTCGGGCTTGTCGGCGTTCACCAGGCCGAAGCGGCGCGCGATCGTCCGCACCTCGTCCTTGGTGCGTTCGCCGAGGGGAAACACCACCTCGCGCAGGACCTCGTGGGGAACCCCGAACAGGAAGTACGACTGGTCCTTGTCCCGGTCGTTCGACCGCAGCAACCGCACCCCGTCGCCGGAAGACTCGACGCGCGCATAGTGACCGGTGGCCAGGCGCGCGGCGCCCACGGCGTGCGCGAACCGCAGCAGCGGGCCGAACTTCAGCTTCTCGTTGCAGCGCACGCAGGGGTTCGGCGTGCGGCCCAGCCTGTGCTCGGCCACGAAGTCGTCGATCACGGAGCGCCGGAACGCGGCGGTGTGATCGAGGACGTAGTGCGGAAACCCCAGCTGGGCCGCCGTGGCGCGCGCGTCGTCGATGTCGCGCGGGCCGCAGCAGCGACCGCCGATACTGGCCGCCGTGCCGCTGGCGTCGGTCAGCTTCAAGGTGACGCCGACCACGTCGTGGCCGGCGTCGAACAGCAGCGCGGCGGCCGTCGACGAATCGACGCCCCCCGACATGGCGACGACGACGCGCGTGCCCGTCTTCACGACAGCTCCAATGGGCGGCCGTCGCCAGCCGCGCCGGTGGGCCAAGGCTCGTCACCGGACGCGGCGCGCACGCGCGCCACGATCCCCGGCACCGCCGCCACCAGCGCCTCGACGTCGGCGGCCGTGGTCGTCCATCCCAGGCTGATGCGAACGCCCTCCGCCGCCGCCCTGGCGCCCAGGCCCATCGCCAGCAACACCGGCGAAGGTTCGAGCGACCCCGACGTGCAGGCCGCGCCGGTCGAGACACAGATCCCTTCGAGATCGAGCCCGATGGCGACGAGCTGGCCGGGGGCGTCGGAAAATCCGATCAGGCTCGTGCCGGCGAGCCGCGCGCCCGCCTCCCCCACGCCGAACAGGCGCGCCCCGGGGATCCGCAGCAGCGCCGTCTCCAGGCGCAGGCGGAGCGCGCCGAGGCGGGCCTCCTCCGTCTCCCGGGAAGCCGAGGCCAGCTCGCAAGCCACGCCGAAGCCGACGATGCCCGCCACGTTCTCGGTCCCGGGGCGCCGTTCGTGCTCCTGGTGCCCCCCGGCCAGCAGCGGCGGAAGATCGAGGCCGCGCCGGACGAACAGCGCCCCCACCGCCTTCGGTCCGCCCAGCTTGTGCGCGGAGAGGGTAGCGGCGTCCACGCCCAGCGTCGCCACGTCGAGGTCGAGCTTGCCGGCCGCCTGAACGGCGTCGGTGTGGAACAGGGCGCCCCGCGCATGCGCCACCGCGGCCAGCGCGGCGATGGGATACACGTTGCCGAGCTCGTGATTCGCGAACGCCAGGCTCACCAGCCCGGTGTCGTCGCGCAGCGTGGCCTGGAGATCGGTGACGGCGAGCTCCCCGCGCTCGGACACCGGAAGCCTCGTGACGGTGAACCCGGCGTCGGCGAGCTCCGCCACCGCCCCCGTCACCGCCGGATGCTCGAGCGCGGAGGTCACGATGTGTCGCCGCCCGCGGGCGGCCGCCGTTCGCGCCAGCCCGCGGATCGCCAGGTTGTCCCCCTCTGTGCCGCCCGACGTGAACACGATCTCCTCGCGAAGCGCGCCCACGAACCGCGCCACCTTGGCGCGAGCGACCTCGATGGCGTCGCGGGCGCGCCGACCAGCCGCGTGAACGCTCGACGGATTGCCGGGCAGCGCGATCTGCGCACGCGCCATCGCCTCACCCACCCCTTCTCGCAGCGGGCTGGTGGCGTTGTGATCGAGGTAGACCACGACCCGACTTACGTCTTGGGCGTGAGGGTCAACTTCTGCTCGATGGTGACGGCCTGCCCGGTGAACGTGGGGAACTTCCAGTGGGCGACGGTCGCCTTGATACATTTCGTCATGTCGCTGTCGACCGACGGAGAGACCTCGACGCCTTCGACCTGCCCGACCGGCTTCACGGTGATCCCCAGGGTCACGCCCAGACCGGCGCGCATCTGTAGCGCGGCGTTCTTCTTCAGGGCGCGCTCGTAGCACTGCTGCAGCGCGGGGGCACCCCGCATGACGATGGCGCTCGCCTCCTTGGGATTGAGGTCCCCCTGCCCGATCAGCGGACCGGCGCCCCGGTCTTTCCGCGCGCTCGCCACCAGCTCGATGATCTCCGGATCGTTCAGCTGAATCTTGCCCGGATTGGCCATGGCGATGGCCAGCTCCTTCTTCAGGTTGGCGACGCTCGACTTCGCCTCGGCCAGATCCTTTTGGCAAGCGACGTTCTTGCTATTTGCCTCCAACAATTTGGCCGTCAAACCGTCATCGGGCTTGTCGCAGGCCGCTGGCCCCAACAGACCAACCAGGCCGAGAAGTCCAACAAAACCAAGGCTCGAACGCTTGCGCATGTGGTCAGATTTCTTCATTTTGTCCCATCGCGCAAGTCCCGACGCCGAATTTCACGTCCTCGCGCAACCCAAATCATCGGCCGAACGGCCCCCACCTTGACCGCCCGCGCCGCCTGTCTTCCCAACCGCCGCCCCGTCCGCCACAACGAACGCAGTGGGCCGGCGGCGGGGGAGCCGATGAGGGGGCCTGCCCCCTCATCCGCCTTTTAATGCTTTTTCGTGTCCTCGTCCGAGAACTCGACCTTGCCGCTGTAGTTCGCCCCCTTCCCCCGGAGCCAGAACGTCGTCAGGGCGATCACGCGGTGGCCGCTCTCGATCGTCATCATGTAGTGCTTGTTGACGTCGAACTCGGGCTTCGCCAGCTCGATGCTGGCGCTGAAGATGCGCGAACCCTTCTCACGCGTGTACTGCGGATCGCCGGCGATGAACTTCTTGTCGCCCCCCGTGATGTCATAGAACTTGATCTGGATCTCGCTGTCGTTCAGCGGCTGGGCGAAGAACGCGACGTACTCGAGGTTCCACTTGCCATGATCGGCCCCGTTCTCCTCGGTCGGCCAGATCTTGTCGGTCTTCTTGGACTGGATGGCGCTCACGAAGGCGCCCGGCGAGGAGAACCGCATGGGCAAGCGATCCTTGGTGATCATGATCTTGCCCTTGAAGACGTCCTCGGGCTTGGCAGCCCGCGCCGTTCCCCCCGCCAGCAATAGCGCCAGCATCGAGAAGCCGACGAGAACACGAGCGAGGCCGAATCCAGACCGGGGGCGCTGCGACATCGAATACTCCTGATTGGGGGCCAAGGGACGTTCCGGGAAGGACTACCGCATTCCCCGTCGACCTTTCAATTGGAATCTCACGCACACCCTGGACCGACTGGGCCCGGCAAAGGGCTACCGGTCCGTCCCGAGGAGCGCCTCGAGACGCCCCACCGTGTCCGCGTCGAGCGGCGACTTGGCGAGGGCGAGGCTCAGGACGTCGCGCCCCAGCAGCCGGTACCGCTCGAGGGCGTGCGGTGCCCGCTCCCGCAGCGCCTTCAGGTGATGTTCCACCGACGAGACATCGCCGCGCTCCACCGGCCCCGTCAGCGCCTGGGGCAGACCGACCTGCGCCAGGCTCTGCACGACGCTCGTCATCAGCGGGATCAGCGCCGGCAACGCCTCCTCCCGCGGGATCCCCGCCTCGACCAGCAACCCCCGCGCGAGCTCGGCCAGCGCGACGACGTAGTTGGACACCAGCACCGCGCCCGCGTGATAGAGCGGTAGATTCTCGGCCTCGAGCACCACCGACCGAGCCCCCAGCAGGGTCACCAACCGACCGGCGACGCGGCGGGCCTCGGCATCCCCTTCCAACCCGAAGGTCGGCGCGCGACCTTCCAGGGCCAGTCGAGGATCGGCGAACGACAGCAGCGGGTGCAAGGTTCCCAGCGCGCGAACGTGGGGCCGCGCGGCCGACAAGATGTCCCCCGAAGCGTTCGCCCCCGACGTGTGCAGCAACACCTGATGCGGGCGCAGACGGCTCTCGCGCACGAGGCGCTCCACCACCTCGGGAATGCGCTCGTCGCGAACGGCGACCAGCACGACGTCCGCGCGCGACAGCCCCTCCGGGATGTCCCCCGTCGACGACGGCACGCCCGCGAGCACATTGTCGGCCGACGGCCCCGTTCGACGTCCGTGAATCCCCCCCACCAGTACGCCGGCGCGAACCAGCCACGCGGCGAGCGCCGTTCCCACGACCCCCGCCCCCATGACGAACACCACCGGAGGCGGTGCGGAGGCTGGCGACGGACCGACGGAGATCAACGCGAGGGTTCTCCTCCGTACAATCGACGCGCGCCGATGTAGTCGAGGACCCGCCTGGGGATCCAGGCATCCATCGCCTGCCCCGCCCGCAGCCCGGCCCGGATGGTGGTCGAGCTGATCTCCGGCATGGTCACCGGTGCCGCGACGGCGTCCGAGCCGGAGGGCGGGCCGCCGGGGTGACCGCCCCGTGCCACCACGAGGAACGGCACCAGCGCGCGCAGCTCGGCCACGCCGTGCCACGCGTCGGTCTCCCCCACCAGATCCGACCCGATGACCAGCGAGAAGGCCACTCCCGGATGGTCCTCGAGCAACTTGCGCACCGTTCGCAACGTCCAGCTCTCGCCGCCGAGCCGCGCCTCCACGTCCGACACGCGCGCGCGGGGCCCCAGCGCCTCGGCGGCCAGCTCGCACATCCGCAGGCGATCGGGGAACGGCTCCAGCGTCTTGTGAAACGCGTGCTGGAACGTGGGGACGAACCACAGCTCGTCGATGTTCGCCGTCTCGAGCACGTACAGCGCCAGCAGCTGGTGCCCGACGTGCGGGGGATTGAAGCTGCCGCCAAAGAGCGCGACGCGCATGCGTCATCAGTAAAGCAGAACGGGGGCGCGACGCTCGACAAATTCCCGTTCGAACGCCGCGAACGGGGCGACGATGTCGGCGACCGCCGTGCCCGAATCGACGCCCACCCGCACGGCGTCCGACCCCGCCAGCAGATCGATGGCCGGGATGTCCGCCACGAACTCGTAGGGCTCCGTGCGCCAGCGGAACTCCGCCGGCGCCTGCGCGCGCGCCGCCGCCAGGATGGCGATGCCGGTGCGCAGGGGAAGAAAGGTCCGGCGTTCCGTCACGTGCAGCTGGATGCCGCCGCAGGGCTCGCCGGCGAACTTGTGGAACGTCGGCCGCACCGTGAGGGGCCGGAACGAAACGCCGGGGAGATTCTCGCGGTCGAGCGCGGCCGCCAGGCCGTGGCCGTCGAGGAAGCGGGCGCCGATGATCTCGAAGGGCCGGGTCGAGCCCCGCCCCTCGGAGAGGTTCGTCCCCTCGAACAGGCACTGCCCTGGATACACGTAGGCGGTGTCGACGGTCGGCATGTTCGGCGAAGGCAGCACCCACGGCTGTCCCGTCTCCTCGAAGGCCATCTCGCGCCGCCACCCCCGCATCGGAATCGTCGTCAGGTCGAGGTCGAGACGCTCGTGGAACGGGGGCGGTCCCCAGCCGAGGCCCGCCGCGATCAGACGCGCCATCTCGGCGATGGTCAGCCCGTGGCGCACCGGCACCGAGCCGAGCCCCACGAACGATTCGTATCCGGCCTGGACGGGGCCCCCTTCGACGGCGACGCCGCCGATCGGATTCGGCCGATCGAGGACGATCACAGCCACGCCGGCCGCCGCCGCCGCCTTCATCGCCAGGCCCATCGTCCAGATGTATGTGTAGTAGCGGCTGCCGATGTCCTGCAGATCTATCACCAGCACGTCGATCTCGGCGAGATCAGCCGCGGTGGGGGTCAGCGACTCGAACGTCGCGCCATACAGGCTGCTCACCGGCAGACCGGTGCGCGAATCGGGCGCGGCGGAAACGCCGATCATATCCTGCGCGTCGCCGCGCACCCCGTGCTCGGGCCCGAACAGCCGCGTGGGCCGGAGCCCCAGCTGCAGAAAACGATCGACGGCGTGCACCAGATCGGAAGCGACGCTGGCGGGGTGGCAAAGCAGACCGACCCGGCGGCCCGCCAGCTTGCGCCGGACGTCCGCATCCACCGCAAGCACATCGAGGCCCGTCAAGACAGGTGGCATGTCGAACGAGACAAAACCGCCCCGCGTCTACCAAGTCAAGAAACCGACGTCCGCCCCATGAAACGGGCGCGGGGCACGCTCAGAAGATCGGGATCGGGTGCAGCGTGATCTCGCCGCCCTGGTTCACCAGACGGAAGCGCACCTGCTTGCACTTCCACTTCTGCTTGAGGCCCCCCTCCAGCAGGCGCAGCTTCGCCGTGAACAGCTGCACGCTCAGCCCCTTGGTGGGCTTTCCACTCGCCTTCATGGCCGCCTGGTACTCGGCGTAGAGACGCGGGTAGTACGCGCCGTCGCTCTCCGCGGCCAGCGCGGTCACGGCGGGATCGGAGCTGGGTCGCCCCGTCACCTCGGCCGCACCCAGATCGTCGATCACCATCTGGTCCGACTGCCAGCGCTGTCCGCCGTCGTCGTCCTCCACATCGTCCTCGTTCGGCTCCTCGCGGCCGAGGAGCCGCGCCAGCATGACGTTCAGGCTGTTCGACAGACCCTCGAAGTCGGGGCCCACGGGGCGGAAGGTGTAGTCGATGTTGCCGTTGATGATCTCGGCCACGCCGAGCTCGATCGAGTCGAGCGGCTTGATGAACCGGTTCGCCGTCATGGCCGCCGCCGCGACGGCCACCAGGATCGCCAGCAGACCGAAGATGAACACCTTGGCCCCCGTCTCGCTGGCGGTGGCGTCGGCGCGCGCCTGCAGGATCACGAACCCGGCGGTGTGGTCCTGCGGGTAGAGAGGCGCCGCGATGGCCAGGTAGTCCTGCCCATCCAGCGTGACGCGGAACGGCTCGGAGGCCTGGCCCTTCTCGAGCACCTGCGCGCCCGGCTTGTCGCCCTGCTGGAACAGGGCGGCCGTCAGCGCATGCGTCTTGTTTCCGTCTTCCTTGGCGTTCGGCCCCGCCCCCTCGGTGAAGCTGGACGTCTGCACCTGCCCCTTGAACAGGTAGCCGACGTGCGCGCCCAGCTGGTCGTGCTTGGACTGCGCATCCTTGGCGGACATCGCGTAGCCCACCAGCAACACGCCCAGCAGCTTGCCGTCGGCCTTCATGACGGGGGCCGCCGCCACCTGCGCCATCCGGCCCGCCAGGGCGACGATACCGTGGGCCGCCGTCCCCTTCAGGGCCGCCTCGACCGGGGGAAACAGCTTCCGCGCGTCGTCGCCGTACATGGCGTCGGCGTTCAGATCCCGCGAGACCACCTTCCCCTGCGCGTCGACGATGGCGACGATGTCGGCCTTTCGCTGCACGGCCAGGCGACTGTTGATCGCCTCGCACTCGTCGAACGCCGCCTGGCGACGACCGTGCTCATCGGGCCGGTCGAACACGGCGGCGGTCCCGGCGCGGCGGCTCAACGTCGCGACCAGGTTGGTGAAATCGAGCGCCTCGAGGCGCGCCAGCTCGCTGTGCAACCGCTGTCCCCGTCCCACTTCGTCTTCGACGTTGCGGGTCACGGCGTCCTTCAAGGGTCCGGTGACCAACGTGTATTCGGCGATCGTCAAAGCCAGAATCACGGCCGCGGCCACGAGCCCGATCTTCATTCGGTGCATGTCGCTTGCTCCTTGGGGATCGGTAGGGGAAATCTACGTACGGGACCACCCTCGGGAACATCTGGGGCGGGGCTTGCAGCAGGGCTTACAGACGAAAGGCGCCAAATTATCGTGGCGTCCGCGCATGGAGTCAAGAGACGACCCGATTCGCGCCCCGCGTCACCGCCTCCGCGAAACAATGCACAGGCGGATGGCAGAGACGGGGACCGGGTTCATATGTCCAATTTGGTCACCAATTGGTCGCGCGAATCCGAGGTGACGATCCCCTAATTTTCCGCGGCGAGCCGCTCTGGCGCGCCGATTCGCGCGTTACGAACTCTCCCCAGCAATTCCAGGTGATTGGCGTTTTGGTCTTACCTTGACACCATGGAATGGCGTCAGTATGGTCCCCGATTCTCTGCCCCCACGAGAGATCGGAAGAGAGATCGGACGCGATCGAACCCCGCCGGAGGAGACCCGTGGAACAACCGAAGAAGCCTGGCGCCGCCCCGACCAAAGACATCAGTGATTTGAAGGCCCGCCTGGGTCTCAAACGGCCCGACGCAGGGATGCCGGGCCAGGCTCCCATGCCGGCCCAGGCCCCGATGGGGGTTCCTCAAGCGGCGCCGTCGGCCCGAGGTCCAGCTCCTGGATTTCCAGGACAGGGCGCGGGATTCCCTGGTCAGGTCGCGCGTCCCGTCGCAGCGCCCCAGGCTGCCCCGATGCACGCCGCGGCCCCCGCCCTCGATCCGTACGCGGGGATGAAGCCCCAGCAGGGACGCTTCGACCTGCGCAGCATCGATGACGGAATCCCCGTGGAGAAGATGAAGAGCGGCGGCGGCAAGGCCGTCATCGTCGCCTCCTTCGTCGTCGGCATCGCCGCCTTCGCGCTGGGCGCCGGCCTCGGTATCTCGAGCGTCGGTCGCGCCAACATGAACACGGCGAACCGGGCCGCCAAGGTCGTCAAGGCCGAGCTCGAAGGCATGCAGAAGACGCTGAACCAGATCGGCGGCGCCTTCGCGGCGAGCCAGCAGCGGCTGGGTGCGGCGAAGAAGGAAGCGACCACCTACGATCCGAAGCTGCTGGAAGACCTGAAGCAGGTGAAGCTCGACCCGCGCCCCGACACGGGCAAGATCTTCCGCGTCGACTACTACCGCCTCGAGGACGTGGTCGTCGATCACCTGTTCAACTACTACTACGACACCATCGCCCTTTACGGCGAGGTCGAGCGTCATCTGCGCAAGACGGACAACGACGCCGCCGTCCTGAAGGCCTTCGCCGAGAAGGACGCGACCAAGCAGACCAAGAACTACGGCGTCGTGTTCGACACGTCGGCCAAGGTGCCGGTCGCCAACCTGGTCGAAGTGGGCGAGCAGGTCTGCAAGGACGGCACGGCCACCTGCGCCGCCGACAAGCTGGAAGGGTTCAACATCCGCATCCAGACCGGTGGCAAGGCGTTCACGCGCAAGGTCGGCCTCAAGCCGGACGGCATGATTCCCATCAAGCCGACCGACCTGATGGACGCCGTCATGTCGGGCTCGCCCGACTCCGTGCGCGCCGAGTCCTACAAGCAACGCGTGAACAACATGCGCCTCCTCCTGGCCCGCCTGAACGGCACCCAGAAGCAGCTCTTCGAAGGCATCAACAAGGCGGCCAGCCGCCCCGACGTCTTCGCGCCGTTCTAAAGGCACGCAGGGGGGCGTTGCCCCCCTACGATACCGCCAAAACCTCGGAGCCTTTTCTTAGGTGGGCCGGCCAGGCTAAGCCGGGCCTCCCGTCAGTGAACCCACTCGCTCCGCTCGTTCTGGCGCCGCGGCACAATCTGCGACGTAGAGGGATTGCTTGAAGTTGGGGCCGGCGCGGCAAAGCCGTGCCTCCCGTCAGTGAACCCACTCGCTTCGCTCGTTCTAGTGACGCGAATTGGCCTCTGGAGAGGCCTGCCCAGTGAGATGGGATCATCGGAGGCGGGCTTTGCCCGCCGGAGACGCCCCCGGGTTTCGGTTCCGTCAGGCGGAGTGAGGCGGAACGAGCGTAGGGAGTTGGGCGCGGCGGGGGGCGGAGGGCTGGCTCGGGGGGGCGTGAGTGAGCGCTGCGGCCGTCCGCGGCCGCTTGCCGGCGAACGACGCGACGATGAGGGCAAACGAAAAAGGCCCTCGCAGGACAACAACCCTGCGAAGGCCTTCATCGACTGGCAACCCGGAGCGGCGATGTGCCGCGCCAGCGAGCGGAGGGACTACAGCTCGATGCCGCTGCCGCTGCCCTTCTTCTCGGACTTGTCCGACTTGCTCTTGGACGCGGGAGGGGGCGCGGAGCTGCCGCTGCTCGACGGCGAGGGGACGACGATGTTGCCGTGCTTCATCTCGTCGCCCGGCTTCTTTACCTCATGGCCGGTGACCCGGTCGATGATGTCCTCGTTGCTGTCGTTGGCCGACTCCTTGTCGTTCACGACCGCCTCGACCAGCGCGTCCTTCTGCACCGTGCCGGGGTTCGTGATCTTGCGCTTCGACATGACGCTCTCCGTCGTCTGCGCGTTCGACAGGATGAGGCAATAGACCCCGTAGAACTCCGAGCGATCGACCAGCTTCAGCGCGTCGGTGCCGCTGACCGCCCACTCGAAGTGATCGAGCACGCGCTTCATGCCGCCCTTCTGCTTCTCGTCCCGGTAAACCTCGCGCGGGTTGCCGTACTTCGCCGCCATCTCCTTGCCGAAGTCGCGGAACGACTTGTCGCCGATGACGTCCTTGTTGAACGCCAGGTACATCTTGTAGAGCTGATCTTCGAAGAAGAAGAAATAGCGGGTCCAGACGTCTTCCTTGATCTGGATGACCGCCTCGCCGTTGTTCTGCATGAACTCCGAGCCGATGATCGAGACGTCCCAGCCGCTCTTCTGGCCCTCGAACTTCGTGAAGCTGGCCTTCACGGCCTTGATTTCCTTCTCGCGCTCGTCACGGATGCGCTGCTGCTTGCCCGGATCGGCCTTGGCGCCGTCGATGCGATCCTGGTAACGCGCCTCGATGCCCGACTTCGCCTTGGCGAAGACATCGTCCGGATTCATTCCCCACGTGAACAGGCCCGCCTTCGGGTCGCCCAGGCGAATCGCCTTCAGCTTCGCCAGCTCGGCGGCGGGCGGCGTGGCGCCCGAGCCGCCGCCTTTTCCACCCTTGGCCTTCTTGGCCCAGGCCATTTGGGGGGCGGTGATTCCAAGGGCGATCGCCATCGCGAACAGGATGATTCTCGGGCTCCTCATGAAGGCCTCCGTCGGTGCACGTCGTGGGGCAAAACGCGGCAGAAGTTAACACAGAAACCGGGATCGCGAAGACTGCTAAGCCCGATTTGCTCACTCCTTTGCGACGGAGCCGACGGCCGGATCCTTCACTGTTCCGGCCCCCGGCCGCGTTCCCCCGGCTCCCGGCCGCTCTCCTCGTTCGGCCGGGGCCATCGGGGGGACCGGGGCTTCCTCGGTCTTCTGCTTGCCGTCGTCCTTGGCTGCCTCGATGGCGGCAGCCGCGGCGTGCGTCCCCGCCGGAGGGCCGTCGTCATCGCCACCGGTGTCGTCGGCGCTCTCGGCCCAGCTCTGATCGATCTTCGTCGGCTTGTAGCTGTCGGCCCGGCCGGTCTTCAGGTCGGCCGACGGATTCTCGGAGTAGCTCGCGCGCTCGCCCGGACCCGAATAGTCGATCCAGAAGGCCGAGTGATCCTTGCGGACGTCGAGGTGCACGAACGAAGAATTGGGGTAGTAGCCGACGCCCACCTTCTCGTAGCCGCGACGGAGATAGTCGCGCAGATCCTGGTTCCGCACGCCGGCGATGCGGAAGTCGCACGCCAGCCCCTGCATGTGGGGGCTGCGCGGGTTCTTCGCCACCGACGGGTGCCGGTAGCCGGAGACGACCTCGACCCGCCGCCCTGGGTAATGACGTCCCACCTGGTACATGAGGCGGACGAGGCGTGGGTTCATCGGGTGCTGCACGTTGGTGTGGTGACAGCGCAGAAAATGATCGAATCGCTTCTGCACGCCGCGCAGGGGCCGCCCCTTGTCGTCGCGCAGCCGCAGCATCAGCGTCTCCTTGCCGTTCACGGCGAACAGCTCGACGGGCCCGTTGCGCGGCTGCGGGGGAGCCTTTCGGGGTCTGTCGGCGCGCGGCTTGGCCTTCACCGTCGCGGCCTGGAGGGGTGACGCGACCAGCAGCGGCGCGCCCATCACGCTCAGCAATCCCAGCGTGAGCCACCAACGGGGACACGTGCGCACGCGCATGCGAAAAGACGACGGCTTCGGCACTTCCGGCTCCGCATTCATCCTGAATCCGGTTCGGATCAGGTCAACTTCTTTTTGAATTCGGCGAGCAGGTCCAGTGCCTGGCGCGGCGTGAGGTCATCGGGATCGACGGCGCGGAGGCGCGCGATGATCTCGGCGACCTCGCGTGGCGGAGGCGCCTCGGACGACGGGGCGGGAAAACGAATTCCCATCTGCGACGCCTGTGGCTCCGCCGGTACCGCCGGCCGAGGACCGTCGGTCGGCGCGCCCGTCGCGCCCGCCTCCAGCGAGGCGAGGATCCCGCGCGCGCGCGCCAGGACGCCGGGCGGTAGCCCGGCGATCTTGGCCACCTCGATCCCGAAGGAGCGGCTGGCGCCGCCCGGCTGCAGCTTGCGCAGGAAGACGACGCCCCCTTCCCATTCGCGGGCCGCCACGCACACGTTGCGCACGCGCGGGTGCGTCTCGGTCAAGGCGCACAGCTCGTGATAGTGCGTGGCGAACAGGGTCTTGGCTCCGACGCTGTCGTGAAGGTGTTCGGCGACCGCCCAGGCGATCGACACACCGTCGTAGGTCGAGGTGCCACGGCCGATCTCATCGAGGATGATCAGGCTGCGCGCCGTCGCGTACCGCAGGATGTGCGCGGTCTCACGCATCTCCACCAGGAACGTCGACTCGCCGCGGGCCAGATCGTCGCCGGCCCCCACGCGCGTGAACACACGATCGCACACGCCGAGCCGAGCGGCGCGCGCCGGGACGAAGCTGCCCATCTGGGCCAGCACCACCGTCAACGCCACCTGCCGGATCAGCGTCGACTTCCCGGCCATGTTCGGCCCGGTCACGATCAGGATCTGCTCCTGCGTGGGATCGAGGCGCACGTCGTTGGGGACGAAGCCCCCGGGCGCGGCCAGCCGTTCGACGACCGGGTGCCGCCCGTCGGAGATCTCGATCAGCCCCGAGTCGTCGACCTCGGGACGGCAGTAGCCCCCCCGGTGCGCCACCTCGGCCAGCGCCGCCAGCACGTCTACGGTCGCCACCCGCGCCGCCAGGGTCAGCAGCCGCTCGGACTGCCCCGCCACCTCGTTGCGCAGCGCCGTGAAGATCTCCAGCTCGAGCGCGATGCGCCGCTCGTCGGCGTTCAGGATCTTCGACTCGTAGTCGGCGAGCTCCGTGGTGACGAAGCGCTCGGCGTTCGCCACCGTCTGCTTCCGCACGTAGTCGTCGGGCACGCGCCCCAGGTGCGAGCGCGTGACCTCGATGTAGTAGCCGAAGACGCTGTTGTACTTGATCTTCAGCGACGAGATGCCGGTCCGCTCGCGCTCGCGCAGCTCGATGGCGCTCAGGCCGTCGCGCCCCCCCGTGGCGATCGCCTGCAGCTCGTCCAGCTCGGCCGACACGCCCGCCCGCACGAAGCCCCCCTCCTTGGTGGCGGCGGGCGAGTCATCGCGCAGGGTGGCGGTGATCCGGTGCGCGAGGTCCGGGGCGAGGTCCTCCCCGAGTGACGCCAGGTTCTCGGGATCGCTCGCCGCGATCTCGCTCTCGGCCGCGCCGCGCAGCGCCTCCGCCAGCGCCGGCAGCCGCCCCAGCCCGGTCCCCAGCGCCGCCAGATCGCGCGGCGTGGCGACCCCCAGGCGGGCCCGCGCCGCCAGTCGTTCCAGATCGCCCGTGTGCGACAGCGCCTTGCGCGCGTCGTCTCGCGCCGCGTGGGCGGCCACCAGCCGCTCCACGGCGTCGTGGCGGCGCCGGATCGCCGCGATGTCGACCAGCGGGAACAGCAGCCAGCGCCGCAGCAGCCGCCCCCCCATCGCCGAGCGGGTCTCGTCTATTCCGTCGATGAGGGCGCCCTGGCGGCGGCGGTCGAGCAGCGTCTCCGTCAGCTCGAGGTGGGCCCGGGCCTGGTTGTCGATGACCAGGAACTCCGACGCCTGGAAGACGTCGAGGCGCGTGACGGGGAGCGGCGCCGTGGGCTGCGTATCGCGGGCGTAACGGAGCACGTCAGCGGCCGCGAGCGCCGCCACCGGGCTCCGGGTCAGGATGTTCGGGTCCCAGGCGGCGCCGAGCGCGCCTTGCAGTGCGCGCAGACCCGCCGCCGCGTCCCCTTCGCCGTCCTTGAGCTCGGTCTGGGGGAGCCGGGGGTAGGCGCGCCGGATCGCCGTGGCCAGCTCGCGATCGCCCCGCTTCACCAGCAGCTCGCTCGGCTCGGCGCGCGCCAGCTCGTCGCACAGCGCCTCGACCGTCGCCGCCTCGGTGGCGCGAAAGCTCCCCGTGGTGACGTCCAGGAACGCCAGGCCGAAGCCCCGGCGCGCGTCGCCGGCGACAGCCGACACGTAACAGGGGCGCCGCGGATCGAGCGACTCCTCGTCGAGGATCACGCCGGGGGTGACGACGCGGACCACGTCGCGGCGGACGATGCCCCGCACCGCCCTGGGATCCTCGAGCTGCTCGCAGATGGCGATGCGGTGACCGAGGTCGGTCAGCTTCGTCAGATAGCCGCGCGCCGCGTGGTGCGGGATCCC
>DASYCK010000250.1:0-7619 GCA_036500205.1 Polyangia bacterium | reverse complement strand
CACGCGCAGGCGTGGAAGACGCTCGTCGACGGAGGCAAGCAGGCCGACTACAAGTGCATCGGCTGCCACGTCACCGGCTTCGGACAGGTGGGCGGCTCCAGCCTCGGCTTCACGAAGCGGCTGGAATCGGTGCAGTGCGAGACCTGCCATGGTCCGGGATCCCTCCACGTGGCGGGCGAAGGGAACGAACAGCCGCTGGCCATCAAGCGCCAGACGCCCGAGACCGTCTGTCTGGGATGCCACACCGAGCAGCACTCCGACACCTTTCAGTACGAGGCCTACCTGCGCGACATCGTGGGCGCCGGGCACGGCGCCAAGCTCCGCGGGCAGCTGGGCGCGGGAAAGACGGGCCACGAGCTGCGCGCCACGGCGCTCGCGCACGCCAAGCTGGCCGCGACCACCCCGTAGTCAACCCACAACACGACTTGTCGAGCAACTCAGGGTGCTTACGTCACACCGCGGAGGATAAGGACGTATGCGACTCGACAAGATGACTGTGAAGGCCCAGGAGGCCTTGCGCTCGGCGAATGACCTCGCCGAGCAGCGAAACCACCAGGAGCTGACGCCCGAACATGTCCTTTCCGCGCTGTTGACGCAGGAACAGGGCATCGCCGCGGCGCTGCTGCGCAAGATGGGCGTCCCCATCGAAGCCCTTCATCAAGAGGTCACGCGGGCGCTCGACGAACAGCCCCAGGTGAAGGGGGCCTCCGCCGAGATTTACATGGGGCGGCGCCTGAAGGACCTGATCCAGGACGCCGAGAAGCGGTCCAAAGATTTCAAGGACGAGTACACCTCCAGCGAACACCTGCTGCTCGCGCTCGTCGGGGGGAACCATGGCGCGGCGACCCGCGCCCTCAAGGACGCCGGGGTGAAGGAGAGCGCGCTGTTGACCGCCCTGGCCGAGGTTCGGGGGACCGAGCGGGTCACCGATCCCGAGGCCGAGGGGCGCTATCAATCGCTCTCCAAGTACACCCGCGACCTGACCGAACAGGCCCGCAACGGCAAGCTGGATCCGGTCATCGGCCGCGACGAGGAGATCCGGCGCTCGATGCAGGTGCTGTCGCGCCGCACGAAGAACAACCCGGTGCTCATCGGCGAGCCCGGCGTCGGCAAGACCGCCGTCGTCGAGGGGATCGCCCAGCGCATCGCCGCCGGTGACGTCCCGGAATCGCTGAAAGACAAGAAGATCTTGTCGCTCGACCTGGGCGCCCTCATCGCGGGAACCAAGTACCGCGGCGAGTTCGAGGATCGCCTGAAGTCGGTCCTGAAGGAGGTCGCCGCCGCCGAGGGGCGCATCATCCTGTTCATCGACGAACTGCATACCCTCGTGGGCGCGGGCGGCGCCGAGGGGGCCGTCGACGCGGCGAACATGTTGAAGCCGGCGCTGGCCCGCGGCGAGCTCCGCTGCGTCGGCGCCACCACGCTCGACGAGTACCGCAAGCGCATCGAGAAGGACAAGGCGCTGGAGCGGCGCTTTCAGCCCGTCTTCGTGGGCGAGCCCTCTATCATCGACGCGGTCGCCATCCTGCGCGGCCTCAAGGAACGGTACGAGGTCCATCACGGCATCCGCATTCGCGACGCCGCCCTGGTCGCGGCCGTGAAGCTGTCCGAACGCTACATCTCGGGCCGGCAACTGCCCGACAAGGCGATCGATCTCGTCGACGAGGCGGCCAGCCGCCTGAAGATGCAGATCGACTCGTTGCCCGAGCCGATCGACCACATCGAGCGCCGCCTCACGTCGCTGGCCATCGAAGAGCAGGCGCTGGGCAAGGAGAAAGACGAAGCGAGCGGGAAGCGGCTCGTCGTCGTCGCTAAGGAGATCGCCGAACTGCGCGAGCGGGTCGACGGGATGAAGAGCGTCTGGCAGCGCGAGAAGGCGATCATCGCCAACATCCGCACCGTGAAGGAAGAGATCGACAAGGCCCGCACCGAAGCCGAGCTGGCCCAGCGACGCGGTGACCTGAACCGCGCCGCGGAGCTGCGCTTTGGTCGCACGCCCGAGCTCGAGAAGCAGCTCGCCCTGAAGAACACCGAGCTGAAGTCGGCCCAGGGTCAAGGCTCCTTCCTGCGCGAGGAGGTGACCGAGGAGGACATCGCCGCCGTGGTGTCGAAGTGGACCGGCATCCCCGTCGACAAGATGCTGGAGAGCGAGCAGGCCCGTTTGATCCACATGGAAGAGCGCCTGCATCAGCGGGTGATCGGCCAGGATCAGGCGGTGGCGGCCATCGCCAACGCCGTCCGCCGCTCGCGGGCTGGCCTGCAGGACCCCAACCGTCCCATGGGCTCGTTCATCTTCCTCGGCCCCACCGGCGTGGGAAAGACCGAGCTGGCGCGCTCGCTGGCCAACTTTCTGTTCGACGACGAGTCGCACATGGTCCGCATCGACATGTCCGAGTACATGGAGAAGCACGCGGTCTCCCGGCTGATCGGCGCCCCTCCGGGCTACGTCGGCTACGAGGAGGGTGGTCAGCTGACCGAGGCGGTGCGCCGCCGCCCCTACGCCGTGATCTTGTTCGATGAGATCGAGAAGGCGCACCCGGACGTCTTCAACACGCTGTTGCAGCTGCTCGACGACGGGCGGCTGACCGATGGCCAGGGGCGCACCGTCGACTTCCGCAACACGGTGATCATCATGACGTCCAACGTCGGCAGCCAGTTGCCCTCGGAGGCGTGGGACGACAGCCCCTCGTCACCGGCGGCCCCCAAGGCCGGTGTGGGGGACCGGACCGTCAGCGACGCGATGATGGCCGAGCTGCGCCGGACCTTCCGGCCCGAGTTCCTCAACCGCATCGACGACATCGTCGTCTTCCACCGCCTGACCCGGCTCGAGCTGGACAGCATCGTCGACATCCAGCTGGGTCGGTTGCGCAAGCTGCTCGCCGACCGGGACCTCGAGATCGAGCTGACCCGCGACGCCCTCCGCTTCCTGGGCGACGAGGGCTACGACCCCATCTACGGGGCGCGGCCGCTCAAGCGGGCCATCATGCGCCGGATCCAGGATCCGCTGGCGGCGCATCTGCTGAAGGGGGAATTCGCCCCCGGCGACACGATTTTGGTCGACAGGGACGCCAATGCCCCCGAATTCACGTTCGTCAAGAAGCGCCGAGCGGCCGTGGCGGCGGTATCATGATGGGATAGGGCGACCACCCACACCAAAATGAAAGACCTCTACAAGATCCTGGGCGTGTCCGAGAGCGCCGACGATGCCGAAATCAAGAAGGCCTATCGCAAGCTGGCCAAGGAATTTCACCCCGACGTGACGGGGGGCGACAAGAAGAAGACGGAGCGCTTCAAGGAGATCGCCGAAGCGTACGATGTCCTCTCCGACAAGGAAAAGCGTGCCGCCTACATCCGTCTCAAGAACGCGCCGGTTCGGCCAGACGGCATGCCCGAGGGGTTCGACCCCGAGACCTTCGCTCAGACCTTCGGAGGGGGGCGCGGCGGCGTCCACTTCAGTCAGGGGGGCGGCGTCGACATCGGCGACATGTTCGCCAGCCTGTTCGGCGACGCGCGCGGCCGGGGTGGTGGGTCATTTGGAAGGGGCGGCCGTTCCCAGCCTGCGCGGGGGTCGGACGTGGCGGGCAGCCTGGAGGTGACGTTCGCCGAGGCGGCGCTGGGCACGCGCCGTTCGATTCGCACGGGCGCCGGGGCCACCGTCGAGGTTTCGATTCCCGCGGGCGTGGAGGCCGGCGCCCGCCTGCGCGTCGGCGGCAAGGGGTCACCCGCCCCGGGCAAGGGGGGCGTGCCTGGCGATCTGTACCTCGATATCGAGGTCACGCCGGACAAACATCTGCGGCGCAGCGAGTCCGACATCGAGCTCGCGGTGCCTGTCAGCATCGCCGAGGCGGCGCTGGGCGCCAAGGTTCAGGTTCCCACCCTCGAAGGCCCCGTGACGGTGACGGTTCCGGCGGGAACGTCGAGCGGCGCGAAGTTACGTTTGCGCGGCCGTGGCATCAAAAGAAGCGATGGAACGCGAGGAGATCAGATTTGCAGGATCGAAGTCGTGGTCCCCAAGGGGGCAGGAGATGACGCCGAGCTTCGACGTCTCTTCGAGGAGATCGCCCGTAAGACGGGCAGCACGGCGGTGCGCGATTTTTGACCTAACCGAAAGCGGCGTCTGGATAAAAAACCAGGGCCGCGCTAATCACGATCCGAAGCGTTCTCGACGGACGAGGAGAACCCGATGACCACTGAAAATCCCAGAACACTTCCGCTGCTCTCGCTCCGAAACCTGGTTTTGTTTCCGGGCGCCGTGATGCCCGTCGAAATCGGGCGGCCCAGCTCCCTGCGTCTCATCGACGCGCTGGGGGGCAAGGGGGCACACCTGCTCGTCGGCACGCAGAAGGACGCCGACATCGAGGAGCCTTCCGGCGCCGACCTCTACACGATCTGCGTCGAGGGCGAGGTCGTCCGCATCGTCAAGGCGGCGGAGAACCGCGTCACCGCCGTGTTGCGCGGCCTCGAGCGGCGCCGCGTGGTCGGATTCCCGCAAGAGAAGCCCTACCTGCTGGCCCAGTTCGATCCGTTGACGGAGATCCGCAAGGATCCCATCGAGATCGACGGCCTGGGCATGGCCGTGTACGACGTGGCCAAACAGCTGATCGCCATCTCGCCCGACATCCCGGACGAGACGGCGCAGGTGCTGGACCAGCACAAGGATCCGGCGCGCCTCGGTGACATCGTCGCCGCGACCGTCGACCTGTCGCCCGAGGAGCGGGCGTCGCTGCTGGTCGAGGCCGACGTCGCCGAGCGTCTGCGCCGCCTGCTGGTGCTGTTGCAGCGCAAGGTCGAGCTCATCAAGGTGAAGCAGAAGATCGATTCGCAGGTGCGCGAGGAGTTCTCGAAGCACCAGCGCGAGGCGGTCCTGCGCCAGAAACTGAAGGCCATCCAGGACGAGCTGGGCGAGGGCGAGGATTCGAGCGACCTCGAGGTCTTCGAGGAGAAGATCAAGGCCGCCAAGATGCCCGAGGACGTCGAGAAGACGGCCCGCAAGCAGCTCGAGCGGCTGAAGCAGATGGCGCAGTCGTCTGCCGAGTACACGGTGCAGCGCACCTAGCTCGAGTGGCTGGTCGAGCTGCCGTGGAGCAAGCAGACCGACGATCGCCTGGAGCTGGAGCAAGCGCGCCAGATCCTCGACGCCGATCACTACGATCTGCAGAAGGTGAAGAAGCGCATCCTCGAGTACCTGGCGGTGCGAAAGCTGGCGCCGGGCAAGCGAGGCCCGATCCTCTGTCTCGCGGGTCCCCCGGGCGTCGGCAAGACGTCGCTGGGCAAGTCGATCGCGCGGTCGCTGGGCCGCGAGTTCGTGCGCATGTCGCTCGGCGGCGTGCGTGACGAGGCCGAGATTCGCGGCCACCGCCGCACGTACATCGGCGCCCTCCCCGGCCGCATCATCCAGGGCATGCGTCGCGTGGGCACGAAGAACCCCGTCTTCATGCTCGACGAGATCGACAAGCTCGGCTCGGACTTCCGGGGCGACCCCTCGGCCGCCCTGCTCGAGGTGCTCGATCCCGAACAGAACTCGACGTTCTCCGATCACTATCTCGAGGCGAACTTCGACCTGTCGAACGTCATCTTCATCGCCACGGCGAACATGCTGGATCCCATCCCGCCTGCCTTGCTCGATCGTATGGAGGTCCTGGAGATCCCCGGTTACACGCGGGAAGAGAAGCTCCAGATCGCGCAGCGGCACCTGGTCCCCAAGCAGATCGCCGAGCACGGGCTGACGGACGAACAGATCAAGCTGCCCGCCGATGCCCTGACGGTGGTCGTCGAGCAGTACACCCGGGAGGCGGGCGTTCGAAACCTGGAACGCGAGGTCGCGAACGTCATCCGCGCCATCGCGGTGAAGATCGCGGAGGGGCAGACGTACGACCCGACGCTGACCCCCGAGACGGTCGCGGAGATCCTCGGCCCGCAGAAGTACTACTCCGAAGCGGCCGAACGAACCGAGATCCCGGGTGTGGCTACGGGTCTGGCCTGGACCCCGACGGGCGGCGACATCCTCTTCATCGAGGCGTCGCTGATGCCGGGCAAGGGGAGCCTCATCCTGACCGGCCAGCTGGGCGACGTCATGAAGGAGTCGGCGCGGGCCGCCATGTCCTGGGTGCGCACGCACGCCGATGACCTGGGCATCACCGTCGAGTTCGAGAAGTCGGACATCCACGTGCACGTTCCGGCGGGAGGCGTCTCGAAGGACGGACCGTCGGCGGGCGTGGCCATGACGGTGGCGCTGGTGTCGCTGCTGACCGGACGCAGGGTGCGCGGTGACTTCGCCATGACCGGCGAGATCACGTTGCGGGGAACGGTGCTGCCGGTCGGTGGCATCAAGGAGAAGGTGCTGGCCGCCCACCGGGCCGGCATCAAGCGGGTGATGTTGCCCGAGCGCAATCGCAAGGACATCGTGGACATCCCGGACACCGTCCGCGCCGAGATGGAGATCGGGTTCGCGAAGAAGATGGACGACGTGCTGGCCGTGGCGCTGGAGTCGGTCCAGGTCGTGGTCCCCGGGCCCGACGCCGTCATCACCAGCGAAGCGACCGCGCGCGCGTAGCAATCACAACCAACCGACCAAAACGCCGTCGAGGACCCCTCGGCGGCGTTTTTTTATGCGCCGACGAGCAGGCGCAGCGCCTCGGTGGGCGAAGCGGCAATCCCGGTCGGCGATTCCCCGACCAACTGCTCCCGCGGGACGTAGCCCCAGGCGGCGGCGATGGCCGTCGCTGCAAGCGCCCGCCCCATCCGCACGTCGGGGAGGCCGTCGCCGACGACGGCGGTGCGCGCCGGCGTCGCCCCCACCCGCGCCATGAGCGCTAGCGCGGCGGCCGGATCCGGCTTACGGGGAAAGCCGTCGCCATCGCCGACGATCGCCACGAACGGGTGCCCCGGCAGTAACGCGTCGAGCAGGCGACGCGCCACCGTGCCCAGCTTGTTGGTCAGCACCGCCGCGCCGATCTTCGCCTCGGCCAAGGTGTCGAGCATCTCCGCCACGCCTGGATACAGGTGCGAGTCGACGCAGGGGTGGGCTTCATAGTGGGCCAGGAATCGCGCCAGCAGGGGCGCCAGGTCGCGTCCCGCCTGCTCGGGCGGCAGCGCGCGCTCGATCAGCTTCGCCGAGCCGTCGCCCACGTACTTGACCACCGTCTCGGCGGGCAGCGGGGGGAGCTGCGCTTCCGCCAGCGTCGCGTTCAGCGCGGCCGTGATGTCGGGCAGCGTGTCGGCCAGCGTGCCGTCCAGATCGAAGATGACCAGATCGAACGGACGTCCGCTGGTCATGCGGCGCGCTGGACGACCATGGCCGCTTCCATGGCCTCGAGGAAGCCGCCGAACAGCGACCGCTCGGCCTCGAGCACCGCCTCCAACCGGGGGCGCCAGTCGCCGACGACGCGCGCCAGGCCGTCCTTCATCTCGCCCAGGTGGCGATCCTCGTCCTTCGTGATGGCGGCGACCGAGAACCCCGCTCGTCCCGCTGCCAGGCAGCGATCGTAAAGCGGGTAGAACACCTGCGCGCGCACCTCGATGGCGGCGCTGGTCAGCAGGTAGTTCGCCTCGGTGCGCAGCCCCTCCGCCAGATCCGCCACCACCACCTCGGCGCGCCGATCGAGGGCCTGGAAGTAGGC
>DASYCK010000249.1:0-18009 GCA_036500205.1 Polyangia bacterium | reverse complement strand
TCGCCGGCATGCCTGAATCGAAGCTCAACGTTCCCGAGAAAACGCGGCGTTCGGGCATCGACGAAGGGGCCCTGATCCGCGCGCTGCAGGCGCGCGACGAACGCGCCTACGCGCTGGCGTGGTCCGAGTTCAGCCCCATGGTGAGGCGGCTCTGCGCGCGATTTTTCGGCCCGGGCGCCGAGCCGCTCGATCTGAGCCAGGAGGTCTTCGTGCGCTTCTTCCGGCGCATCGGCGAGCTGCGCAGCCCCGACGGGTTGAGAGGTTTCCTGGCGGGGATCTGTCTGGGCGTCGCGCGCAACGAGGCGCGCCGGATGCGGGTTCGTCGCTGGGTCGGACTGACCGGCGCGGGCGCGCTGCCCGACGTATCCGTTCCCGCGGCAGATCTCGAGGCGCGCGAGGCGATGCGCCGTCTCTACGCCGTCCTCGATCGGGCCAGCGCCCTCGATCGCTCGCTCTACGTCGCTCGCTATCTCGAGAAGATGGAGATCGAGGAGGTGGCGCAGGCGCACGCGCTGTCGTTCGGGACGGCCAAGCGTCGCCTGGCGCGCGCCGTGGCCCGTCTCAACCGGATCATCGAACGGGACAGCGCGCTCGCCGTGTACCTCGACCGTTCCTCCACGGTGAAGAACCGCGGCGGGCAGGCGCTGCTCGAAGTGGAGGAGCGCCCGTGAGCGGCGGCTCGCAGAGGCAGCGCCGCATGGAGCGGGGGGCGGCGCTGTTGCTGGAGGGCGAGGTCCTCCCCGGTCCAGCCCCGGTGCCGGACTTCGCGACGCTGGTGGCGCGACGGCTCTGGCGCAGTCGTCTGCTCGCGACGTGCGGTGTGCTGGCGGCGACGGCTGTCGTCGGCGCCGTGACCGCGCTGCTGATCGACGAGCGCGCGCCCGTGTCCTACGTCGTCGCGGGCGAGGCGGGTGTCGTCGGTGATCAGGTCGAGGCGCGTCCGTCCGGCTCCGGTGAGACGACGCGCGTGCGGTTCTCGGAGGGGACCGAGGTGACCTTGCAGCCGGGGGCCAAGCTGGGAGTCGTCGAGCGGACGGGGCGCGGCGCCGTGCTGGCGCTGGAGCGCGGGCAGGCGCGCTTCTCCGTGGTTCACCGGCGGGGCGCGCGCTGGTCGGTCGTCGCCGGACCCTTCGTCGTGGAGGTCACCGGAACCGAGTTCACGGTGGGCTGGTCGCCTCGGGAGGAGAAGCTGGTCGTCGATCTGTGGGTGGGCGCGGTGCGGATCGCCGGGACCTCCGTCGGTGGGGCCGTCGAGCTCCACGCGGGCGAGCGCCTGGTGGCCACCGCCGCCGATCATCGTGTGACGTTGTCGCCGAGCGGTGACGCCCCCTCAGGCGCGGTCGCCGGGGCGCCGGTCACGATGACGACCGCGGCTCCCCATGCGCCACCAGCACCGTCGCGGATCATCGTCGACGGATCGTGGTCGCGTTCCGCCGTCGCCCTCTCGTCTCCAGGTGATGGCGGACAACGTGGAGGTGGGCGCACCAGAATCGAGCTGCCCGAGCTGTTCGAGCCGCCGGTTCCGTCGCTCGACGGCGCGGGCTGGTCGTCGCGCGCGCGCGGCGAGGGGCCGCGGATCGCGCCGGCGCCGGAGACGTCTCCCGCGGTGGCGCCAGTTCCGCAAAGCCTGACGATCGGGGGCGGCGGGCTGTTCTGCGTCACCGTGCCGGCCCAGTATTCGTTCGAGGACGCGGCCAACGGCATCTCCGTGCCACGGGTCTACACGCTGGCGTTCTCGCGTCCGCGGATCGACCGCACGCATTCGTGGTGTGGGGAGTCGTCAGTGCGCGTCGACGCCGCCTTCGACGACGGTGGCCGGCGGAACTTCTTCGGGCGATTCGCCGACGAGACCGGGCAAGTGCTGGTGCGGCTCGAGCATGCGACGGATCTGACGGGGAAGACGGTGACGATGCACTTCTTCGTCGAGGGGCCGGCCGACGCGCGCTTCTCGGCGGAGCTGGCGGCGGTCGAGCGAGGGGGCTGGGTCTCGAGCCCGGCGGTGCCGGAGCTCGGTCCGGGGCGGTGGTGGACGGTCTCGCATCGCTTCGGCATCAACAATCCGACGGGCGTCCCGGGCTCGTCGAACCCGCTCCCCTTTCCGAACGGGGGCTCGTCGTCCGTCGTCGAGACGGACCGACTTTCGCTGGCGATTCACTCGACCGGTGCGCGACGCGCGTGGAGAGGAGCCATCTATGTGGACGACATCTCGTGGAAGTAGTGACCGCGCTCGACCGTGGACGCGGTGGAGCGTGGGGCTGGTGTTCGTGGCGGGGTGCTCGGCGGGTGGGAAAGCGCCCGACGTGCAGCCGGCCCCTTCGGTGGGGCCCTTGTGCGCCACGCATGATCCCGGTCCTTCCCCCTTGCGGCGCTTGACCCGCGTCGAGTACGCGCGGACCGTGGATGATCTGTTCGGTCCCGGCGTGCTCGATGCCTCGAGCTTGCCGCCGGGCGAGCGCGCGCTCGGCTTCGACAACAACGCCGACGTGATCAGCACGAGCGATCTGCTGGTCGACGCCTACGAGGATCTGGCCGAGCGGGCGGGGGACGTCGTTGCGGCGAACCTGTCGCAGTACGTGCCCTGCGCGATGGCGGCGCAGGACAGCGCCTGCGCGGCGCAGTTCGTGGCGGACTTTGGCCAGCGGGCCTGGCGCCGCCCCCTCGACGGCAGCGAACAGGCGGCGCTGCTCTCGGTCTTCAGCGACGGAAACGCGGCCGTCGGCTTCGGGGAAGGCATCTCGCGCGTGACCGCCGTGCTGCTGGCCAGCCCGCAGTTCCTCTATCGGCTCGAGTTCGGCGCCGGCGCCGCGACCGATCTCGCCGGCGCGGTGGTGCTGTCCCCCTACGAGCTGGCCACGCGGCTGTCGTACCTGATGTGGGGCTCGATGCCGGACGGGGCGTTGCTCGATGCCGCCGCGGGCGGCCGCCTGGTGACGCCGAGCGATCTCGAGCGCGAGGCGCGCCGCATGCTCGGCGACGCGCGCGCCCACGACATCGTCACGACGTTTCATGCCCAGTGGATCGGCCTCGACAAGCTCGACGGGATCGACAAGGACCCCATCGTCTATCCGCTGTACACGCCAGCGCTCGGTGACCTGTTCGCGCAGGAGACGAACCGCTTCGTCGACGAGGTGGTGTGGAACCGCGAGGGGACGTTGAAGGCCCTGCTGACGGCGCCCTACACCTTTGGCGACGCGACGTTGGCGACGTTCTACGGGGCGGCGCCCCCGGCCGGGGGAGGCTTCGGCCTGCTCGCGCCAGCGCAGGCCCAGCGCGCCGGCTTTCTCACCCAGGGGGCGTTCCTGTCGGTCTACGGCAAGGCGAACCAGAGCGATCCCGTTCACCGCGGGCGCTTCGTGCGCGAGCGGATGCTGTGCACCACGCCGCCGCCCCCGCCCCAGAACGTCATCATTCGCCCCCCCGACCTCGACCCGCGCCTCACCACGCGCCAGCGCTTCGACGAGCACACCAGCAGCGCCCAGTGCAGCGGCTGCCACCTGCTGCTCGATCCCATCGGCTTCGGCTTCGAGCACTACGATGGCATGGGCCGCTGGCGCGACATGGAAGGCGGGCAGCCGGTCGACGGCAGCGGCAGCCTGACCGGCACCGACGTCGACGGTGACTTCGACGGCGCGGTCGCGCTGGGCGCCAAGCTGGCGCAGAGCACCGACGTCCAGCTCTGCTACGCCACGCAGTGGTTCCGCTTCGGCTACGGCCGCGGCGAGACCGACGCCGATGCCTGCTCGCTGCACGATCTGGCGACGTCGTTCGTCGCCTCGCAGGGGAACGTACGCGAGCTGTTGATCGCCCTCACCCAGACCGAAGCCTTTCGTTATCGACGCGCGGGAGATCTGCCATGAGCTTCTTTCTCGACCGGAGGCCGCTGTCACGACGGACGATCTTGCGGGCCGGGGGAGTCGGCCTGGCGCTGCCGCTGCTCGAGGCGATGCATCCGCGGCGCGCGCGCGCCGCGGGCGCCATTCCCAAGCGTTTCGTGACGATGTTCACCCCGAACGGGACGATCTATCCGAACTGGGTCCCCACCGGCACGGAGACGAGCTTCACGCTGTCGCCCATCCTGTCGCCGCTCGAGCCGTACCGGAGCGATCTGGTGGTGGTGGCGGGGCTGTACCAGCAGGGGGGCGGGGGGGACGGGCACCAGAACGGCATCGGCGGGATGTTGACGGGGCAAAGCCTCAACCCGGGGCCGTTCCAGGGGGGCGCGAACGCGGGGAGCGCCGGATGGGCCAACGGCATCTCGATCGATCAGCAGATCGCCGCCACCATCGGCCGGGGCACCAGCCTGCCGTCGCTCGAGCTGGGCGTCGAGGTGGGGAGCGCGGACGACTGGGGGCGCATGGTCTACGGCGGTCCGAACCAGCCGCTCATCCCCGAGGAGAACCCGGCGCTCGCTTATCAACGTCTGTTCGCCATGCAGGGGGCCAGCCCCGACAAGCTCGCGGCGCTGCGCGCGCGCAGGAAGAGTGTCCTCGACGCCGTGCTGGGGCAGGTGCAGTCGGTGTCCACCCGGCTGGGCAGCGGCGATCGCGCCCGCCTCGATCAGCACGCCACGGCTTTGCGGGACATCGAGACCCGCCTCGACGCGCAGGCGATGCCGGGGCTGTCGTGCGTCGATCCGGGCGCGCCCGCGTTGCCGCCGAACCTGACCGACAACGACAGCTTTCCCGCGATCGGCAAGCTGCAGATGGACATCCTGGCCGTCGCGCTGGCCTGCGATCTGACGCGCGTGGCGTCGCTGCAGTGGTCGCGCTCGGTGTCGCTGGTGCGCTTCACCTGGCTGTCGCCAGGAATCACCGCGGCACACCACGATCTGTCGCACACGCCCGACGACGATACCGCCTCGCAGGACAAGCTGACCCGCATCAACACCTGGTACGCGTCGCAGTTCGGCTATCTGCTCGGCAAGCTGGCGACGGCGCAGGAGACGGACGGCACCCGGTTGCTGGACGCGTCGCTGGTGTTCTGGTGCAACGAGCTCGGCAAGGGGAACACCCACAGCCGGCAGCTGGCGCCGTACGTGCTGGCCGGCCAGGCGGGGGGCGCGCTGCGCACCGGGCGGTTCCTCTCGTACACCGGCGATCTTCCCCACAACAACCTGCTGGTGTCGATGTCGCAAGCGATGGACGTGTCCATCACCAAGTTCGGCAAGGACGAATGGTGCACGGGCCCGCTGGCGGGACTGCTGTGACCTCTTTTCAACGAATGAACGTCAAATCGAAGGTGAACCATGTCGCATCGTGATTCTCGCTGGACCTCGTTCGCGCCCGCGCTGTCGGCGTGCACGCTGGCATTCGCCGTTGCCGCAATGATGATGATGGGTTGTACGTCGGAGACGAGCTGCGGCGACGCGGCCGCTTCCGCTGGGGCTGGCGGTGCCGGCGGCGGTGGCGGCGCTGGCGGTCAGGTCGTGGCGGCATCGCCCGCGGTGGGGTGCGGCGATCCGGAGCCGGGCACGCTCGACTACCTCGATGACATGGAAGACGGCAACGCCATGATCCTCGGGCGCGACGGCCGCAACGGCTACTGGTACACGTACCACGACACGACCGAGGGGACCTTGAATCCCCCGCAAGGGACCGAGCCCACGATGGAGGTCATTCCCGGCGGGCGGTGCGGGGTCAGCACCCACGCGATGCGCGTGACCGGAAGCGGCTTCACCGACTGGGGCGCCGGCTTCGGCTTCGATCTGCGCGACGGGATCAACGACGCGGGCGCCAGCGGCGCGCTCGCCTACGACGGCACGCGCTTCAGTGGATTCACGTTCTGGGGGAAGATCGGCGACACGTCCATCAGCACGCTCCGCATCGGCGTCGGCGACCAATGGTCTCGGCCGGAGGGGGGCACGTGCACCGTGGATCCCACCTCGGGGCCGAACGCCTGCTACGACTCGTTTGGCGCGTCGTTCACGCTGACGAACGTGTGGCAGCGCTACAGCATCGACTTCGGGCAGCTGCAGCAGCGGTCGTTTGGTCTGCCGCGCCCCGCCCTCGACACCACGGCGCTGATGACCCTCGAGTTCGGCATTCCACCTGCCTCGCCGGTGTTCGACATCTGGATCGACGATCTGGCGTTCTTCTAGGGGCCGCTTCTAGCGAAGCTGGGCGGCGTCAGCAGCCCGAAGGGAGATTAGCGGGGGTCGAGTGGCAGCTCGCGGCGTTGCAACAGACGCCCCCGGAGCAGCTGCCCTGGCCCGTGCACATCATGGTGCACGAGTTCCCCGAACACTGAATTCCCGCGGGGCACGAGTTGGGACCGGTGCAGCTGATGGTTCCCGTCGCGGCGTCGCTGTTCACGCCAGCCCTGCACGACCCCTGCCCCGAGCAGGTGGCCGTGCAGTGATCCCCATGGCAGTCGACCCCGTTGAGGCAGCTGTTCGCCCCGGCGCAGGTGAGCTGTTCGACGCTGCCCCCGCCTTCGACCGTGGCGGCGCAGCTCTGCTGCCCCATGCACTGAACGGTGCACTGCGCCCCGCCGCATTGAATGGGGCCGGCGCAGGATTTCATCATCGCGCACGTGATGTCGCAATTCGTCGACTTCGAGCAGTCGATCTTCCCCTTGCAGCTGTCCGGGCCGCACATGATCGAGCAGGGAATTCCCTTCGGGCACACGACGTCGCCGGCGCAGGAGGAGTCCGCGCCGCAGTCGAAGACGCAGCCGGTCGTGGGATCACAGCTGACGCCACCGTTGACCAGACAACTGACGCAGGCGAGGACGCCCGCCCCCCCGGCGCCGCCGGCGGCCCCAGACGCGCCGCCCAGCTCGCCTCGCCCGCCCATGCCTGGGGCGCCGCCCAGGCTCATGTCGCCGCCCACTCCGATGCTGCCGCCTCCGGGGGTGCCGCCCGCGGCGGGCATGCCGCCCGTGGCGCCGCGCCCGCCGACGGCTTCCGCGCGGCCTCCGCGTCCGCCCGTTCTCACCTGTCCGCCGGTCCCGGGGCGGAGCCCCGCGCCCGCGCCGCCGCCCAGCCCTGGGGCGCCTCCCGTAGCGGTGCCGACCATGCCCCCGCTCGAACCGACCGCGCCCCCTTCTCCTTGGCCGCCCGTCCCGGTCCCCCCGTTTCCCCCGGACGACACGCCCGCGTCGGGGCCAACCATTCCGCCGGACCCCACGATGCCCCCCGAGCCGGGCATCAGGTCGCCGGAGCCGGCGTCGTCTGGAACGTCACCGTCGGGTCTCGTTTGACTCGTCTCCGTGCTGATCAGCCCCGCCCTGTTCAGCGAGCAGCCACCGAGCACGATCAACAACAACGTGGGGTGTAGGGAAGCCCCACGAACGGCGGACCGAGAGCCCCTCATCACCCTGGATCACGCCCTAGTGGAAGGGCGCTGTCAACGTGATTTGTTGCCCACCTTCTCGCACACCGCCTGTGGAAAAGCTGTGGATACCAACTCGATCGTTCTGGATCTTCGGAGGGTTAGGCGAGGGGTGATGTCGACCTGATCTTTATCTCTGGTTTGGTCTCTCGTTTGGCTGCTCTCCCCCTCCGCATTTCTGCTATCGAATGGGCGTGCCCGAGTTCACACACCTGCATCTGCACACGCAGTACAGCCTGCTCGATGGAGCGATCCGGCTCGACGATCTTTTCCCGCAGGTGCTGGCGCGGGGCATGAAATCGGTGGCCATCACCGATCACGGCAACCTGTTCGGCGCGCTCGATTTTTACGAGACGGCGAAGAAGCACGGGGTGAAGCCGATCTTCGGCTGCGAGACATACATCGCGCCCGACCGCCACGATCGCACCGAGCGGAAGAGCAATCACCTGATCCTGCTGGCGAAGAACAACGTCGGCTGGAAGAACCTGTCGTACCTCAATTCGATGGGGTATTTGCAGGGTTTCTACTACAACCCGCGCATCGACAAGGCGCTGTTGCGCGAGCACAGCGAAGGGTTGATCGGCCTGTCCGCCTGCCTGGGGGGCGAGGTGGCGCAGACCTGCATGCGGCGCGGGCCCGAGGCGGCCGAGAACGCCGCGCGCGAGTTCGACGACATCTTCGGGCGCGGCAACTTCTTCCTCGAGGTGCAGCCGAACGGCCTGGAGGAGCAGGAGCAGGTGAACGGTCACCTGATCGAGATGTCGCAGCGGACCGGCATTCCGCTGATCGCGACCAACGACTGCCACTACCTGAACAAGGAAGACGCGCGCGCGCACGAGATCCTGATGTGCGTGCAGCAGAAGAAGACGATCCACGACGACAATCGTCTGCACCACCGCAACGAGGCGTTCTTCGTGAAGACGCCCGCCGAGATGGACGCGTATTTCTCGCACATCCCGCAGGCCATGGAGAACGCGGCGCGCATCGGCGACCTGTGCGACGTGACGTTCGATCTCGGCAACACCTACCTGCCCAAGTTCAAGGTGCCCGAAGGCTTCGACTCGGACACGTACGTCGGCTATCTGGCCGAGGACGGGCTGAAGAAGCGCATCGAGGAGGCGCACCGCCGGGGCCAGAAGATCGATGGCGACGCCTACGCCGCCCGGCTGGCGCTCGAGCTGGGCGTGATCCGGAAGATGCAGTTCCCCGGATACTTCCTCATCGTGTGGGACTTCATTCGCTACGCCAAGGAGATGCGCATTCCGGTGGGGCCGGGCCGTGGTTCGGGGGCAGGCTCGCTCGTCGCCTACTGCCTGCGCATCACCGACATCGATCCCATCGAGCACAAGCTGCTGTTCGAGCGCTTCCTCAACCCCGAGCGGGTCAGCATGCCGGACTTCGACATCGACTTCTGCATGAACCGGCGCGACCAGGTGATCTCGTACGTCACCGACAAGTACGGCAAGGACAACGTCGGCCAGATCATCACCATGCACCAGATCAAGGCGCGCAGCGGCGTGCGCGACATCGCCCGCGCCATGGCGATTCCCTTCGCCGACGCCGATCGGGTGGCGAAGCTGGTGCCCGAGCCGGTGCAGGGCAAGTCGCCCCCCATCGGCGAGGCCATCGAGCAGGAGCCGCGGCTGAAGGCGCTGTACGACGAGAACGCGACCTATCGCGAGCTGCTGGACGTCGCCAAGAAGCTGGAGGGCTTGAACCGCCACGCCGGAAAGCACGCCGCCGGCATCGTCATCGCCGAGCAGCCGCTGTGGGAGTACGTGCCGTGCTTCCGACCGGCGGGCGAGGACGGCATCGTCACCCAGTACGACAAGGACCGCGTCGAGAAGGTCGGCCTGGTCAAGTTCGACTTCCTGGGGCTGAAGACGCTGACGGTCATCCAGACGGCCCTCGACCTCATCAACCGCGAGAAGACCGCGCGGGGCGAGGCCGATCTCGATCTGTCGCTGGTGGGCCTGGCCGACGCCGCCGTCTACAAGATGATCACGATGGCGGACGTGACCGGCGTGTTCCAGCTCGAATCGAGCGGCTTCCGCGAGCTGCTGAAGAAGCTGAAGCCCGACTGCTTCGAGGACATCGTGGCGGCTGGCGCGCTGTACCGGCCCGGCCCGCTGGAAGGCGGCATGGTCGACGACTTCATCGACCGCAAGCACGGACGCAAGAAGGTCGAGTACGACCACCCTCTGCTCGAGCCGATCCTCAAGGACACCTACGGCGTCATCGTCTATCAGGAACAGGTGATGCAGATTTCGTCGGCGCTGGCGGGCTACTCGCTGGGGCGCGCCGATCTGTTGCGGCGCGCGATGGGGAAGAAAAAGGCCGAGGTCATGGCCAAGGAGAAGGCCGGCTTCCTCGACGGCGCGAAGGAGAAGGGGATCGACGCCAGGATCGCCGAGCGCGTGTTCGACCTGATGGAGAAGTTCGCCGGCTACGGCTTCAACCGCAGCCACTCGGCGGCCTACGGCATGCTGACGTACCAGACCGCCTATCTGAAGTACTACTTCCCGGTCGAGTTCTTCGCGGCGCTGCTCACCTGCGACAAGGATGACACCGACGCGATCGTGAAGTTCATCGCCGAGGCCAAGGGGCACGACATCCGCGTGCTGAGGCCCGACATCAACGAGAGCGACACCGACTTCAACGTGGTGACCCTGGCGAAGCTGCCCGCCGGGACGGGCCCGTCGAACGGGAAGGCCAACGGCAAGACCAGCGCCGCCAAGGTGAACGGCGCGGCCCTCGCCGCGGAAGGCGGCGCGTCCCAGGCGGCGCCAGTGATGACGGAGGGCGCCATTCGCTTCGGGCTGGGCGCCGTCAAGGGCGTCGGTGAGGGCGCCGTCGAGGTGATTCGCGCCGCGCGCGAGGAGGTGGGGCCGTTCACTTCGCTGTTCGACTTCTGCAAGCGGGTCGACGGCCGCAAGGTGAACCGCAAGGTCGTCGAGGCGCTGGTCAAGTCGGGTGCCTTCGACGGACTGGCCGAATCGGCGCGCATCAGCCGGGCCCGGCTGTTCGGGGCCATCGCGCCGGCCAGCGATCGCGCGGCCTCGGCGCAGCGGGACAAGGAGAGCGGTCAGACCAGCCTGCTGGCGCTATTCGGTGGCGGGAGCGGGGGCGGCCCGGCCGCGAACGGCAAGGCGGGGGCGGGCGAGGACAGCTACCCCGAGGCCGACGAATGGATGCCGCGCGAGGTGCTGGCGTTCGAGAAGGAGAGCCTCGGCTTCTACATCAGCGGTCATCCGCTGGATCGGTTCGTCGGCGAGATCCGCCGGTTCACCACGGCGACGACGGCGAACTGCATGGAGAAGGGCGTGCGCGCCGAGGTGACCCTGGCGGGCGTGGTGGTCGACTTCCAGGAGCGCACCATGAAGTCGGGCGAGGGAAAGTACGCGTTCTTCAAGCTGGAGGATCAGCACGGCCAGATCGACTTCATGGTCGGCTCGAAGAAGCTGAACGACTTCCGAGAAATCCTGACGCGCGACGATCCGTTGCTGGTCACGGGGACGGTCGATGCGCCGTTCGGCGAAGGGGAGGCCACGCGCGAGCGGCTGCGCTTCAACGACGCGCGGCTGCTTACGGCCGTGCGCGCCGAACGGAGCACCACGCTCGACGTCCGCCTGAACGCCGACAGCCTGACGCCCGACACGCTGGTCACGTTCAAGAGGCTGATCCTCGACCACCCGGGGTCGTGCCGGACGCTGCTGCGGCTGCAGATCCCGCAACGGAGCGAGACCGTGATCGATCTCGGCGACGACCACAAGGTCGCCGCCAACGACGAGCTGCTGGCGCGAATCGAGCAACTGTTCGGCGACCGCGTGGCCGTGCTTCGGTAGTCCTTGGGGGGCGGGCGGCTGGTCCGTCAGGGCCGCCGCATGAGGGTTTTTTCCTACCCTTGATCCGACGAATGGGGGTCGTTTACCCTATTTCAAAGGTTCCGCTTGTTTTGACCCGCGCGACCTGACGAAGCCCTTTCCCGCGCGTTGAAAAAGGACCCCCAAAATGGCCTGTGTCCGTTGGTTTGCCGTGTCCATTCTCCTTGCCTTGCCGCTGTCGGCGTGTGGAGGCGATCGACCCTCCGCGCTCGAGACGGATGTCTCCGCGCAAGCCGCCGTTTCCCCGCCCCCGCCCGCCAGCACGACCTTGCCGACCATCACGAAGCTGGCCGACGGTTCGTCGGTGATGGTGCCGAAGGTCGGTGACGTGGCGATGCTTCAGCGGCAGCCCGATGGAAGCTACAAGCGGATCTGCCAGAAGCCCGACGGCGACACGAGGACGATGCTGGAAGGCATGATGCGCGCGCGCCGGAGAGCCCAGTGACGTCAAGCGCCAGCGCAGCCTTCCTCGGAAGACTCGGGGCCCTCACCGTTTCATTGCTGGTTTCGGCCTCCGTCGCCCGGGCCGCGACCATCACCATCAAGAACATGGACTCCGCCGGGCAGGGCTTCAACGACACGACCCCGGCCACCCCGGTGGGCGGCAACGCGGGGACCACCGTCGGCGAGCAGAGCATGAACGTCTTCAAGAAGGCCGCGCAGCTGTGGGGCGACGCGCTGGAGAGCGTGCCGACCATCGTCGTCGACGCGAGCTTCGGTCCGCTGACCTGCTCCGCGACCCAGATCATGCTCGGGCACGCCGGTTACACCAGCACGCGCGAGAATAGCCCGGGCGCCCCCCCGAACACCTGGATTCCCATTCCGCTGGCGAACGCGCTGGCGGGAACCGATCTGAGCCCCGATTCCGAGATCTCGGCGGAGTTCAACGGCGCCCTCTCCTCTTGCTCCCAGGGACTGCAGAACTGGTACTACGGCCTCGACGGAAACGCCGGTGACGACATCGACCTGCTGGCGGTCGTGCTGCACGAGTTCGGGCACGGGCTCGGCTTCGCGAGCGTGATTGACCCCACCGACGGCGTGGCGCCGTACGGGCAGCTCGACACCTTCGCCCAGCACGTCTACGACAACGGCACCAACAAATCGTGGAAGGACATGACGGACGGCGAGCGCCAGACGTCGGCGCTGAACGCGCGACACCTGGTGTGGGACGGCCCCAACGTGGCACGCCAGATGCCGCAGATCCTGGCCCTGGGCTCGCCCACGATGGCGGCGACGCCGACCGTGTCGGGCCTGGGCGGTCACGTCACGGAGGCGGAGTTCGGACCGTACCTGTCGGCGGGGTCCGTCTCCGGACAGCTTAAGATAGGCAAGCTGTCGAACACGACCTGCGCGGTGACGAGCTCGGTCACCGGCGGAATCGTGCTGTTCGCGCCGTCCCAGATCTGCCCACCGGTGCAGATGGCCTTCATGGCCCAGCAGGCGGGCGCCGTGGGCGTGTTGATCGAGGATCCGGTGATGGCGGATCCGCCGTACGCGGTCAGCGTTCTCCCCTCGATTCACGACTTCGGGCCGGTGACGATTCCCACGGTCGCCGTATCGCTCCACGACGAGACGCTCCTGGCCAGCGCGCCCAGCAGCACGAACATCATGCTGGGCGCGACGGCCGACCAGCGGGTCGGCGCCGATACGATGGGACGGACCGATCTGTTCGCTTCGACGCCGATCATCGGCTCCTCGACGCTGTCTCACTGGGACCCGCTGGCCCGCCCCGACCTGCTGATGGAGCCGGAGATCGCCAGCAAGGCGACCCACGACCAGCGGATGGAGCTGGCGGCGTTTCGCGACATCGGCTGGCACACCGTCTGTGGCAACGGGAAGATGGATACGGGCGAGGTGTGCGACGCGGGCGATCAGAACGGGGTCAGCGGCTCGGGCTGCAACGCCGACTGCACGGCCGGAGCCGCCTCGGGTTCGGGGGGCGCCAGTGGCAGCGGCGGCGTCACCGGCAGCGGCGGCGCCACCACCGGCACGGGCGGCAGCCGCAGTGGCAGCGGCGGCGTCACCGGCAGCGGCGGCAGCAGCAGCGGCGGCAGCGGCAGCGGCGGCGCGAACGGCAGCGGCGGCGCGAACGGCAGCGGTGGCGCGAACGGCAGCGGCGGCGCCGGCAGTGGCGTTACCGGTGGAACGAAGATCGACGACGGCGGCAAGGGCTGCGCCTGCGATCTTCCGGGGTCGGGGTCCCAGGCGCCCGCGCCGCAGCTGCTCGGGCTGGCGGGTTTGTCCCTCGTGATGAGGCGCCGGCCGCGTCGCGCTCAGTTGGCGCTGGGCGGTTCGATGCGAAACCACAGCCGGCGCTGACCGCGGCATCGCTTGCACACCAGCTCGACGCGCCGGGTGTTCTCGCGGTCCATCTCCTCGGCGACGTGCGCTTGCAGCTCAAGCTCGCCATCGCACAGCAAGCAGCGCGTGGCCCGCGCCAGCACCTCGATCACCGACGCCGACGCCACGGTCCGCGGGTGAGCAGGCGCGCCGCCGGGGAGCTGGGTGGCCAGATTCTCGAGCCGCTCGATGGCGCGGCGGTCCGCCTGCGCGGAGGCACGGCGGGCCGTGCGGGGGCGTTGGGTCTTCTTCGCCATGGCGCGGAGACCGTCTTGTGACACCCGGACCGCGGCAGCGCAAATATGCGGCGCGGGCCTAACGGCTCTCGAGGGGGAGCGCGCGTGCCGCGATCACGCGTCCGGTGGTCTTCGCCTGCACGAACGCCACCAGCTCGACGTCCTTCCAGGCGATGCCACGCGGCTTGGGAACGTCGATATGGACCGGTCCGCCCTCGCTGGTGATGGGAATGGGCGGTGAGAGCCAGCGGACGATGGCCGCCTCCGCCAGCGTCTCGCCGGAGTTCTCGCCGCGCCGGACGTCGGTGCGGGCTTCCTTCAGGGCCAGCGCCACGTTCAGCCGCCAGGCCTGCTGCGTCGCCGGTCGCTCCGCGGTCGTGATTCGCGCCGTCACCTTGGCGAGCTCCTTGTCGATGGTCGCCTCGGCGCTCAAGGCGGCCGGCTCGGGAGCGCTGGCGGCGCGCTGGATCTCCGCCAGGGCGACGTCGCGGCGCGCTCCGGAGAAGTGAACCGTGCCGCCGACGATCATCTGCGGCGTGTAGGAGCCGTGGATTCCGTCTTCCCCCGGCGGGGACACCAGCAGGCCCGAGCTGGCGTAGCCGCGCTGCCGCTCGGTGAACTCCGGCGCCGCGAAGGGATCCTTCCAGCCCAGGTCGTCCCAGTAGTCGATGTGGAACGTCAGCGGAATCACGCGGTCCCGCCCCAGTCCCAGCCGGGGGAGCTCCCGCACGAACGCATCGGCGGCCGGACAGGAGCTGCAGCCCTGGGACGTGAACAGCTCGACCAGCACGGGGTGAGCCGGTGCCGCCCCCGCCGTGGCGCCACCGCCGACCAGGGTCACTCCGAGAGCCAAGGACGAAAACCGATGTACGCGCATCGTCATCCCTACGCGGGTGCCCGGCGGGCGGTTACGGTCGTCCGCGCGAAAAAGACGCGCGTCCTGGCAGTCCGGAGCTCGCCGTCGACGGGAGGTCGCGCCTAGAGCTCCAGGTCCTCGGGGCGAGCGCGATGCCAATGAATGCCGAGTACGGTCTGAATTGGTTGAAACCCATCAATCAACGTTGTGAAGCCGCGCTTTGAGGGTGTTGGTGCGAATAGACTCGCGCGAAATTGCGACGATCGGTGTCTCGGCTGGGCCGCCGCTCGCTTGAGGCTGGGGCGCCTTCCCATCGAGATGAGCGAGCGATCGCGAGGGCTGGTTCTCGTGTCGAAAGCGTGAAGTCTCGTCGGAGAAGCGATGATCGATACATGTTTCTGGTCCGTGCTCTGGTCGAAACATTTCGGAAGCATGCCCTTGATGGCGCAGAAACAGCGCGGCGACCCTGCCGGAAGCATTGCCCCTGCAAGGTACCCAATTGGCAGTAGCTGATATTTCCTGCCGGTAAATTGAGCGCAATTGTCCATGTCGGTTGTTGACCGTGAAAGTGCGAATCTGCAATAACGGCAATCGGGCGCTGTTTGTAGCAACGGCGTCAAATTGCGGCGGGATAGCCGGTTGTCAACCCGGTGCGTCGTGTTGCTAACGAAAAGGTGCCAATAGGAGGTCCGATGCGCGAGTCAATGACTGAGTCTGTTCAACACAACGCCGCGAGTGGTTCAGCTGGGAAGTCGTCGGTGAAGCAGTCGGTTTTCCGGAAGCGCAACGGAATGCGATCGGCTGTCGGTCTGGCTCTGCTCCTCCTGTTGCCGGCCGTGGCCGCGCAAGCGCAGACGCCGCCCGAGGCCCCACCGCCTCCGATGGATGCGCCTCCTCCGCCGCCTCCGGCCGAGATGCCGCCGCCCGCGATGGCGCCTCCGCCTCCGATGCCCGTCACTCCGGCCGTCGAGACGACCGCCAAGCCGGTCACGAACACCGAGACCATGGCGGCGACCCGCCCCGAGGTGCTGCCCCCGATCGACGTGGGCGCCTGGACGCGCGTCGGCGCCACCATCCAGGGCGCAACGGACAAGAGCAAGGTCAACGACCTTCACTTCGATACCGAGTACATCGAGCTTCACGCCGGCGGCAAGATTCATAAGAAGGTCGGCGTCACTCTGAATCTGAACTCGAATTTGAACACTTTCTCCAGCGGTGCCGCCACGGCCGTTCAGATCGAGGACGCCATCATCTCGTTCGACTTCATGGACGAGTTCCACGTGTGGGTTGGCCACCTGCTCGTTCCCGTCGACCGCGCCAACGCTTCCGGACCGTTCTTCATGATCCCCTGGAACTACCCCGGGTTCTTCTCGGGCGTCAGCGCCCCGAAGGAAGGGCCGTCCGGCCGTAACAACGGCGCCGTGATCTGGGGCGACATCTCGGGCGGAAAGCTGACCTATCTGGCCGGCGTTTTCGACAACGGCGACGTCGCCACCAGCCCCCTCTACTCGGGTCGGGTGCGGTTGGCGCTCTGGGACGCGGAGCCCGGTTTCTGGGGCAACGCCAGCTACTTCGGCGACAAGGATCTGCTCTCGATCGGTGTGGGCGGTCAGTTCCAGAAGCACGGCAGCGCCAGCGCGACCGCCGACAAGGACTGGGCCGAGTTCAACGCCGACCTGTTGGTGGAGAAGAAGATCCCCGGCGGCGGTTGGTTCACCGCCGAGGGCGCGTACTATCACTTCAACGTGCTAGACGGCGGGATCAGTGACTCGATGTTCGGGCTCCTGGCCTATGCGACCCCGACCATCGGGGTCGGCAACATCCAGCCCATGGTCCGTTACCAGTGGGAGAAGGTGAAGTCTGGCATGGGAACGAATCCTTGGAATCTGGATGCTGCCGTGTCGTACTTGATCAAGGGCCCTGCTCTGCGCTTGATTGCGACCTACAGCCACACGCGGGCCGGTACCGATCCGGTCAGCGGTTCCGCGGTGACCTACAACTCGATTCAGCTGGGCGCGCAGGCCATCTTCTTCTAGGCCGAGCACGCATTGCGGCGCCGCCCGGGGGCGCCGGTTCGAAATTCATTTGCCGAAACGGGGCCGCGGTTGAAATTCAACCCCGGCCCCGTGTTCGTTTCGGGGCTGGTATGCTGCGACGACTCGACCGGACATGGCCGCCAGGACACATAAGATCGTCATCGGCGTGATGGGGCCAGCGGCCTGCGATCCCGAGACGGCCACGCTGGCGCGCAGCGTGGGTCGCGGCATCGCCGAGCGGGGGGCCGTGCTGCTGTGTGGCGGCCGGGGCGGGGTCATGGAGGCGGCCGCGGAGGGGGCGAAGGCGGGAGGAGGGCTGACCATCGGCGTCCTCCCCGGCAGCAGCCAGCGTGAGTCGCCCCCGAACGCGCACATCGACCTCGCGCTGTTCACCGGCCTCGGCGAGGGGCGTAACTGGGTGAACATCTGCGCCAGCGACGCCATCATCGCCATCGGTGGCGGCTTCGGCACGCTGTCCGAGATCGCGCTTGCCCTGAAGGCGCAAAAGCCGGTCGTGCTGGTCGGGTCCTGGCGGTTCGAGATCGAGGGGGTCGTCCCCAACGTCACTCGCGCTTCCAGCGCCGCCGAGGCGGTGGGCCTGGCCTTCGCCGCCGTGGGGACCGGAATCGCGCGATGATCCCCATCAGCGACGACAACCCGACCTTGCGGTTTCCGGTGGTCACTGTGGCGCTGCTGCTGGTGATGGGCGCGGTCTGGATCTTCGTTCAGCGCGCCGGCTTCGACTCGGCGGCGCTGGCGGCCACCACCTGCGACTGGGGCATGGTCCCGGGCGAGCTCACGCACCGCGCTCCGCTGGGGCTGGGTGTGCCGCTCGGGCAGGGCTCCGTCTGCGTGGTCGACAATGATCCGCGCAACATCCTGACGCCCCTCACCTCGATGTTCCTGCACGGAAGCTGGGGCCACATCCTGGGCAACGGTCTGTTCCTGTGGATCTTCGGGAACAACGTCGAGGACGTGATGGGGCGAGGGCGCTTCCTGATCTTCTATCTGCTGTGCGGCGTGGTCGCGGCTCTCGCGCAGATCCTGATCGATCCGGCGTCGCCGATCCCGGTGGTCGGGGCGTCGGGCGCGATCTCGGGCGTGCTCGGGGCCTACCTGCTTCTCTACCCGCGGGTACGGGTCAACATTCTGTTCTTCCTGTTCATCTTCATTCGCGTCATCTCGGTCCCGGCGTGGGCGACGCTGCTGTGGTGGATCGGGCTGCAGATCGTCACCGGCCTGCCCCAGCTCTCGAAGATGCGGACGGAGTCGACGGGGGTGGCCGTCTGGGCGCACATCGGCGGCTTCGTCGCGGGCTTCGTCCTC